>CAYOXF010000103.1:0-16077 GCA_964407845.1 uncultured Acidobacteriaceae bacterium | reverse complement strand
AGATTAAAGCGACCGCCAGTCCGGGAATGCCCGCCACGAGAAACGCACTGTGCCAGCCGTAGTATTGATTTATCCAGCCTCCAATAAACGCGCCGAGAAAGCCGCCGAACACCGGGCCGAGCTGATAAACAGCCATGGCGGTGGACCTTTTGCCGCCGGGAAAGAGGTCAGAGATCATCGAGCTTGAAGGTGCGGTGCCCGCGGCTTCCCCGATGCCCACACCGAATCGCGAGAGTGTCAGCTCGAGCGCATTGCGAGCGATGCCTGCCAGCGCGGTCATGCCGCTCCAAATCACCAGGCCCCACGTGATAATCGACCGGCGGTTGCCTCGATCGGCCCAGCGGGCTACTGGTGCGGCCAAAATCGAGTAAAAAATCACGAAGCCGAAGCCGGAAATGAAGCCCATGGTCTTGTCCGAGAGATGGTACTCATGCTTGATGGGGTCGATGAGAATCGTGATGACGGTCCGGTCAAGAAAGTTCAGCGAATAGATGACCGTTAGCATTACCAGCGCGTATATGGCTCGACTGCGCGTCGTGCCACCGGCGTTTTTGGCCGGATCGATCGTGGCGGCCTCGGCTGGCATGTTTCCTCGGACGCCCAAGCTATGCTGTATGCGGGGCTAGGTCAACATCGAGATTTCGCGCCCGTGGCGTAAGGCCTCGATGCGGATGGACCGAGCGTTGTCACAGGTGCCGGTGCCTCGGTTTGGATCGGTCGATCGGAGATGATTTGAGTTGCCAGGAGCCAGGTTGACATGGGAGGCTTTCGGAGATAAGAACAGCATACCTGGGAACACGGGGGGTGGATCGTATGGTCATCGATGTTCATGGTCATTTGACGGCACCGGATTCTCTTTACGCGTACAAGGCCAACATCCTGTCGCATCGCGGATCGCATGGTCGTGGAAAAGTGGAGATCAGCGACGACGAGATGATCGCGTTTCTGAACGAGCCTACTTTCGGTACCGGCAAATCCCATATCGGCCTGCTGAAGGAAGTCGGCACTGACCTGCAGCTGCTCTCGCCGCGGCCCTACCAGATGATGCACGCCGAAAAGCCTGCGAAGGTCTCGCAGTGGTTTATCGAAGAATGCAACAACCTTGTCGCGCAGCAGTGCCGCCTGTTCCCGAATGTTTTTAGGGGCGTTTGCGGCCTGCCTCAATCGCCCGGTGTAAGTCCGAAAAACTGTGTCGCCGAGCTCGAGCGATGTGTCAAGGAATTCGGATTCGTCGGCTGCTTGATCAACCCCGACCCGAGCGAAGCCTCGAACTACGACACCCCGGGGATGGGCGACGAGTATTGGTATCCACTCTATGAGAAACTGGTGGAGCTCGATGCGCCCGGCTATATCCACGGAGCCGGATGCCGCTCCATTCGTCACAGCTATTCAACGCACTTCATCAATGAGGAGACGATTTCTGTCGTTTCGCTCGTCGGGTCTCGTGTGTTTCAGGATTTTCCGAAGCTCAAAATGGTGTGCTCGCATGGCGGCGGTGCGGTCCCTTATCACGCCGGGCGTTTTCTGGCGCCCACGCTCAGACGGGGCGGCCAGAGCAATTTCATGGACAACCTGCGCAAGCTTTACTATGACACAGTGCTCTACACACCGCTGGCCTGCGAGCTAGTGATCAAAACCGTCGGCGCGGACCGTTGCGTGTTTGGTACCGAACGTCCTGGCGTCGGCACTGCCAAGGACCCGAAGACCGGGAAGTGGTTGGATGACGTGAAGGTCTACATTGATGGCTTCGACTGGTTGAGCGCCGCGGATAAGAAGCTGATCTTCGAAGACAACGCCAGAAAGCTCTTCCGACTGAACGTCGAGGCCAAATGGGAGAAGGCCGGCTAGCCACGCATTTGAGCGGTTTCCTTCGTCGAGAAAATAGGCCATGTCTGTACCTTATCGAGCCGACCACATCGGGAGTTTCTTGCGGCCGCAGGACCTGCTGGAAGCTCGGAGGGACGATTCTCCCAATCACAGCCGCCTGCGAGAGATGGAAGACCGCGAGATCCTCCGTGTCTTGGCTAAGCAGAGGGAATTGGGCTTCGACATTTTTACAGACGGCGAATTTCGCCGTTCGAACTTTATGGGTGATTTCACCGAAGCCATCGAAGGAGTGGACTACCGCGAGGGGCTCGAGCGTACGTGGAAGGCCGAGCAGCCTGATCAGCGCCCGCCGAATGCGCGCATGGGCCCGGTCCGAGGCATTGTCGTCTCCAGACTGAAGCAGGTCCGACCCCTGACCGGCCACGAACTGCCCTTCCTGAAACAGCACAGCCCTGGCGACATCAAGATGACATTGCCGAGCGCGACCCAGTTTCCCGCGATCATGTTCAAGTGGGGCACAACCGATAAGATCTATACCGATCACAAGGCACTGCTGTGCGAAATCGTCCAGATCATAAAGTCAGAAGTCGCTACGCTCGCCACCGAAGGCGTGAAATACATCCAGATCGATGCACCGCGCTACAGCTATTATATGGACCCGAAGTGGCGCGAATGGATTCGCACCAACATGCGCGTGGAACCCGACGTTGCTTTAGACGACGCGATTCAGGCCGACAATGAATGTTTTCGCGCGGCGCGCCGGCCGGGCGTAGTGCTCGGTATCCATCTGTGCCGAGGCAACAGCCGTAGCCATTGGTATGCGGAAGGCGGTTACGATCCCATTGCTGAGAAGCTTTTTGGGACGATGGATGTTGACAGATTTCTTTTGGAATACGAGGACGCGCGTTCAGGTACGTTCGCTCCGCTTCGCTTCGTGCCCAAGAACAAGACCGTCGTGCTAGGCCTGATCAGTTCAAAGATCGCGAAGCTGGAGAGCGGGGATGAGATTGTTCGGCGCATCCAGCAGGCGACCCAGTATGTGCCGCTCGAAAATCTTGCGCTCAGTCCTCAGTGTGGCTTTGCCTCGACTATGGAGGGAAATCTGCTCACCGAAGAAGATCAGTGGGATAAGCTGCGGCTCGTGGTCGAAACGGCCCGCCGCGTGTGGGGCTAGAGGGTTTTCGAGCGAACCGGAGGTATCAGGTATGGCAAAAATTGTGCTGGGTGTTGGTTGCTCGCACGGTCCAATGCTTTCCACTCCGCCGGATATGTGGCACCTGCGGGCCGAGGCGGACCTGAAGAATCCGCGACATTTCTATCGCGGCAAAGCCTACGATTACGCAAAATTGCTGGCCGTCCGCCACCCCGGTTTCGCCGCCGCCATCACCTTGGAGGAACGCAAGAAGCGGTATGAAGCTTGTCAGCGCGCGCTCGATAAACTCGCTGCAAAATTCGCCGAAGTGAAACCGGACGTGGTCGTGATCGTCGGCAACGACCAGCGCGAGCTTTTCAGCGATGAAAATACGCCTGCCTTTCTGGTTTTTGCGGGAGGCAAGATCGCGAATGTTCCTGAGACCGAAGAGGCCAAGGCCAAAATGCCTCCTGGAATCGCCGTCGCCGAAATCGGACATTGCCCCCCGGGCGGCGCGATCTACGACGGGCAGACGGAGCTTGCGCTACACATCGTGAATTCACTGATCGACCAGGAATTCGACGTTTCCGAATCCTCCCGATTGCCCAAGGTGAACGGTCACGAGCACGGCATACCGCACGCTTTCGGATTTCTCTACCGGCGCGTGATGGTCGATGCTCCTCCACCGAGCGTTCCGCTTTTTTTGAATGCGGGTATCCCGCATAACCTTCCGAGGATTGGACGCTGCCTGAAGTTTGGTCGAGCGTTGGTGAAAGCGATCGAAAGCTGGACACAGGATGCCAAGATCGCCGTATTTGCGTCAGGCGGATTGACCCATTTCGTGATCGATGAAGATCTCGACCAGCGAGTCATCAAGGCCATGCGGGAACGGGATGAGGCCGGCCTGGCGGCGATTCCAGAAACGTACCTACTGGGCAATACCTGCGAAATTCGAAACTGGATCCCATTGTCGGTGGGCATGAACTCGCTCGGGAAGAAAATGAATCTCGTGGACTACGTACCTTGCTACCGCACCGAGGCGGGCACGGGCAATGCCATGGGTTTTGTCTATTGGCAGTGACCATCGGAGTCAGCGATGAGCAACGGCGGAGAGAAAAGCGATTTCCTGGCGCGATTGAACAAGCTGGACGCCTGCGCCGTTTCAGACGCCGTGGATAAGACGGGCCTGAAGGGCGCCGTGGCCGGACTCAGGCAAATGACGGCGACCCGTCGCATCGCCGGAAGAATTCTTACGATCAAGCTGGGCGTAGGAGAGCCTCCGCCCGGACCTCCGCGGCATATTGGGACGACGGCTATCGAGTCGGCCACACCCGGTGACATTATCGTGGTCGAGCAGCTCAGCGGAGTTCCGGCAGCCGCTTGGGGCGGCATTCTTTCCCATGGCGCAAAGTTGCGCGGCCTGGCTGGCGTGATTGCCGAGGGGCCCGTGCGAGATGTCGATGAAGCGCGTCAGTTGGATTTTCCCGTGTATGCGCGCGGCGCCACCACGCTGACGGCGCGCGGGCGCATCGTCGAACTCGCCAACAATCAGCCGGTCAGAATCGGCGATGTACAGGTGAAAGCAGGCGACTACGCTGTTGCCGACGGTAGCGGCGTTGTGTTCGTCTCCCAAGAGAATATCGAGCGCGTTCTGGCAGTGGCCGAAGACATTGCGGCACGGGAAGCGCGGATGGCCGAGGCACTCTACGCCGGCCAACCGATCACCGAAGTGATGGGCGCAAGCTACGAAAACATGCTCCGCCGTTGAGGATCCCTTTGCCTACCCGAGAACCGCAGGTTGAACGCGTTAGCAAACTCGATACGTCGACGATCAGCGACGCGCTGGATCGGCTGGGGATCGCTGGCCAATGCCTCAACATCAAGCCGCGCGATCCGCGCTTTCGGTTGGCCGGTCGTGCGTTCACTCTGCTCTACGGCCCGGTGGGAAAGCCTGCGGGTACGGTGGGCGACTACATCGACGATGTCCCGCCCGGTTCGGTCATCGTGATCGACAACGGGGGCCGCGAGAACGCGACCGTCTGGGGCGACATCCTGACCGAAATTGCGCATCGGCGAGCCATCGCGGGCACCGTAATCGATGGCGCCTGTCGTGACACAGCGCTGTGCCTAGAGCTGGGTTATCCGGTCTACAGCCGTAGTTATTCGATGCGAACCGGAAAGGACCGCGTGCAGCTCGAGGCGACGAATGTCGTCGTCAACATCGGAGACGCCCGCGTCGCGCCTGGGGATCTGCTTCGCGGTGATGCCGACGGAGTCGTTGTGATTCCGCAACGGCACGAGACCGAGGTGCTGGAAGTATCAGAGGAAATCGACGCTGCCGAAGCGGCCATTCGAAGAAGTGTTCGGGACGGCAAACGCCTGGACGAAGCACGCAAGGAATTCGGCTACCACCAACTGCAAACCAAGCGGACCTAAGTACCTATTCCGGCAATAGATGCGGTTGCCGGACACCGGAGATCCATCCCGACACTACACAGAAGCCAGCGCCGAACAGTAGCGCCACCTTCACGCCATGAAGAGTTACTCCTCCATGCCCCGTCATGGTGAATATCACCGCCACAACGGAAACGCCGATCGATTGCCCCAATAGACGCGACATGGTGCTGATGCCGCCCGCGCCGCCGCTGCGTTCCTTCGGTGCGCTGGCCACCATGGCCCGGTTGTTTGGCGCGCCGAAGAAGCCGAATCCGCAGCCTCCTAACGCGGCCCTCCAGACAATCTCGAGGGTCGTCGGATGGGGCGGTAGCCTCGCCAGCAAGAGCAGGCCGACGCACATCGCAGCCATGCCGACCGGCCCGAGGACTCGGATCGGATAGCGGTCCGCAAGCCTTCCTGAAACGTGGGACATCACTCCGCCGGCCAGCGGCCACGGTGTCAGCAGAATGCCGGCCCACACTTGTGAAAATCCAAAGGCATCGATGAAGTAGAACGGCAGCACGACGAAGGCCAGGCCTTGAGCCATGAACGTACAGAACGAGGCCGCGGAGGAGAGTGCGAAGATCGGCCGCTTGAATAAGTCGATCGCCAGCATCGGGATATCCAGGTGCATTTGCCGTTTCACGAGCAGCACGGAAAGGATCGCCGAGCCGGTTAACTCGGTCGCCACGATCGATAGCCTCTCTAAGTTGCCGATGCCATCAATGCCGCGGATCAGTAGCGTCACCGTCATCGCATTCAACACAGCACTCCACAAATCGAAGCGGTGGCGCGTCCCCTCAGCGGGCGCTAGAAACCGCTGAGACAGACTGAGCGAAAGCAGGCCAAAAGGAATGTTGATGGCGAAAAGCCAATGCCAGGAGGCAACGGAAAGAATGGCGGAGGCAATGCTGGGTCCGGCTGCGGCCGACGTGAAAACTACCATACCACCGAGGCCGATGCCGCGGCCGAGCAATGCGCGTGGATAGGTGTAGCGCATGATCGCAGCCGAGGTGCTCCAGATGCACGCGGCCCCCACGCCCTGGAAGGTGCGGGCCAGAACGAGGGTGTTGAGCGAATGAGGCAGGGAGCAGCCCACCGATGCCATCGTGAACAGACCCAGTCCAATCTGATAGACACGCTTGTAGCCGATAATGTCGACCAGCGAGGAAAGAGGAACCACGCAGATCGCGACCGCCAGAAGAAACGCGTTCACGACCCAAATCGATACGGCAGGGCTCGCGTGAAGCTGCTTTGCGATGTTGGGCAATGCCGTATTAGCGATGTTCCCGTCCAAAACGGACATCGAAAGTCCGATGCAATAAGTGAGCATCGCCCACCGGCGCCGGTCAGCTGGCAGGCCATCGGTGGCGGCCATACTCCTGGGAACGTCGATCGTTAACTCGGACATGTCCCCGGTTCCCGTCCTGACTTTAAGAAGTTTGGCAAAAAGGAAGGATCGAAGATCAAGTTCGTTGCCCGCGAATCCACTGGATCGCTTCCGGCAGAGCGGCGCCTCGAGAATCTTGACCAGGTGCCGATGAGCCGTCGGCGGAGACTTCTTCCGCCACGCGGTCTCCCTCGCCGGGAGCGAGGAACAGATTCGCCTCCACGCCATGCTGCCTGGTATAAAGGTCATAGTAGCGGCCCGACGCGGCCAGTAGCGATGCGTGCGTGCCGCGCTCAATGACCCGGCCCGCCTCGACCACGACAATTTGTTCGGCACGGCGAATCGTGGATAGCCGATGCGCAATAACGAACGTGGTCCGCCCGCGCATCAAGTAGCGCAGGCCTTCCTGAATCAGCGCCTCAGACTCAGAATCAAGGCTCGAGGTCGCCTCGTCGAGAATCAGAATCCGAGGGTCGGCCAGGATCGCGCGCGCGATCGAGACGCGCTGCTTCTGGCCTCCAGAAAGTTTCACGCCGCGCTCTCCCACGACGGTGTCGTACCCCTTTTCAAATCCCTCCGCGAATTCGTCGACGCGGGCGATCCGACATGCCGCCAGAATTTCCTCCTCACTTGCAAGCGGCCGGGCGAAGGCGACGTTTTCGCGAATCGTGCCGTCGAACAAAAAACTCTCCTGCAAAACGACTCCGAGTTGCGTGCGGTAGGAGTCCAGGCGCACCTTGGCCAGATCTACTCCGTCGACCAGAACCCGCCCAGTCCTGGGCGCATAGAACGCCGCGATGAGGCCGATAATCGTGGATTTTCCCGCGCCCGACGGGCCGACGAATGCGGTCACGGTGCCCGGTTGAGATTCAAACGAGATATCGAATAAAACCTGCTTCCCAGTCTCATAGGAGAAATTCACTCGGTCAAAAACAACCTGCCCATCGATACGGTGGAGTTGGATCGTCCGCCGGGGATCGGAGTCCTCTGGTTTTTCGTCCAGAACCTCCCGCGTGCGTTCCAGACCCGCAAGCGCCTCCGTCATCAGTGGACCGATGCCCACAACCTGCGAAACCGGCGCAATCAGCATGAGAAGAAAGGCGTTGTAGGAGAAGAAGCCGCCCGGGGTCATCGAGCCTGTCAGCATTTTCTTGGCGCCGAGAAACATGATCGATGCGCTGATAATCCCCATAAAGATCGTCGCCGAGGCACTCATCAGTGACGTCGCCGTCAGTGTTTCCAACACGTTGTCAAGCAGGCGCTGTACGCCGGTCCGAAAAACTGCCTCCTCACGGTCCTCGGCATGATAGCCCTTTACCACGCGAACGCCGCCGAGCGATTCGGTGAGCCGGCCCGTCACTTCCGCGTTGATCTTCGGTCGTGCCCGGTAAATCGGTCGAATTTTCTTGAAGGCGCGGCTGAGGCTGATCGCAAAGATGACCAGAAAGAACGCCGCGGCAGCCGTCATCTCGACGCTCACACGCAATAGATACACGAGCGCGAAAACGGCCGTCATGATTCCCCCCGCAAAATCAACGAGCCCGGTGCCGATCAGATTCCGTATGCCTTCCACATCGCTCATGATGCGGGAAACCAGGGCGCCGGTCTTGTTTGCGTCGTAGTAAGCCACCGGAAGCCGCCCGATGTGGGCCTGCACCTTGATGCGCAGTTCGGCGATCATCCGCTGCGAAGACTTCGACAAGAGCTGCGTCAAGGAGTAGGAAGTCAGCGCCTGTGCCAGCGTGGCGGCGGCCAGCGTCAAGACCAGAGGCACTAGGAGCCCAACATGGCGCTTCTGAACGACGTCATCGAGCAGATATTTGGGGGTCGCGGGAAGGATCAATCCGCACACGCGGTTGATCGCCATCAAGAGAAAGCCAACCAGTAAGATGCTCCGACGAGGTTTGATGAGTGCCCAGACATGCGGCAGCATTTTCCACACCGGCTGTTTCGGCGTGCGGCCGGGCCCGCTCCCCGCGGCTTGACCGGAACGTCCAGCTCTGTGCGCTTCTTGGCCGGAATGTTCGGAAGGGAATGCTTTCATCGTTGCTATCCGAGCGAATCAGACGATTATAACGGAAGCTGTTGGTGGGCGCGACGCTCGCATGGTCAAAGATGACGGAAGGGCCGTTTTCGAAATCACAAGGTGATGGTCATATCGCTCGAGGTGCCACCCGCAGCGGGGATGTAGCACTGACGCGTATAATCCATCACCATGCGGTCGGCGTTGAATCGCCAGCCAAGCGTTCGAATGGTCCGCTTCATTCGTTTGATCCAGCCGCGCGGTAACCCGTCGCGGTCGCGCTGGTAATAAAGCGGAACCACTTCTTCGCGGAGCACTCGGTAAAGATCGTCCCCGTCGCGTGCATCGTGAATGCTTACATCCGAGTGGGTTTTTCCCGTCCCGATGGCGAATCCGTTCAAACCGTCGTACGCCTCGGCCCACCATCCGTCGAGGATCGAAAGATTTAAGCCGCCGTTTAAGACGACTTTCTGCCCGCTCGTGCCAGAGGCTTCCAGCGGTCGCCTCGGGTTATTCAGCCAAACGTCCACGCCCTGCACAAAATGGCGACCTACGTTCACGTCGTAGTCCTCGACGAACACGAATTTGTCCCGCAACTTGGGATCTCGCGCCAGTTGAGCGATCTGCTGAAGCACGCGCTTGCCGGGATCGTCGAGCGGATGCGATTTTCCAGCAAATACGAACTGCACCGGACGCTTTGCATCGTTCAGGATCGACGCCAATTTGTCCACATCGGACAGGATTAGGTTCGCTCTCTTGTACGTGGCAAAGCGCCGTGCGAAACCGACGGTGAGCGCGTCAAGGCTGAGAATCCTTTCGAGCGCTTGTAGGGTCGCAAAACTCTCGCCGCGTAACTCAGCCTGCTGGATCGCGCGCCGCCGCACAAATTCCAGCAAACGCGCTTTTAGGCTCAAGTGCGTTTCCCAGAGCTCGCCATCGTCCACGCTTTCAATGCCTTCCCAGATCCGCGCCTCACTGCCGTGCTCGTGCCACCCAGCACCCAAATGGCGGTCATAGAGACGAAACATCTGCGGCGCCAGCCACGTCGGAACGTGCACGCCGTTGGTGATGTGTCCGATGGGAACCGCATCTTCGGCCCGTCCCGGATAGAGACCGGTCCACATGGCCCGGGACACCTCGCCATGCAGGGTGGAAACCGCATTGGCGCGCCTCGAAAGCTTCAGCCCGAGCACGGTCATACAAAACTCTTCGGTAGAATCGTCCGGATTTTGGCGTCCCAGGGAAAGAAGCGCCTCGGGCGACAGTCCCAAGCTTTCCCGCAACGGCCCGAGATGCTCCTCCACTAAGCTGGGTTCGAAGCGGTCGTGGCCCGCAGGCACCGGAGTATGGGTGGTGAAGACGGTTTGTCGGGAAACGCGCGGCGTCGCCTGTTCAAACGAAAGGCCTTCATCGAGCATTCGGCAGCGGATGGCCTCGAGCACTCCAAATCCGCTGTGGCCTTCGTTTAAGTGAAGTACCCCTGGGGTAATGCCCATCGCCCGTAGAGCCCGGTAGCCTCCCACGCCTAGCAACAGCTCCTGACGAATTCGGATTCGCCGGTCGCCGCCATACAAACGCGAGCTGAGATCGCGGTCTTCCGGGGCATTCCCTTCCGCATTTGAATCGAGCAGGAACAGATCGCAGCGCCCTACCCGCAAGCGCCAAACCTTGGCTCGGATGGCGCCGCTTCGCGTCTCGATTTGCACGGTTACGGGCTCGCCGTTCGCTCCAATGGCCCGCTCCATGGGCAACTGGTTGACGTCCGTCTCGAGGTATTCCTCTTGCTGCCAACCGCTTCGGTCCAACCTCTGTCGGAAGTAGCCCTGGCCGTAGAAAAGGCCCACCCCGACCAAGGGGATATCTAGGTCCGAGGCGCTCTTTAAGTGATCGCCCGCAAGGATGCCCAAGCCACCCGAATAGATCGGAATCGACTCATGCAGACCGAATTCAGCAGAAAAATACCCCACCGGTCGAGGCCGCAGAATCCCGGCGTGCCTGGTGCCCCAAGTGTGATCGTTTTCGAGGTACTCCCGTAGGCGGCGATAGGCGTAGTTGATCCGGCTGTGGAGCACTTGTTCGGCGGCGCGGCGCTCGATTTCTTCCAGAGGAATCTCCGAAAGCAAGGCGACGGGGTTGTGGTTCAGCTCCCGCCAGCGGATGGGATCCAAATCGAGGAACAAGCTGGTTGACTCAGGGTCCCAACTCCACCATAGATTCCGCGCCAGAGCCCATAGTCGCTCTTGGATGGGAACGATGAAACGGTCGAGCGTGCGGGCTTCACTGACCACAGGGGCCACCTGCGAAGAGGCCTCCACTAGCATATGGATTTCCTCTTCACTAAACAACCGTGGCTCGATCGTCTGAACAACCAGCACTCCCTGCAAAACACCACGATCAATCAGCGGGACACCCAGAAAGGAGTGGTAAGCTTCCTCACCTGCCTGCGGGAAGTACTTGAATCGGGGATGGTTTTGCGCATTTTCCACAGCCACGGGACGGACTTCTTCGGCGACCAGACCTGCCAGGCCCTCTGTAAGAGCCATCCGCAATGTACCGACGCATTGAGGGCGCAGCCCCAATGTGGCCGCTAGGACCAGGTTGCTCCGGTCAGGCTCGAGCAGATACGCCGAACACACATCGGTATGGAACCGTTTGGCAATCAGCGCGACGACGTTCATCAGCGTCTCGGCTGGCCGGCCGCCTTCTTGCGTCAAGTTTGCGATTTCCTCTAAAGGCAGGACGTGTTTGGAATCGGGCGCCGGCACACTGGCGCTCGCCTCCCCAGCGGCACCGCCTTTTTTTGGTTTCAACCGGGCGCTCGAAAGGCTCATGCACCCATCCTATTTATCTCACAACCCCACTGTTTGCAGGCGACGACCCGCGCGCACGTCGCCGACAAGCAACCCCCCTCCCCCGGCCGTCGCCTGGCCGTGAAGTCAGCGACCGGACGCCGCTTTGTGCGACCGACTCTAGATGGGGCCTATCCGGCAGTCCAATCCAAATTGCTGATGCCAAGCATAGAGGTTTGCACTATGTTGCGAGCCTTCCTGGTGTATGCTGCGAGCGACGGCGGTCCGAAGGCCTCTCACCTCAAATCACGAAAGGCATGAACGAGAAAATCAAAAAAACGGACGCCGAGTGGCGCGCAACGCTCACTAACCAGCAGTACTACGTCACCCGAAGCAAGGGCACAGAGCCGCCGTTTACCGGGGAGTATGAGGAGACGGAAACCGATGGCACTTATGTGTGCGTTTGTTGCGGGCAGCTGCTATTTTCCTCCGACGCGAAGTATCACTCCGGGTCCGGCTGGCCCAGCTATTATCAGCCGATCGCGGCCGAGAACATTCAGATGGAACGCGACGCGAGTCATGGCATGGTCCGCACCGAGGTCTTATGCAGCCGCTGTGACGCCCACTTAGGCCATGTCTTCGAAGACGGCCCTGCACCAACCGGCCTGCGCTTTTGCATTAATTCCGCGGCACTGAAACTGAAGGAGAAGGATCTAGGGGAAAAGAGCTAGCGGTCTGACCACAGAAGTCGACCCTTCCGACGAGTGGGCTAGTGGTTAAACAGAAACAGGTTCGGGTGCTGGTCGCTCGAATCGGTTGAAATCATGCGGAAGCTGGAAGGCGACACGATATAGAAAACACCGGTCGCCGGGATTCCGTCCGGCACCGTGGCGGTTGTCGTCAAAGTGGCTCGGCCGCTCGGCGCTAACACAAAGGTTGCCGAGAACGGCTGACCCAAATTCGGAGGACTTGTCGCAGGCGGATCGATTGCGTCCGCGACGCCAGCCAGGCTCCCGCTCCCGTTGCTAGTTACCTGGCCGATCACATTCTTCATGTTCGTTTCGACGATCAATGGCGTACCCAGGGCGTAACTGCCTTGGACAGAAGCATTGGAAAAACTCGGGCCGCCCGACTGCTGTTCGAGCAAGCCGGTCGTGACCCCCGCGTCCGTGCCCAGCAGAAAACCCGTGCCCAATCCCGTGAGGTATGCGTTCGCCACATGCGTTTGTGCTGGCGAGGAGCCGAGGCCGGTGAACACGGCTCGGCCATTGCCGCTCAGCCCAACCGTACAGGTACCCGAGAATGAGGAAGAGGTCACCGTCCCGCCGCTATTTTCGTCATAGCTCAGAGTTACTGGAGTGCTTCCGTCGCAGGTGGTAGCCGTCAAAAGCCCCGCGAAAACATCGGCGTTCCCACTGCTGTTCGCCACGACGCCGCTCGCGACACTCGTGCCTTCAAGCGCTGTGGCGCCGAAGACCACGGACGGATTTTGCAGAATCATCTCGCCCGCAAGCCGATCGAGCGCGGGTGTGCCGGCCTGGCATACGCCGACCGTGGACGTACTGTCGCACTCGACAAAGTACAGGTCCGATGGCGATACGAATAGGAAAACAAAATTGAGGGTGATCTGGCCATTCGAGAGGGGGAACGTTAGCGAGGCCGTGCCCTGGCTTCCGGAGACGCCACCGAAGGTTCCGGTGAGCGAAGCCGCCGAGCTAAGGGTGCCCGCGTCATTGAAGTCGCCCGTTCCAGGCAACAGAGTATCAGAGCTTCCGTTGGCAACCACGACGCCGCCCAGGGCTGCGGGCTTGCCGGAGGTGTCCTGACCGGAGAACAAGAACGCATAGTGCCCGGCGAAGTCGGTATTCGCAAAGCCCGAGCCTAGCTGCGGCTTGAACGTGCCTTCGCCGTGGGTGTTGAAACTACCGTCGGTGTTTGTTTTCGTAGAATTGTTCTCGAAGAAGTTACCGCCTCCGGTCGAATTGAGAACCAGATTGTAGTCCTCGGTCAGCGGTGACTGATTGGCAAACGTCGAGATGAGCTCCATCACGCCACGGCCATCGGAGCCGATCGAATAAGTGCCCGTTATCGTCGCGCCTACCACGATTCCGGATGCTCGGTTGGCATTTTCGCTCCCAGCCGTGATATTGCCTTTGCCATCCGCCGTAAACTGGCCAGTGATTAGCACCGAGCCGTCTTTGTCAAAGCCTGTGAACAGGAACGCGTATGGCCCTTGGAGCAGGGCGTCGTTGCTCATGCCGTTAGCGTTTGCAGCAACCGCGATGCTAAACGGCGCTGTCTTCGTCACCGCCGGGATCTCCGAATCCGTCACCGCTACGGTGAAATTCGACGTGCCCGCCAGAATCGGTGTGCCTGAAATGCTTCCGGTTCCGTTGTTTTGGGTGGTAAGAGTGAGCCCGGCCGGAAGCTGTCCGGCCGTGATGCTCCAGGTGTAGGGTGGCACCCCGCCGGTGGCGTTCAGCGGACCACTGTATCCCATCGCAGTCGTGCCACCGGGCAAGCTCGCGGTCGTGATCTGGAGCGGTGGTGGTGACTGTATGGTGATCGAAAGCGGCAGTGGCGCTGCCGGCGCCGTCTGATGGGCAGGCAGGGCGGAATCCTGTACCTGCACGGTGAAGCAATAGACCCCTGTATGCGCAGGCGAGCATGATGATCCGGTTGCCGCTCCTGCCGTAGGAACTCCGGCAAATTGGCCGGTAGAAGGGTTAAATGCAATCCCTGGTGGCAAACTTCCTCCTGGCGCCAGGGTCCACGTCAGAGGTGGTACTCCTCCTTGAGCGACCACCGAAGCATTGTACTGGGCGTTGACCTGACCAGGTGGCAGCGACCCCGTCAGGACAGAAAGAGGTGGCGGTGGGTTGATCGTAATCTGATAGGTTTGGCTGGTGGGAGGCGCAGCCGCACTTGGATTATTCGTATTGTCGATCACTGTCACACTAAACGTGGTTGTGCCCGAACCGCACGGGGTCCCCAGAATCGTTGCCATCGTGCTTGTCGTCGATGTCGTCATCGTCAGACAAGCGGGAAGAGAGGGCTGGTTGAACGAGTACGGTGGAACGCCCCCGGTGAAGGCGATCGTTACCTGATTCGAGCCAGCTGAGATGTAGGGGACGCCGTTGCTGCCGTTCGGCAGGATGCAAGGGGAGGTGAGGGAATCCGGCGGAGGGTTCGGGGGATTACAGCTCGACAAAGTGAAAGTCGGCGGTAGTACGACCGTGATCGACGCGGTCTTCGTCACCGAAGGGTTTGCGACGGCTAGGGCGGTCAGTGTTACGGTCAGCGACGCAGACAAACTGCTCGGTGGCGTATAGGTGACCGAGAACGGCTGGTTGTTCGTCAGAGTTCCACACGCGCCCGGGCCAGTGCCGGTGCCCGAACAAGCCGTTTGCGTCTGTAGCTGCCATACGACGCCCTTACCTGTCACATCGCCGCCCACCGCAGCCGTGAAATCGAGAGTGGGAAGAAACGGGGGAGTGGCGGTCGGGTCGCTCTCATCGATCGAAAGCACTCCGTTCAGTGTTGTCAGCGTGATGCTTATCTGAGCGCTGCTGCCGCCGCAGCTACCGAGGAGAAGGGAGATCACGGCACACGCCAAAAAGCCGACCGCAGTCCTTCGCACAGCCGTCACCCAGCCACCAGAATTCCGGGCATCCAGTTTGCTCCGTTCTCTTTCTGTCTTAGGGTCGGACGCACCCGAACCGAACCCGCACACCCACTTTACAATTCCAGCCGAATCGGCGAAACGAGTTGAATAACAAAAGGGCCGGAGTGTGTCAACCGCACATCTCCAGCAGGGACTCCCATAAAGTGGGCGTCCCAGACGTACGCCGCCCGTTGGGCATGATTCAGCCATGGTGGATGCGGCTCCCACTGACCTCGTTGCCTGCCCCCTTGTCGCCCGAGCTCGGACCATGGCGTGCGGCAACGTTCCCGTGGGGCGATGGCATCGTATTCTGAGGGGCCTGAGATTGATCAGGCAGTTTTTTATTTTGTACGCTTTTTTGGTATAAAAGACGGTCCGGCGGGTTTCCGGGCAGCTCCGTAGTGCCTCTTAATTCCTTTTTATTCGGAGGGGTGCATTGATCGAAGTTCAGGATTTGACCAAGGCCTATGGCCCGGTCACGGCGGTCGACCACGTCTCGTTCAGCGTACATGAAGGCGAGATCCTTGGTTTTCTGGGTCCGAATGGTGCTGGCAAAACCACCACCATGCGCATTCTCACTGGGTATTTGCCCGCCACGTCGGGAACGGCAAAAATTGCGGGCTTCGACGTCACTAGCGATTCTTTAGCAGCACGGCGCCACCTGGGTTACCTGCCGGAAGCGCCGCCACTTTATCCCGATATGAGTGTGGAAGACTATCTTGACTTCGTCCTGCGTATCAAGAATGTGCCCCCGGACAAGCGCCGCTCGCGTATCGCCGATGCCATGGAGAAGACCAATCTTTCAGACAAGGGCCC
>CAYOXF010000102.1:0-21661 GCA_964407845.1 uncultured Acidobacteriaceae bacterium | reverse complement strand
CGCCTTCGTATCGACGGGATCGATGCTCGACGTTGGGTGGGGCGATTTGATCGACTACTTTGGGGACGATCCGAACACCGAGAGCATTCTGATCTACATGGAATCGGTCGATGACGCGCGCTCCTTTCTCTCGGCGGCGCGCGCTGTGGCCATGAGTAAGCCGATCATTGTGATCAAGGCAGGACGTAGCGACGCGGCGTCGAAAGCTGCGTCCTCACACACCGGCGCGTTGACGGGCAGCGACGAAGTTTTCGATGCGGTGTTGCGGCGCTGCGGCGTGCTGCGTGTGGAAAGCATTTCGGACGTTTTCTACATGGCCGAGGTCCTCAGCAAGCAGCCACGGCCGCGCGGGCCGAGACTTGTGATCGTGACCAATGCGGGAGGGCCGGCCGTGCTGGCGACCGACGCACTCATCGCAGAAGGTGGTGAGATCGCGACTCTCTCGGAAACCTCCCGGAAGGCATTGGACGAACTCCTGCCTCCGTTCTGGAGCCATGGAAATCCGATCGACGTTTTGGGAGATGCCGATCCGGAGCGGTACGCCCGCGCCATTGAAATCGCCATCAACGATCCTGGGAGCGATGGCCTACTGGCAATCCTCGCACCGCAAGGCATGACCGATCCGGAGGGTGTGGCCGAGAGGCTGGCGCCCCATGCCAAGGCCCACGGCAAGCCGCTGCTGGCAAGTTGGATGGGAGGAGAATATGTCGAAGCGGGTGAGGCGACGCTCAACGCTTCGGGAATCCCGACATTTTCATATCCGGACACAGCAGCAAGGGTTTTCGTCAATATGTGGCGCTACACCTATCATCTTCGAGGACTCTATGAAACTCCTACGATTGCCGACGACCCCAGCGTAGCGGGCGAGCGGGCACGAAAGGCCGGCGAAATCCTCGCTACCGTTCTGGCACAAGGACGGACTCTGCTCACCGAAGTCGAGTCAAAACAGGTGCTGGCTCTTTACGACATTCCCACGGTTACAACGAAGCTATCCCGCAGCGTGGAGGAAGCTGTCCAGGCAGCTCGCGAAATCGGATTCCCTGTTGTTTTGAAACTCCACTCCCGCAAAATCACGCACAAGACCGACGTCGGCGGTGTGAAGCTTCGCCTGCTGAGCCCGGACGCCGTAAGAAAGGCCTACCAGGAAATCGAATCCAGCGTGACCTCACGGGCTGGAGCGGACAGTTTCGAAGGCGTGAGTGTGCAACCCATGGTCGAGCAGGACGGCTACGAGCTGATCGTGGGCAGCAGTGTGGACTGGCAGTTTGGCCCCGTTATCCTTTTCGGCTCGGGAGGTCAGTTGGTGGAAGTTTACCGGGATCACGCGCTGGCGCTGCCGGCGCTCAATACCACATTGGCACAGCGAATGATGGAGCAAACCAAGGTATATAGCGCTATGAAGGGGGTTCGCGGACGAAGACCGGTCGATTGGGAGGCGTTGGAGGGCGCGCTCGTCCGATTCAGCTACATCCCCATCGAGCTGCCGCGGATCAAAGAAATTGATGTGAACCCGTTGATTGCTTCGGCCGAAGGGTTAATGGCCTTGGACGCTCGCGTCGTGCTCTTCGATGCCAAAACTCCGCCTTCAGCCCTGCCGCGTCCGGCTATTCGCCCCTATCCAAGTCAGTATGTATCGCGCTGGACCATGCGGGATGGTCGGGACGTACTGGTTCGTCCGATTCGGCCCGAGGATGAGCCTTTGATGAGGACCTTCCATGAGTTGCTATCCGATCAAACGGTCTATCTCCGTTATTTCCATATGGAAGGGCTCAGCGCACGCGTGGCACATGAGCGGCTGATCCGCAAGTGCTTTATCGACTATGATCGAGAAATGGCCTTGGTCGCTGAGGGGACTGATCCCAAGACAAACCGGCGAGAGCTGCTGGGCGTCGGGCGGCTGGCACGACAGCGAGATCCCCAGGAGGGCGAAGTAGCCGTTCTCGTCGCGGATCGTTTCCAGAAACTCGGGCTGGGGGCCGAGCTGCTGCGCCGCCTGATCGATTTCGCCCGTAGCGAGGGGTATGCCCGAATCCTAGCTCACATCCTCCCTGAAAACACCAACATGCGAAAGCTCGCAGAGCGCTTTCGCTTTGAAATCGTGCCCCATGCAGATCCCACCGAAGTGTTCGCCGTTCTGAATCTTCAAAGACAAACCGGATCCTAAAGACTGGCTGTTCTCGATCGCCTAAACAGTCACGAACTTGCCGTAACGCGTTGCAAAGTGATAATTTCCCGTGCCATGAGGCCCAAGGAAAGCCTAGAGGAACAGCCTCAGGGGGCTCCCTCCGCGCAACGGTGGAGAATACTGGAATCGGCGCCCGATGCGGTCGTAATTGTGGATCGCGGCGGGCGCATTGCGTTTGCAAATTCGCACACCGAAAAGATGTTCGGGTATGCCCCGAGCGAATTGCTAGGCCAAAACGTCGAAGTCCTTGCGCCAGAGGCCGTGCGGCAGGCGCACGTCCGGCATCGTTCCGAATATGCCGAGGCTCCTCGCACACGAGAAATGGGATCGGGTCTCGAACTCAAAGGGCGCAGAAAAGATGGGAGCACATTTCCTGTCGAGATCAGCCTCAGTCCGCTCGAAGAGCCCGAGGGCTGTTTTGTTGTCGCAGCGATTCGCGATACGACAGAGCGGCACCGAGTACAGGAAGCGCTGAGGCTGAGCGAAGAGCGGTTCCGCAGACTCACGTCCGAGGTCACCGATTACGCCATTTTCATGTTGGATCCGGAAGGAAGGATCAAAACCTGGAATGTAGGGGCACAGCGAATTAAGGGGTATCAGCCCGACGAAATCATCGGGCAGCACTTCTCGTGTTTCTATCTCGCGGAGGATGTCGAGCGGGGAAAGCCTGCCGAGGAACTCGCCATTGCGGCGCGGGAGGGCCGCGTTGAGGACGAAGGCTGGCGCGTGCGGAAAGACGGATCTCGATTTTGGGCCAACATCGTGCTTACGGCGCTTCACGACGAAACAGGAAAACTCGTCGGTTTCACAAAGGTCACCAAGGACATCACCGAACGAAAGCGCGTCCGCGAGTCTTTTCTTCTCGAAGTCACCCATACCCTGCTTTCGAACCTGGACATCACCAAGCTACTAGCTGCCATCGGTGTGTGCATTCGACATGTAAAGGACTTTGATTATGCGACGCTGGCACTGTATGACGGCGAGACGAAGATGCTCCGCGTGCAATCGGTTGGGGCAGCGCCAGGCCGAGATCCGCTTCCCTCGGGAATCCTGCTCCCCATCACAGGATCAGCGGACGGCTGGGTTTATGTCTCCGGCAAGCCTTTGATCCTGAAGGGCTCTCCGGGAGAGAAATTTCCGTTTGAATTGCCGGGGCATCTAGCCCGTGAGTCCGTCAAATCAGGCTGTTGGGTGCCACTCGTCGGGAGGGAAGGACCGTTCGGAACCCTGAATCTTTTCAGCCGCCAACCCGGGGCTTTTTCCGATGCCGACCTCGAAGCGCTCTTGCAGTTGGGCAGCCAGATTGCCGTGGCCTTGGATAATGCACTCGCCTACCGACGCATGGCCGATCTGAACGTCCGATTGGAAAAAGAGAAACGCTATCTCGAAGATGAACTGCGCATCAGCAGCAGCTTTGAGGAGATCATCGGCGAAAGCAAAGCGCTGAAGCTCATTCTGAGACAGATCGAGACGGTTGCGCCGACCGACTCGACCGTTCTGATCCTGGGAGAGACGGGCACGGGAAAGGAGCAGCTCGCGCGGGCGGTTCACGACCTGAGTCCGCGGCGCCATCGGGCGTTTATCAAGGTGAACTGCGCGTCGGTGCCGGCCGGACTCCTCGAGAGTGAACTTTTCGGTCATGAGAAGGGCGCATTCACCGGTGCGATCGCACAAAGGATCGGCCGATTCGAACTCGCGCACCAAGGAACACTCTTTCTGGACGAGATCGGTGAGGTTTCGCTGGATCTTCAGCCAAAGCTACTGCGCGTCCTGCAAGAAAAGCAATTCGAGCGCTTGGGGAACAGCCGGACCATGACGACCGATGTTCGCATCGTTGCGGCGACGAATCGTGACCTCGGCAAGCTCGTCGCGGCGGGACAATTCCGCAGCGACCTGTATTATCGGCTGAGTGTTTTCCCTGTGCTGGTGCCACCGCTGCGCGAGCGCGCCGAGGACATCCCGCTGCTTGTTAACTACTTCCTTTCCCGCTTTGCCAAGAGCATGGGAAAAGCGATCGACAGGGTCCCTCCGGAAACGATGCAGGCGCTCATTCAGTATCCTTGGCCGGGCAATGTTCGGGAACTGGAGCATTTGATTGAACGAGCCGTGATTCTCTCGCCGGGCCCTGAACTGCGCATCCCCACTTCCGCGCTTGCCTATGGCGATGAAGCGATTTTGAAAACCTCCTCGACGATGCACGACGTCGAACGAGAGCACATCCTCCGCGTTCTGCGAGAAACGAAGGGTAGAATTGGGGGTCCAGGGGGTGCGGCTGAGCGTTTGGGGATGAACCGAACCACTCTGAACTCCCGCCTGCAAAAGCTGAAAATCTCCCGAAAAGACTTTTGATTTCAGTGACCTTCGTCGGATCGGGTGTGAATCGTCACACACAGCTGTGATGCCGGTCACTGTACCTTTTGTGTCCATCTGGAATCTTACAATCAAGGTCTGGCTTAGGTGACTCTTGCTAGAGCGAGTTCGAGCAGAGACCTAGAAAGCGGAGTCGTCTGGGTCGGCGATGAACTGAGTCGAAAGTGAGGTAGGAAGCGATGACCGAGAAAGGAACGGCAGTCCAAGTAGCCAAGGAGCCAACAACCCTGAAGCCCTTTGCACCCGACTTCTTCGAGCGCGCGCAGTCCATTTTCGAAGCGATTTCCCGCCGGGCTTACGAAATTTTCGAGGGCCATGGCCAATTCGGCCACGATCTCGAAGATTGGTTCCAGGCAGAACGGGAATTGCTCCATCCTGTCCACGTTCAATTGAGCGAAACCGGTGACGCAGTGGAAATCAAAGCGGAGGTACCGGGCTTCAGCGAAAAGGAACTGTCCATCAACGTCGAGCCGACCCGGTTGGTTATTACCGGAAAACGAGAAACGAAAAAGGAAGAGACCAAGGGCAAGGTGATTTACTCCGAAACCTGCGCAGACGAGATCATGCGGGTCATTGAGCTACCCGCCGAAGTAGAGACGGAGAAAGTGACGGCTACGCTTAAAAGCGGCATCCTCGAACTGAGCTTGCCAAAAGCAACAAAGACGAAGAGCGTTCGTGTGGAACCGAAGGCCGCTTAACGCGTGCCCATCAGCCGGGCGGTGCGGAGGGCTCAGAACCGGCCGCCCTGGCTGAGTCCGAGGGCGTCGACCAAACGCCCGATCAGAAGGAGTGGGAACCATGAAAGTTCAGGACGTGATGATGAGAACGCCGGCTTCTTGCAGCCCAGAAACCAATCTTGGTGCTGCCGTTGAGATTCTCTGGACCCGCAATTGCGGCATGCTGCCCGTAGTCGACGCGAGGCAAAAGGTGATCGGGGTGGTAACAGACCGCGATCTGTGCGTCGCCCTGGGTACAAGAAACAAATTGCCCGGCAAAATGACGGTGGGAGAGGTGGCTAAAGGAGAGGTCTATGCCTGCCGAGCGCAAGACGACATCCATGTAGCCATGCAAACTATGGCGCAGTACAAGGTCCGCCGCTTGCCCGTAGTGGATCGGAACGGGATGCTGGAAGGAATCCTGTCGATGGACAATGTTATCCTGCATACCGACGTGGGCGCATGGGGCCGTGGGAGTGATCTCTCGCACGAGGACGTTATTAGAACTTTGCAGCGTATTTACGGCCCCTCGCTGCCTCAGGTCGTTGAGGCACGCACGGCCGCTATTCACTGAGAACGGACACCAGACGTTCGAACGAGGTACCCGTGATGGAGAGACTTCATGATCGAAGCCAAGCAGGTCAACTTCTTGCGACCAAGCTCGCGGCCTTCGGAAATCGTCCCGACGTCGTGATCCTGGGTCTGCCAAGGGGCGGTGTCCCGGTGGCCTGCGAGATTGCGAAATCCCTGGGTGCGGAGTTGGACGTTTTCTTGGTGCGAAAAGTGGGCGTGCCGGGGTATGAAGAACTGGCACTCGGAGCGATCGCGAGCGGTGGCGTAAAAATCATTGATCCAGATGTCGCCGAGGAGTTCGGTTTAAGGCCGGGCGATATCGAGACGCTCGTGAGGGCCGAACAGAAGGAGTTGCAACGACGGGAGGCTGTCTTTCGGGGCTCTCGACCGATGCCAGATCTTC
Source organism: uncultured Acidobacteriaceae bacterium (assembly GCA_964407845.1). Classification (GTDB taxonomy): domain Bacteria; phylum Acidobacteriota; class Terriglobia; order Acidiferrales; family UBA7541; genus Palsa-295. The sequence continues at coordinate 15,414 of CAYOXF010000102.1, read as the reverse complement.
GAGGCCGCACCGTTGTAATGGTGGATGACGGTATCGCGACGGGATCGACGATGCGGGCGGCGATCGAGGGAGTCAAAAGACTGGGAGCCACGCACCTCATCGTGGCTGCCGGTGTCATGCCCTTGTCGACCAGCCTGCGTTTGCGCTCGGAAGTGGATGACGTCATCTCGTTGCTAACACCTCGAGATTTTCGGGCGGTCGGTCTTTTCTACGAGCAATTCCCTCAGCTGAGCGACGATGATGTATCTACGCTTCTAGAAGATGCCTGGAAGAGCGGCGCGCGCAATGCGGCATAGGCCCTTGAATCCAGGCAGAGAGTAGGTCCCATGACAGCCAATTCATCTGCAGGTGAAGCGCCGGCCACAGTAAAAGAAGCTGACTACACACTTTTGACGGCTGCGCACGTGCCGCCGTGTATTTCGATCTATCTCGCGAGCAAGCCCGTCGAGACTGCCCAGCAACGACTTGTGCGACTTCGAAGCATGCTGCGAGCGGCGGAATCGCGTCTCCGCAGTTTTTCGATGTCCGTTGACGAGGCGGAACCCTTGCTGGCATCGGTTTCGCGGGTCATCGAAGCTGGCCAAAAGCCGCATCCCGCCTCCCAGGGCCTCGCCATATTTATGAGCAAGGATTCGGTCAGCTACCGTTATCTGCGGGAGAGCGTGGCAGAGAGTGTCGTAGTCGGAAACGAATTCTTCGTTCGGCCGCTGCTGCCCCTGGTGCCGCGCGAGGACCGTTTTTTCGTTCTCGAGCTGAGCCAGAAGCACGTACGGCTATACGAAGGTTCCGCCAGCGGAATGAGCGAGCGAGCGCTAGAGGGGATACCGGAAAATGTCCGCGAAGACTTCAAGGGACACGGGTTCGAGCGGGAGTATCAGCTCCATACGGCCTCTTCCCGCGCCTCAGGACAGAAAGGCGCCGTCTTCCATGGCCCTTCGCTCGATGAGAAGGACCGAGTCGCACATTTCTTGCGGGACGTCGAGCGGGGTGTCGCTACCGCGCTCAAAGGCCAGCAGGCTCCACTCATCCTCGCGGCGGTGGAATATCTGATTCCCATTTACAAGAATGTGAACACCTATGCTCATCTTTCCGATGACGCCATCATCGGAAGCCCTCATCTGTTCGGACCGAGCGAACTCTACACCGCGGCATGGAAAATCGTCGAGAAGGACATCCTGAAACAGGAGCAAGGTGCGTTTGCGGTGTATCAGGAACATGCGAATACACCGCTGACGTCGAGAAATCTGAGGCAGATTCTCGCTGAGGCCCAACGGGGTCTCATCCGCTTCTTGTTTGTCTCGCCTTCGGTGGAACGATGGGGCTCGATCACTTCGCCCGAGACCGTGCATCTCCACAGCACGCCGGAACCGGGGGATAGCGATTTGCTGAATTGGGCGGCAATTCTAACGCTTCGTCATGGCGGACGGGTCTTCGTGGCGGCACCCAATCAGCTCCCGGAAGGCGCAGAGGCCGCGGCCGTATTTCGCTTTGCACTCGGATCACAGGGTGCGGTGTGATTCTTCGTCCGTAGTGTGACGGGCGTGGCTTACGGTCATGATAGATGGTTGGTTGCGAACGTCTTGACCGTGTGGTTAGATACAGGAGCGCGCGAATCCTTCGCGGCTACGTGACCTGAGATTCATGCTGCCCTCGCGAGATCGCAGCACACCTACGGCTGACTTGGTCTCTCCAGCGTGAGCCAGTTCCTTTTCTTAGCGATAAATTCCACTGCGCTACGTTTCGACAGGGCGCGGCTGACAATTCCGATCTGTCTCGTTCTCAGTTTCCTAGCGCCGGCAAGCGCCACTTCGTCGACCGTGCCATCAATCAGCCTCGAAGGGTACATTTCAGAGCTTGACCGTTGTTCGGCTGCCCTGGCGAACTCTGACAACGATCCGTCGGGGCTCCACAAGCTGCAAATGTCTTTGCCGAACGAATGGACAGTTCGCACCGGCGACCAGCAATACACCGTTGCCGTTGATTGGCTCAAGGCCGATCTGGCAAGAGCCGAAACAGTTCACACGAATCGGTCCTCGATCGAACAGGCCCAACGCGAGATTCGATCGTATCGCGAGGCTGCCGAGGCACTCGCACGATCCGTCTCCACGCAAAACCTTGAAGAATCCAGAGCCCGACTGCATCGGATTCTCGCTGCCAAGGAGTTTCAGGCGCTTCATGGACCCACTTGGTTCGATAGGCTTCGTGCATACGTAGAAGATTGGATTGTGCGTCAGCTCGAAAGACTCTTTGCCAAAATGGGACACGGCCACGCCATCGGTAACGCGATGGCTTGGGTGGTGATCACGCTTTCAGCTGTCTTACTTGCGCTTTGGGTGGTGCGGGCGACGGCTCGCACAGCCCCTCAGCCGCAAATCGATCTTCGCGGCGCAAGCCCTGCGGGCCAGGATTCGCATCATTGGCTGCACGAAGCATGGGCTGCCGCTGCACGCGGCGATTACCGCGCTGCCATCCACGCCGGCTATTGGGCGGCCATCGTGAGCTTAGAAGAAGCGAAGCTGCTGACAGAGAACCGCTCTCGGACTCCTCGGGAATCGCTGAGGCTGATTCGACACGAGAGTACGGAGTATGTGCCCCTTTTCGAACTGACCCGCCGCTTTGAACTCGTCTGGTACGGCTACCGCCCCGCGGATCGGTCGGATTGGAGCGATGCCGTCAAGCAATTGGAGAAGCTTGGATGCCTTCGTTCCTCGACGCCCGCGATCTCCGCCTCCTGATTACCGCCGGAGTCGTGATGCTAGTCCTGCTCGGGCTGACCTATGTCATCAGCCCGCCGCCACCGGCCCAACAAGCACTCGGCTATCCATCGAGCTATTCCTCCAATTGGGCAGGAGCTAAAGCGGCGTTTGTCTTGCTTCGGGAACTCGGCTATCGAGTCGAGCGTTGGGAGCAGTCGCCGGAGAATCTGCCGTTTGATTCCAAAGGTTCTGTCCTGGTTATCGTAGAGCCGTTTGAGAGTGCTACACCGGCGGAGCGTACGGCGATACGGCGATTTGTCTTGGGCGGAGGACGAGTTCTCGCCGCCGGTGCGTCGGCTGCGAAGATCGTACCGGACGCCGACGCGACCGAAGTCCCCGACTTTACCCTACAAGCGAAGACGTATCGAGCGCGGCTACCTTCTCCCTATACGCGAGATGCTCCGGAGATCACGATGGTGGCGGCGGACGCCTGGACATCGAGCGCGCACCCCTGGCTTGCGCTCTATGGGCATGATGACCAGATCGGAGCGGTCTCCTATCAAGTTGGTAAGGGCGAGGTGATTTGGTGGGCGTCGCCATCGCCGCTTGAGAACGGATCGATTCGGGACACGGGCAATATGGCTTTCTTTCTGGATTCGATTGGCGCGGCTGCCGATTCGCACGTTTTCTGGGATGAGTACTACCACGGCGCGAGGGGCTCGCTCGGCTCCTATATCGCAGGTACCCCCCTTGCTTGGGCCGGCGTGCAGATCGCCTTGGGATTCGTAGCGGTCCTCCTCACCTTCTCACGCCGCTTCGGCCCGATACGAGCGCCCGCAACTGAATCGCGCCTGTCTCCGCTTGAGTTCGTCGAGACCCTGGGAGATCTGTATCGCTCAGCACACGCTTCGCCGGCGGCGGTGGCGGTCGCGTATCGCCGTTTCCGGTTTGCGCTTTCGCGTCAGATTTCCATCCCAGCCACCCAAAAGCTGCCGGACGTCTGCCACGCTGCTGCCGTGCGATTCGGCTGGAAGGAAGCGCCGCTTCTCGATACACTCGCGCGCTCGGAGCGAGCGATGCGAAACATCAGCCTGGATGACCGTGAGGCTCTCGACTTGGTTCGCCATCTTCACGATTATTCCTCGAGCCTAGAGCCTGCGGGTGGAGCCGAGCCGGAGATGCCCGCATGGCGATGAGCGCAGAGGCCTTGGCGGGGCATGTTCGTAAGGAATTTTCGAAGGTTCTTGTCGGCCAAAGCGAAGCACTCAACCAGCTGCTGCTCGTCGTTCTTACCGGCGGCCACGCGCTAATCGAGGGTGTGCCAGGGCTGGCGAAAACTCTCGCCGTGAAATGTCTCGCCCACATTTTCCACTTGCAGTTTCAACGTGTCCAATGCACCCCCGATTTGATTCCGGCCGATATTCTCGGCGGCAACATCTTTCAGCCCACTGAAGGCTCGTTTCGCCTGCATCCAGGGCCTGTATTCACCGATTTGCTTTTGGTCGACGAGATTAATCGCATGCCGCCTCGTACGCAGTCGGCACTGCTGGAAGCCATGGAAGAGTTACAAGTGACGATTGACGGCAAAAGCTACCCACTGTCGCATTCGTTTTCGGTCTTCGCGACACAAAATCCGATCGAATTTGAAGGCACTTACCCTCTGCCCGAAGCCCAGCTCGACCGCTTCTTAATGAAGATTCGCATCGGCTACCCGGCCGCTGCCGAAGAATCTGAAATCCTGTCGCGCTACCAAGGTGGATTCGAGGCGAGAGATCTTACGAAGGCAGGTCTCGAGCCGGTGTCGGGCGAAGCTTTGCAGGCCGCGCGAGAGGAGATCGCGCGTGTGCGCGTCGAACCGAAGCTATTCGACTACATCGTCTCGATCGTACGTGCAACGCGAGATTCCGCGGCTCTTACGCTGGGGGCCAGCCCTCGGGCTGCCGTCGCCATGATGCTCGCTTCGAAGGCCCTCGCCGCAATGGAGGGGCGCGATTTCCTAATCCCAGATGACGTAAAGAGCGCTGCGCCCCCGATTCTTCGCCATCGCCTCTTGCTCAAGCCGGAGGCAGATCTGGAAGGCATTTCACCTGATCAAGTGATTACCGAAATTATCGCGAACATCGCAGTCCCGAAATAAGGCCGTGAACCGACTCATCCCGCCGAATATCTCCGCGCGGGCGGAGAGCACGGGTCGTTTCCCAGTCGCCTTTGGACGCAGGTTTTTTCTGCTCTGCCTAATCGGGCTCGCCTGGATAGCTCCCGCCTGGCTCGCGCCTCGCTTTCTGTACGCCTTGGCTCTGTGGGACGCTCTCGCCCTCATTCTTTGGGCCTGGGATCTGTGGCAAATGCCCAAACCGGACGCCATCGAGGTCCAGCGCATTTGGAGCGAGCCGCTCGGCCTTGCGAAATCCGGCGTCATCCAGCTTCAAGTGCGAAATTCGTCCGCCTCTCCGATCATCGCCCGCGTTTGGGATGAAGCGCCTCCTGCCTTTTGCCTCGATCTTCCCTGGGTCGAAATCTCCGCGTCTGCCCGGGGCGTGGGAATCGCTTCCTATTCCATGACTCCTCGCGCACGCGGCGACGCAACGTTCGGCGACGTATGGCTGCGCTATCGAAGCCCACTGAATCTTGCGGAGCGATGGGCCCGAGCGCGACTCACACAGAGCGTGCGCGTCTACCCCAACATGCAAGAGACCCAAAAGATGCGTATCTATCTGATTCGCAGCCGTCAGATCGAGCTCGAAAAACGGCTCAAACGGCAGCGAGGGCAGGGCCGCGAGTTCGAAAGCCTCCGCGACTATCGGGAAGGCGACGAATTTCGCGACATTTCCTGGAGTGCAACGGCGCGGCGCGGGAAGCTCATCACGAAGGTGCATCAGATCGAGCGGAGTCAGGTTCTATGGCTCGTACTCGATGCCGGCCGCTTGCTGCGCGCGCAGATCGACGGCCTGGCGAAGCTTGACTACACGGTGAATGCGGCCCTGTGTCTTGCGCAGGTCGCCTTCTATTCAGGCGACCGCGTTGCCTTGCTGGCCTATGGGCGAAAGCCTCAGCAGCGACTGGGAGCCGGACGCGGAGTATCGCATTTGCGCCTTCTGATGGAGGCCATGGCCCAGGTTCGGGCCGAGCCGTACGAAGCGGATCATCTCTTCGCAGCCGAGCACCTACTTTCTTTGCAGAGCCGACGCAGCCTGATCGTTTGGCTCACCGACCTCGCAGAAACTGCGGCGACACCGGAAGTCATTGAGTGCGCCGCGAAAATGGCGGCTCGCCACTTGGTACTTCTCGCTGTCATGGGCCAGCCCGACCTACTCAGACTCGTGACCTCGCCGCCCACGAACGCTTCGGAAATGTACCATTACACTGCTGCGCTCGAAATCGTACAGCGCCGTGGCCTCCTGCTGGGACGGTTGCGCCAACAGGGCGCACTGACTCTGGAAGTCGACCCTCGCGGACTCTCCACGGCCCTCGTCAACCGCTATCTGGAAGTGAAGGAACGAAGCATGCTTTAAAGCAGCGAGGGTGTGTGGATTGCTGCTTGGCCTTGCCGGTGTGCGGTGACTTCCTGGTGCGCCTTTCTCTTCACGTACAAAACCAGAAGGCAGAACATTCCGGCGGCCACGCCATACTTGACTGCGATCGGCAAATCAGAAGGGGAAACGAATCCCTCGATCGTGCCTGCGACGATTAGCAAGGGAATGATTCCCAGCACGAGCCGCACGGCGCGCCCTGCTTCGCGAACCAAGGACAAGCGCCGCGGCAGCGTGCCGGGAAACAGCAAGCCTTTCGCGATCAGCAAACCTCCGCCGCCGGCAATATAGATCGCGGGTAGCTCGAGCACACCGTGGGGTGCGACAAAACTCCAAAGCTGCTGCGACATTCCCGCCTGCCAGCACGCCGCATTCACAACTCCGAAAAGCAGCCCGTTGAGCGCCAGCATCCAGATTGTTCCCAGACCTCCGGTGATCCCGAGCGCAAATGTGGAGAACGATACGGAGAGGTTGTTGGTCATGATGGCACTCGAAGCGATCGGCTTAATGGTGACGATCGAATGGGTCCACATCTGTCGTTTTTCAATCGTTTCCATCATGTTGGGCCCCAGCAAATTTGCCTGAAATGCGGGGTTTGCGATCGCGAGCACGATGCCCAGAATGGCCACAACCCAGAAGACCGCACATGCCGTTGCCGTGTAAGGCAGAGTTTCGAAAAATATCTCCGGAAATGTTTCGCGATAGAACCGGATGACACCGCGGGGCCGCGAGCGACGCCCCATGTAGATCAGGTTGTGCGCCCGCCCAAGGAGCTGATTGAGATAGTGCGCGAGGTTTCCGCTGGAGGAATCCTCGCGGATCGTGGCGAGGTCCGAAGCGGTCTGGCGGTATAATAGCGCTAATTCCTGGAGCTCGGAGTGGGTGAGGTTGCGCGCGCCTGCGCGGCCCGAGCGCGTCAGGAGCTCATCCAGTCGGGCCCAATACGGTCGCCGCTTCTCAAGCCAACTGGTGGAGATCACCCATGTCCTCGTCGGATAAGCTTACCATCGAGACTCCCGAGCAGACGACGCTCGAATTTCCATTGGCCGGCATTGGAAGCCGTTTTCTCGCGATCGCTTTGGATGCGCTCCTCCAAGTCGTTGCCGTGTGCGTGGTGAGCATCGTTTTAATCGCGCTGGCCATTCCGTTCAGCTTTTTTTTCAGAAGCACTGGGTTGTGGGCATTTGCGATCATCATCATTGTCGTCTTCACCATCGACGTGAGCTACTTCGCGCTCTTCGAGGCTCTGTGGAACGGCCAAACGCCGGGTAAGCGGTGGACCCACCTGCGCGTGATCAAGGATACCGGCCGGCCGATTAGTCCCTACGACGCTGTTCTTCGCAACCTGTTGCGTATCGTGGACTGGCTGCCGACGCTCTATGCGTCCGGGATCGTCACCATGATTGTCAGCCAGGAAAACAAGCGCATCGGCGACTATGCCGCAGGCACAGTCGTAATTCACGAGAAGCCATTAGAGGCCGTTCGCTCGATCTGGAAGCTGCCCGCTGCTGGCACGCTCTCCTCCCCGCTTGGTTTGTCAGCGCAAATCACGCTCGAAGAGCTTCAGGTCGTCGAGACGTTTTTCGAGCGCCGGGACAGCCTGGAACCGGACGTGCGATGGGCCATGGCCCGCCAAATCGCCAATCGCATCGGGGAGCGCATCGGGATATCCCCCGGAGCTCGGCCGGATAGCGAAAAGTTCCTAGAGGCCTTGGCGGAGCAGCGGCGTCGCTCCGCTCGCTTTCGCTGAGCTTCCAGGCTAGAAGTTGGCTGTAAGACGCAAGAGAAAGCTACGTGACGGGCCGATGGCATTGCCCGAGAAGAGACCGCCGAAGTCGATCACGTCCACCACATTGGTAAGGTTTTGCCCGTCCAGTTGAAACTGCATATTTAGACGGTCGGACTTGTAGAGCTCTGCGCCGACCGAGGCGTTGATCTGGAAGGTGGGGTAAATGCGTCCCCGCGCGAAGTTCACGCGGTTGATCACCTGCGGGCCATAGATGGCGACCTGCCCGGCTTCACACTCGGCCAAACTCTCGCCTTCCGGGCATTGGAAGTCAAACGGGAGGCCAGTGTCATATTGAAGGCCACCGGCGATCCACAGCCGCGGCGCTACCTGATAGCGTAGACGCCCTCGAATGGTGTTGCGCTGATCCTGTGAATCGGGGAGATGGCCGGAAGACGGTAGGATTGCTGCTTCGCCGAGAAACAGACCGCCTGTAACAGGGAACCACGCATTGCCTACTTCCCAGGAATAACTCAAGAATCCCGAAAAACCATGCGCCGCGGGCAGATCCACATTTGCTTCCGCGCCGTAGATAAGGGCCTTCTCGAAAGCAATCGGATAGCTGATGGTCGTATTCTGAATCTGGTTATCATCGGCGTAGTTGTTCACCGAGCGCCGAAAGTAGTTGGTCGCCAGCTTCAGCTTGTTGAAGAAGACCTTGGTCGCTCCCGCTTCATAGTAATCCCCTACCGACGGCCTGACAGGTAATTGCAAAGAGATGGTGCTGAGTCCCGCCGCCGCCGTGGAACTGGACAGGAGCAGGTTGTCAAAGGAGGGCGTTTGGAAGACGCGATCGTAGGAGAAATGCAAGACGAGATTGGCCGAGGGGAAATAGCGTGAAATCGCGAAGCGCGGGCTCAAGGCCTGGTTGTTTACCAACAGCTGGTAGTGGTCCCAGCGAAGGCCAGAATTTAGGGTCCAATTGCCGAAACGGATTAGATCCTGGACGTAAGCCGCTTGGTCGAGCTCCGGCCGATGGGCCAGAAAACTGAATGTGAGCGGCGTGCTGGGGTCAAATTGAGAAGGATCAGTGATCTTGTAGCTGAAATTCTCGTTGAGAAAGAGATTATCCGACTCTAATCCTGCTTTGATCTCGTGGCGGCCGTGGCTGATTGTGATGCTGCCCAAGAAGTACCCCTCGTTGAACCAATTGTGTTGGAACAGCGCGATGGGCGTCGATTGGGCATTGGAATAGAAGTCGTCCGCATTGTTGCGGACCATGCCGTGAACATCCGCTATGACGTTGGGCGAAAAGGTGTGCTGATAAGAAATAATGCCCATCGTTTCGAAGTTATCGCCCGTCTGTAGCTGCCCGGCGGCTTGCTGTATCTGCTCATTCGGAATCTGGTAGCGCGAAAACTCGTACCACGCCATAAGGCTGAGGCGGTCGTTGGGCGTTAGGTCCCGTTGATAGTGCGCTTGGAAGGCGCCGACCGTGCCCGCGTTGGTGTAGTTTTGAACAACAACAGGATTCAAGTAATGACCCGTCATGTCACCGCTGGCACTGGCACCGAGCGTGTTTTGGCCCCAGACGTACTGACCCTGCGCGTAAGCACCAGCGGTGTTAAAGCTGCCCCCAGACAAGACGGCTTGCCCGTGAAAGCCTGGTTGGGAATCCTGTGTCGTGTTGACTTCGACGACGCCACCCAGCTTGCGGCCATATTCGGCGGGTATACCTCCCGTGTAGATGCTGAGCGACTGTATGTCGTCGGCTTCGATCTCAGGGCCGAAGCTGGGCGAGCGGTTGTCGATCAAGGGAACGCCGTCGACCACAAACTGCGTTTGATACTCCGAGCCGCGAGGATGCAAAACGGCGTTACCTTCATAGAGCCAGCCGGGCTGCGAGTTCACCAGGTCCTGGATGGAGCGGCCCGGAATCGAGCTGAGCCGTTTTTCTATCAAGTTAGAACCAACCTCGGTGACTGAGCCAGCCTGATCGGGGTCGATCAGTGTGTTTGCCGCGCTGACGCTGACCAGTTGGCTGATCGCGGAGAGCTTAAGCTCGATCGTGTAATCGACTGGGATCGACGAACGAATCTCCACGGTCTGGGAAACGGTCGCAAAGCCGGGCTGGTCGATTTCGAGCTGGTAAATGCCGAAAGGCAGGCGCTCGAGGTCCAGGCTACCCTGGTCATTGGTGGTTAGGCTATTTCGATATTGGTTTGCCTCGCTCACGATCTCGACCGTCGCTTTCACGCCAAGTCCTAATGGATCTGTGACTTTCAGACGCAATTCACCGCTCGTGCTCTGGCCAAACAGCGGCAAGGCACACGACAGGAGGATGGCCAGCCGTCGCATCATTTGCAGTCTCCCGATTTGACCATTATCTCTGAAATGGTTTCGATTCCGCCCGGATCCGGCTCAGGGTAGAAGTCTCGGGAAAGCCGTTTGTCCCTCAATGGAATATTCCGCCGGCGGCCTTTTTGTTCAGTCTTTTTCAACTTCCGCGACCTAAGTCGTACGAGGATGTCAGAAAACCTGAACAGAAAGGCAAGGAGAGGAATATATATATAGGGGAGCTATGCAGATTCCTCCTGTAGACTCGATCGATCGACCCTCCTTTCTGACGACGGCGGGTAGCCTGGTTACTGGAAGGTCGTCAGAGATCGAGCGAGAAGTTCTCGGCCTGTTCGACCGATTTCGGAGCTCCCTGCTCCGTTACGTGCAGGCGTTTGGCTTGTCGGTCCCCGATGGGGAGGAGGTTGCTCAAGAAGTCTTCCTCGCGCTTTTCCGGCACATCACCCTGGGAAAGTCCCGACGGAACCTTCGCGGCTGGATTTTCGGGGTCGCTCATAACCTTGCCTTGAAGCAGCGCAATGTTAATCGGAGGTTCGCAGAAAGAAACGCGTCGGCGGCGATCCGGGCGGAGAATGAATTAGACCCGTCGCCGAACCCGGAAGAGCAAGTGTTGTCAAAGGAACGGCAGTCGCGGGTGTGGGCGCTGCTTCAGATTCTTCCCGAGCAGGACCGATGCTGCCTCTATCTGCGAGCCGAAGGGCTCCGCTACAGAGAAATTGCTCATGTACTCCGCATCTCGCTGGGGACCGTATCGGCGTCACTGACACGTTCCCTCGCACGGTTGATGCAGGCATGCGATAGGTAGGAAACGACATGCGGAACAAAAACGCCCACCCAACGGACCAGGACCTCCTACTGTTTTCCGACGGCGAGCTGCCGGCGGGCACTGCTCGGCGGATTCGAAGACACCTTAAGGCCTGCTGGGCCTGCCGTGCACAGGCTAGGAAAATCGAGGCGACCCTCGGCGAGTTCTTTGAGGTTCATCGGCAGACATCCTTGCCGTTTCCGCCCATTGCTGGCCCACGTGCACTGCTACGAGCGCGGCTGGCCAAGTTGGCGCCCCGTCGGGAAGGATGGCCATGGCCGTTTGTTCGGCTCCCTAGACGCAGCCTCGCTTCTTTGTGCGCAGTGGCAATGGTGCTTGCGCTAGCAGCGAAGGTCGCTTTTCGAGCGACCATCGGGCACGAGGGCGGTTCGCGCGAATATGCCGGACTACTCCCGGATCCAAGCCTCACGCCCGGCGCCACGAGGCCCATTGCAATCGGTGACATTTGCTCGATGGATCATGACGAGGTCGTGCTCCCAATATCGGCAGCATTAGAGCAAAGGGTGTTCGATGAGTATGGAATCCGCGATGTGCCATTCAAGAACTACGAGGTGGATTATTTGATTACGCCCGGCCTGGGAGGGTCAGATGACATCCGCAATCTGTGGCCACAGCCGCGGTACAACGCTCAGTGGAACTCCTTTGTGAAGGATCGTCTGGAGGACTATCTCCACCAGATGGTCTGCCATCGAGAACTCAGCCTGGCGACCGCGCAGAGAGACGTAGCGAAAGACTGGATTTCTGCGTATAAAAAGTATTTTCACACCGATGTACCGCTATCTGTGGACAACGGGAGCGGTCAATCGATCGAGATGGGCGTGAATGGGATTATGCTTCGCGCCGTCCGTTTGCTCCCCGCAGCATCTTCTTGCGAATCATTTCCACCAACTCTTGAGCAGCCGCTGTCAGTGGTCGGTCGCGCCGGTACACCAAATAGAGCGTTCGCGTCATGCGCATCTGACGGATTCGCACCGCATGCAAGTCGCCCTGGGCTACCTCCCGCTCGACGCACATTCGCGGCACAATCGCGACGCCCTTCTTCATCTCTACGAAGAGTTTAATGCTCTCGATGGTTGGCAGCTCGATATCCATTTTCAAAGGAACGCGATGGCGTGCAAACATCTGCACGACCCGCCGACGGTAGGGAGACTCCACGCTATGCGCAACAAAGGTTTCCTCCCCTAGCTCGCGGACGTCGACTTCCCTGCGCTTCGCGAGCCGGTGGCCCGGCCATACCACCATCACGAGCGAGTCCCGATAAAATTCGACCGCCTCCAGTTCGCGTTCCTCGGGCAGATAGGAAATAACCCCAATATCGAGATGGTGATTCATCACCTCGCGCGGCACGTCACGCGAAAACACGCGATGGACCCGCATTTGAATGCCCGGATGAAGCTGTCGGTAGCGATCCAGTGCCGGCAACAACGCGTGGATCGAGCTTTCGTTCACGCCGAGGGCAATCTGCCCTCGCTCGAGTCCACGCAACTCCTGCATGCCCTTGCGAATCTCCTCGCGAAGGTTCAACATTCGATCCGCATACTCCGAGAGCAGTACGCCGGCATCGGTCAGGGTCCGTGCGCCAGAGCCCCGCACGAACAGAGGCTGGCCTACCCAGTCTTCCAGTTTTCGGATCGCGATGCTCACTGCCGGTTGTGTTCGGTAGAGCTTTTCCGCTGCCCGAGAAAAACTGTGCTCGCGCGCCACCGTTTGAAATACTTGCAAAGTTGCGAGGTCCATCCGATGTCGTTTCCCTCCTTTCGTGTATATAAGCAGAATTTATCTATGCTTGCAAAGATTATAAATTGGACTCCTGAGGCCCATTCCTGGCATGCTAATTGAAATGGACATGCTGGAGATCTTCGACACGACGCTGCGGGACGGCGAGCAGTCGCCTGGCTTTTCTATGAACAAAGAGGAAAAGCTCCAGCTCGCCCGTCAGATCGAGCAGTTGGGCGCAGACATTATCGAAGCCGGCTTTCCGATCGCGTCGCCCGGAGATTTGGATGCCACGCGCGCCGTGGCAATGGAAATTAAGCAGTCGCGCGTAGCGGCGCTCGCGCGAGCCCGTCAGGAGGATGTAGACGCCGCGCTCAAAGGTCTTGAGCCAGCCCGAAAGCCCCGCCTGCATGTCTTTTTAGCCACTTCCGATCTGCACCTCAAATACAAGCTGCGCATCAATCGGGAACAGGCGCTCGAGCAGATCACCAAAATGGTGCGCTTCGGCCGCCGGCATTGTGACGAAGTGGAGTTTTCCGCCGAAGATGCCAGTCGCACCGATATCGATTATCTGTGCCAGGTCGTGCTCGCCGCGGTCGAGTCCGGCGCGACGATTATCAATCTGCCGGACACGGTCGGTTATTCCACTCCTGACGATTATGCGGCCATGTTTCGTCAGGTCCGCGCGCGGCTCGGCGCTTATCCGCACGTGGTGCTGAGCGCCCATTGCCACGATGATCTGGGCCTTGCGCTTGCGAATTCCCTTGCGGCCATCGACGCAGGCGTGCGTCAGATCGAATGCACGGTCAACGGCATCGGCGAGCGCGCCGGGAACGCGTCACTGGAAGAATTGGCCGTCGCGCTGCATGTGCGCAACAATCGTTATCCGGTCACCACCCGCATCCAACTGGAAAAGCTCTATCCCACGAGCCGTTTGCTCTCGACGATCACGGGCGTTTCCGTTCCGCCGAATAAGGCGGTTGTGGGCGCAAATGCCTTTGCGCACGAAGCCGGCATCCATCAAGACGGTATCCTGAAGAATCCGCTGACCTACGAGATCATTGTTCCCGAGAAGGTTGGCGTGCCGGCACGCCGTCTCGTGCTGGGAAAGCATTCCGGGCGCAATGCCTTTCGGTCGCGTTTGGGCGAACTCGGCTTTGAAACGACCGATGCGGAGCTAGCCGAGTGCTACCGGCTCGCGATTCTACGTGCCGACGAAGAAAAAGAAATCACCGATCGCGATCTGATCACGATTATCCACCAGGTTCGCCGTGGCCGCGCACCGGTTGCCGCCGCCAGCGGTCCGGCAAAAGCCGTCCAGTAGCAATCGCCTTACCATTTTCTAACGCCGTCGGTTCCAAAGTGGGCCCGGGACTCGCTCCTGACAGGCGGGCTTTGGGACCCTATGCGTTTATGAGATAACTCTAGGAGGGTTTCGTTGATGACGGCGCTGCGAAAGATTATCGCGCTCCTTCCCGGGGACGGCATCGGCCCGGAAGTCACCCATGCCGCCGTGTCGCTTCTCAAAGACTGCGCCTCAGCCTTTGGCCACCAATTCGAGTTCCGCGAATACCCCTTCGGAGGCAATGCGATTGATGCATGCGGCGTGCCCCTGCCCGCTGAAACATTGGCGGGATGCCGCGCGGCTGACGCGGTCCTTTTGGGAGCGGTGGGAGGGCCTCGCTGGGAATCCCTTCCGTTCGGCACACGGCCCGAAGCCGGTCTTCTGGGCCTCCGCAAGGAGCTCGGGCTTTATATCAATCTTCGCCCCATTCACCCGCGCCCTGCACTGCGCAACATTTCCCCACTGCGTTCCGAGCGTCTCGGTGATTCAGACTTCGAAATCGTTCGCGAACTCGCCGGAGACATCTACTTCGGTGAGCACAAGATCCACGCACACAAGGCCAGTGATCTAGCGGAGTACTCCGTTTTTGAAATCGAACGCGTCGCTCGCTATGCCTTTGAGCGTGCCCGGGCACGTCATGGCCATCTCACCAGCGTCGACAAAGCGAATGTCCTCGCCAGTTCAACGCTTTGGCGCGACACGGTCACTGCGCTCGGCCGCGAATATCCCGGTATTTCGCTCGACCACCAATATGTTGACAACGCTGCGATGCAGATCCTACTGCGGCCCACGCAGTTCGATGTCATTTTGACCGGCAACATGTTCGGTGACATTCTCAGTGACGAAGCCGCGGCATTGGCTGGCTCGATCGGGTTGATTCCATCGCTCAGCCGCGGCCGTCCGGATGAGCCCGCGCTCTATGAACCGATTCACGGCTCGGCTCCCACGATCGCAGGAAAGGATATGGCCTGTCCTCTCGGCGCGATTTTCTCGGCAACACTGATGCTGCGCGAATCGTTCGGCCTCGAAGCCGAATCGCGATCCGTCGAGGACGCGGTCGATCGTGTTCTCGAGCAGGGCTACCGAACAGCCGACATCGCCGAACCGGGCAGCTGTACCCTAGGCAGCTCCGAATTCACCGAGAAAATCCGTACCCAGCTGCAGGCAGCGCCGGCTCGCAGCTTCAGCGCTTAGTCTATCGGGTCATATGTTCCTTA
>CAYOXF010000101.1:0-6255 GCA_964407845.1 uncultured Acidobacteriaceae bacterium | reverse complement strand
ATCCTATCGAAGAACCGCTCGGTCAGGCGGTACAGCGCGCCGTGCCCCTCGCTGTGCCGTACGCGCAGAAAGCGCGAGCACAGCATGGGAGTCAGGGTCACGGAAACCAGGCCGGAGATCAGAATGGCCGCGCAAATGGTGACGGCGAATTCCTTGAACAATCTGCCCAGAATGCCGCCCATGAACAGCACCGGGATGAACACGGCCGCCAGCGACAGCGTCATGGACACGATGGTGAAGCCGATCTCTCGCGACCCCGTCAGCGCGGCATACAGTGGCTTCTCGCCCAGTTCCATATGCCGGAAAATGTTCTCCAGCATCACGATCGCGTCGTCTACGACGAAGCCCACCGAAAGGGTCATGGCCATCAGCGACAGATTGTCAATCGTGTAGTCGAGCAAATACATGGCGGCAAACGTGCCGATCAGCGACATGGGCAGCGCAATGCTCGGAATCACGGTTGCGGAAAGATTCCGCAGGAACAGGAAGATCACCAGTACGACCATGCAGATCGCGAGGAACAAGGTGAACTTTACGTCGTTCACCGAATCCCGGATTGTCACGGACCGGTCATACACATTGATGAGGTTCACCGACGGAGGAAGAATCGCACGGAATTGCGGCAGGACTCGGTTCACGCCGTCCACGACTTCGACCGTGTTCGTTCCCGGCTGCCGCTGAACGGCCAGAATAATGGCGTGCTCGTCGTTGTAGGAGTTCGTGACCTTGTCGTTCTGCACGCCATCGACGACGTTGCCGAGCTCGGCGAGCCGGACCGGCGATCCGTTTCGGTAGGCGACAATCAGCGGCCGGTACAGCGAAGCGCGCATCAACTGCCCCGTGGCTTGTACCGTATAGGCTTTGTGCTCGCCGTAGAGCGTGCCGGTCGGCAGGTTTACGTTAGCGTTCTGTACCGCTTGGGTGACTTCATCAATTCCAATCTGCCGTGCCGCCAGCGCCTGCGGATCCAGCTTGATCCTCACCGCGTACTTCTGCGAGCCGAAAACGTTCACCTGCGCCACGCCCTTGACCATCGAAATCCGCTGGGCCAGCAGCGTCTCCGCGTATTGATCCACTACCTGCGGTGCCAGGGTCGCCGAGCTCAGTGCCAGATAGAGAACGGCCTGATCGGCCGGATTCACTTTCTGAAACGTGGGCGGGCTCGGCATGTTGGGTGGAAGCTGTCCCTGCACGCGCGAGATCGCGGCCTGTACATCCTGCGCCGCCGCGTCGATATTCCGGCTCAAGTCAAACTGGAGCGTGATCGAGCTACTGCCCAGTTGGCTCGTTGACGTCATCGAGTCGATGCCGGCAATCGTCGAAAACTGCTTCTCAAGCGGCGTTGCCACCGCCGCCGCCATCGTGTAGGGGTTTGCTCCGGGCAGGCTGGCCGAGACCTGAATGGTCGGGTAGTCAATCGTCGGCAGGTCGCTCACGGCGAGCGATCGGTAGGCGATAATCCCAAAAATCAAGATAGCCGCCATGACCAACGTCGTCATGATGGGCCGGCGAATGAATAATTCGGAAATGTGCATCAAAGTTCTCTAGCTGGGAGAAACGGGGGTTGTGATCTGCACTCTCATGTTGGGAATCAGCCGGAGTTGCCCGTCGGTAACCACCGTTTCGCCCGGTCGCACGCCAGTCAAAATCACGGACTCGGCTCCCACCGTACGACCCACTTTCACGCTGCGCTGTTCGACCGTCTTGTCTGTTTTCACCACCCAGATGATGTCTCCGTTCTGCCCGGTTTGCACAGCCTGGCTGGGGACGACGGTCGCATTCTCATCTTCCGCCAAACGCAGCAGCACGGTCGAAAACTGGCCTGGCCAGAGCCGGTGGTCCGCATTTTCAAACGTCGCTTTGAGCTTGATCGTCCCCGTAGTGGTATCCACGTTGTTGTCGATAAAGGTGAGATAGCCGGTCTCCGGCTTGGTGTCGCCGTAAGGGGTGGCCTCCACGGCCAGCCGTCCTCGTTTCATGAACGTGTCGACCGCACCCAAATACTGCTCCGGAATCGAAAAATCAATGTAAATCGGGGTGACTTGATTGATGACGATCAGCACGGGAACGTCATTCTGTTTCACGATGTTGCCGGGGTAAACCTGAAGTGCACCAGTGCGCCCGCTCGTTGGAGCGTAAATCTTGCAGTAGCTCAATTGCAGCCGGGCGGACTCGACGGCTGCTTCGTCAGCGCGGACCGCCGCCTGTTGGGCGTCGGCGTTGGCCTGCATCTGATCGAGCTGTTCTTTGGCTGCCACGCCTGCTTTGTACAGTGCGGCGTAGCGTTTCGCCTGCACGTCGTCCAGTTCTGCCTGCGCTTTATCTCTTGCCAAGTTCGCCTGTGCCTGGGCGAGCGCAGCCTCGAATGGCCGGGCATCCAGCGTGAACAGCAGATCCCCTTTTTGCACGAACTGCCCCTCCTGGATGTGGACCTGTTCGAGGATGGCGTTCACCTGTGCCTTGATGGATACGTTTGAATAGGCATCCGCCGATCCAATTGCCGTCAGTTCAATCGGCACGGTCTTCTCGACCGCCTGGGCCACTGTAACCGGCACGGTAAAGCTGGGTGCGGTCTGCGCCGTTTTCGTCGCGCAACCCGTCAGTAGAGCTGTAGCGAGGCTCACGACCGCCAGCGCCACCCGTGCACAGCTTGCTTTCATCGCTCGATGCATCTTTGGACGTATCCTCTGCTGACGTGCTGGACTCTTAACCCAGACAGACCCAAGAAGGGCAGTGAGGACCCGAACATCAGCATAAAATTATGATAACGCGCCTTCGAGCCCCTTTAGGATCCCCTGGCTGCTTCTCTGGAGGGTTCGATGCCTGGCTTCTTCCATGGATTAGACGCGCTTTGAAGTGCTCGCGTTTCCGACAAATGCTGGTATTTCAGCTTGCTGCAGCCTGATCGAGGAACCAGACCACGCCACTAGCAGGCCGAATGCGGGCCGCCGGATAGGGGCTCGGCATCGACTCCGGTACGCTGTGCAACGCACGGATGATGTCGTGTTTGTCCGCTCCGGACACAAGGAAGAGGGTATTTCGGCCCTGGTTCAGCACGATGGGCGTCAAAGTGAGCCGCTCGGGCGGTTTGGCGGGTGCGTGGATGGCCCGAACCCACCGCTTGGGATCCTCTAGAGCCGGAGAGCCGGGGAACAGCGATGCCGTGTGCCCCTCGACTCCCAGGCCGAGAAGCTGCAAGTCGAAGGCGGGCGAGCTGGAACCGAAGAACTTCCGCAGCTCCGCTTCGTAGGCGTCCGCGGCCGCTTCCGGCGTCGGCAAGTCCTCGGGCCCGGGCATGCGATGCACGTTCGCAGAAGGGATCGGCACGTGTGCGATCAGCGCCTCGCGCGTCATCCGATAATTGCTCAGCGGATCGTCTTTCGACACATATCGCTCGTCGCCCCAGAACAGATGCACCTTCTCCCAAGCTGTTCGCCGGTTGGTTCGTTCGCTGTCCGCCCAGGATCGGTAGAGCTTTTCCGGGGTGTGTCCGCCCGAAAGCGCGATCAGAAACCGGTCTCTGTCGCGCACGGCCTCTCCCATGACGCGTAGCAGTTCTGCGAGCGCGGCGCGGCTGAGCGCATCGATATCAGCAAAAACGCGCGTGTCCATTTTCATGGGTTCTCCCTCGATCGGTTATGGCCCCGCGGTTTTGACTCCCAGTTGCTCCAAATCCTCCCGTAACTGCGCGACGTTAACAAACTGGATCGTGTGCATGCCCATCTCCCGCGCGCACTCCAGATTGAGCCCACGGTCGTCGATCAGAACGCATTCGGTGGGATCCCTTTGCGTGATCTTGAGTGCCAGGCTATAGATGCCACGATCCGGTTTGCGCACGCCCAAGTAGCAAGAACTGAAAAAGACCTCGAAGTAATCTCGCAGCCGGAACGTTCGAATGCGATATTCGTTGATCTCGAGAGACTCGTTATTGAGCGAAGCCATCATGTAGCGCCGCGTTCGTGCCAACGCGCCCAGAAACGCCAGCGGCTCGGGAACCGCCCGCGACTGCTCAAACATGAAACGCTTGAAATCGTCCATCGAGAACGGACGATCGCGGTAGAAAACCGTACGCTGCAGATATTCCACCAACGTTGCCTTGCCACACTCAAACGCGTTCAGCATCAATTCGTGTCGGTCCTCGAAATCGGCTGGGTCAAGATGAAACGTCTCGACGGCAAGATGTCGGGAACGGCGATCCCACCCGTTCGTCAGGATCACACCGCCGTTATCCCAGAACAACGTGTTGACTTCCGTCATGATCGCCTGGGGCAGCCGGCGCACTCAGAGCGGCCGCGGGAAACCGGAGGAATGCCCGTCCTTTCCCAAGGTACGCAAAAGCCCATTATCCTCATCCGGCTGGTCCGGCAGAAGCGGATTTCTCCCGGATGAAGGAATCCGGCGTCGGGCGGTATAATCCCTTTGAGGATGCGGGTCAGCAAAGCCTCTCCTGCGGCCGCGGCCGTGCAAGTTCCTTTCACCCTCGTTTTGAACTGGCAAGCTACATTGCTCCCGAAAGGGGCGCGCCTCGGCCGGAGGAAACGCTCATGAAGTCCGATCGCCCTCCAGACGGTCTAACCATTTTTACGATTGGCCATTCTACCCGTCCCATCGATCGCTTCATTCAATTGCTGGAAGCGAATGCTGTCAGACAAGTCATCGACATCCGCACCATTCCGAGATCGCGACACAATCCCCAATTCGACTCGACGGCACTGGCAGCGTCGCTTCGCGCCGCGCACATTCGCTATGTCCAGCTAAAAGAACTGGGTGGGTTGCGTCACGCGCGACCTGACTCTATCAATCTCGGCTGGCGCAACCAGAGCTTTCGCGGCTTTGCCGACTACATGCAAACACCCGCGTTCGAAGGGGGCCTTTCGCGAGCCATCCAATGGGCCAAAGAGCGCCCCACTGCGCTCATGTGCGCCGAAGCCGTACCGTGGCGCTGCCACCGTTCGCTTGTGGCTGACGCGCTGACGGTACGCGGCATTCGCGTCCTTGAAATTGTCAGTGATCGGCCGCCGGCCGAGCACAAGCTGACACCCTTTGCCCGCGTTCATGGCACTTCCATCACCTATCCGGCTGACCAAGCTTCGTTAGTGTGAGGGCTGCGACTGAACCAGAGGAATTTGCGAAGAGAGTTGCAACTCAATCAGCATTTGGAGTCGCCTCTCGATTTGGAAGAAGGTTGCCACCTTCTTGCCCGGGAGCACATTCTGAAATATCGGCAGATATTTCAAACGCAGTTGCGCGACGGCGAGATCGACGTCCATATATCGCTTAGCCAGGCTCGTTGCTTGATCGTCAGTGATGGAACCAAAGTTGTTGGCGTACTCTTTAATGACCGCATACTTCGTATCATTGATTTTTGCAAGTTCGGCGGTGTACTGGTCATAGAGGGGCCAGAATTTCGTGGCTTCCGTATCGGTGAGCGTGAGATTGGCGGCGACGAGCTGTTTTTTTTGCGAGCGAATGTCCTGGCGCATCAGAGCAATATCCTGGTCACTGACCGCTTGGGAGCTCTGATTCGCTGAGTTTGTGTTCTGTGGGGATGGCGCGGCTTGGCAGGAAGGGTTTGGACCTACGGCGAACCAGGCGCCCACCAATGCGAATGCTCCTAAGACAAATTTCTTGGTCACGAGTCTTCTCCTTTTCAAAGGGCAGCCGAGGGATCTTGAATTACCTCAAGTTCCCTTGCCGCCTTGTGTCGGGTATTTTGAACGAAACGCATTTCCCGGGGCGGACGCCTGATGCGAACCAAGGCACCCATCCAGGTACGCCACGAGAATTTGCGAGCAGACCCTGGTTACAAGATTAGGGAAACCGCACGAGGACAGTACGATTGGAGGGAGTCCCTGCGAAACTGTAAAAACTACCAGAGCCTGAGCTTGTTCCGTCAAGAAATATGTGTCCGTTTTTCAGCCCAGCTACCTCGTTGACTTAGGTTTCGAGCACCCCTAACATTCTCGTTGGATTCCCTTCGCCCTTGATCGGTCAAACCATCTCGCACTACCGCATCGTCGAGGCTCTCGGTGGCGGCGGTATGGGCGTGGTCTACAAGGCCGAGGACACCGATCTGGGCCGCTTCGTTGCACTCAAGTTTCTTCCGCCGGGCGCGGCAGACGACCCGCAAACTCTCGAGCGCTTTCGGCGTGAAGCGCGCGCCGCCTCCTCGTTGAGCCATCCCAACATCCGCACGATTCACGAAATCTCCAGTTTCGAGGGCCGGCCATTCATCGTCATGGAATTTCTTGACGG
>CAYOXF010000100.1:0-30512 GCA_964407845.1 uncultured Acidobacteriaceae bacterium | reverse complement strand
CGATGGCGGCAAGACCTGGGAAACTCCCGGGGGTGGCATGACCATGTCCGGTGGTATGCCAAGTGGCGAGAGCAACAAGTTCGTTTACGACGCTTCTCCGGCCACCGGGAAACCCCTGACCACGCATCAGTGGTATGACGGCACGCAGCATCCGTGGGAATTCAAGCGTGTTTGGCACCTGGAGCCCTCCTTGACCGATCCTGACACCGTCTATGCGGGCGTGGAAGACGCGGCATTGTTTCGCTCGACCGACGGAGGCAAATCCTGGCATGAGCTTTCTGGCCTGCGCGGTCACGGCACGGGACCGAAATGGCAGCCTGGGGCCGGAGGCATGGGCCTACACACGATTGTTCTTGATCACTCGAATCCGCAAAGAATGTTTGTCGCCATCTCGGCCGCAGGAGCCTTCCGTACCGATGACGGCGGAAAAAATTGGAAGCCCATCAACCGCGGATTGAAATCGCCGTACCTGCCTGACCAAACGGCAGAGGTTGGCCACTGCGTTCACCGTATCGCCATGCACCGATCGCGCCCGAACGTCCTCTATATGCAAAAGCACTGGGACGTGATGCGGACGGACAACGCGGGGGATTCTTGGCAGGAAGTCAGCGGGAATCTGCCGACGGATTTTGGGTTTGTCATCGACATTCATGCGCACGAACCGGAAACGATCTACGTCGTGCCGATTAAAAGCGACTCCGAGCACTTTCCACCCGAGGGTAAGCTACGCGTTTACCGCAGTCGGACCGGCGGTAACGACTGGGAGCCGCTCACCAAAGGTTTGCCGCAGGCCAATTGTTATGTCGATGTGCTGCGCGAGGCGATGGCGATTGATTCACTCGACTCTTGCGGCGTTTACTTCGGGACAACCGGCGGGCAGGTGTACGTTTCCTCTGATGCCGGCGATAGCTGGAATCCGATTGTTCACGATTTGCCAGCCGTGCTTTCCGTGGAGGTTCAGACGCTGGCATGATGGGATGGGCCGGCCTGGCCCTGCTTGTCGGCACGGCAGGCCCGTACCGTAGGGCGCGCTAGCCATGAATCAGATACAAGTCATACTTCCGCAGCATCTTCGGACTCTCGCCCGCGTGGAAAGCGAGGTGCATCTGGAGATTGACGGCACAGCCACGCTGCGCTCGGTTCTGGATGCACTCGAGGCTCGCTATCCCATGTTGCGTGGGACGATCCGTGACCATGTAACACTGGAGCGGCGGCCGTTTTTGCGATTCTTCGTCTGTGAGGAGGACTGGTCGCACGAGTCCCCGGACACTCCTTTGCCTCAGGCGGTGTCGTGTGGAGAGGAGCCCCTCATGGTGGTCGGCGCTATCGCCGGGGGCTGATCCAGGTCTGCCTCTTTTTCCTGCGCCATTCGCTAAAGTTCTTCGACTGTGCGTTGCAAATCCCGGGCGATTTCCTCCGGGTTCTGCTCTGCGGAGAAGCGAACGGGCGGTCCGATGGTGACCTTTACATGTCCCGGCCGCGCGATGGTGCGGTTGTTTTGCCTCAATTCAAATAACCCATCCAGCCGCATCGGCACGACGGGAATGTTGAGGCGGGCGGCCAGAAGCCCGATTCCCGAACGAAACGGGGCCAACTTCCCATCCGGGGTGGTCAGTCCCTCGGGGAAAACTAAGACGTTCCATCGCCGGTCCACGAGATCGCCAACAAACGAGAAACTTCGCAGAAAGGCGGATTCCTTCGGCAGCGGAAATACGTTAAAAAACGTGAGGACCAGGGGATAGCTGAGACGTTCGGTGAGGCGTTCGAAAAAGCCGAGGGTTGCGGCTGGCCGGCGCATCTCAGCCAACCTCTCCCCGCGCATCGCCGTTGCCAGCCGGTGCCGGAAGCGCGGAGGCAGCGCCGCAAGAATCCATCCGATGTCCACATAGGTCACGTGGTTGGAAATCACGAGCACGGGCCCCTCGATCCCACGCAAATTCTCCCTGCCGCGGACGCGCGGTGCCGCCAGCAAGTAGGTAGCGGGCCAGACCAGCATGTAATAAGCTGCCAGCCGTACGGCTGTGATCAGCCTGCTTTGAGGCCAGCGTGGGAACACGTGCTCGAGCGGCGTGGCCTGCCGCTCCCGAACGAGTTGTTCGAGCTCGGCGACCGAGATGGCCTGTGAAAATTTGGTTTCGCTCAGATCCACTTGATACCGGTCCTCCATCGCGCTCATCAGCTCCACTCGATCGAGCGAACTCAGGTTCGCCAGAGCATCAGGGCCGTTCGCGGGAGACGCCGATAAGGCTGTGTGGCCCGTCGTCTGAGCCACGAGACCGAGAATCGAGGTGGCGGGCTTTGGCGGGCTGACGCCCCGGAGCTTCGCTTCGGCCATGGCGCGGATCGGCTGTAGGACTGGTTTCTGAGTCGGTGTCCGGGGGAAATCAGCCTCCGGCCAAACCAGCCATTGCCGAATCTTCTGATACTCCGCCAGCGACTTGTTGGCTTGCTCGATTACGTCGGTGGCGTCGGGATCCGGCCCATCGAGCAGAAGCACTGCGCATGGCTCTTCGTTTCCATTGCTTCGAAGCCCGATCACCACGCAATCGCGAACGCCTTTCTGTTTGCGCAACGCTTTTTCCAGATCCTCTGGATAAACCTTCATCCCGGCCGAGGTGACAATCGTGTTTTTGCTTCGGCCCTTGAAGTAGAGTCGCCCGTCCGGTCCGGCTTCTGCGAGATCGCCGGTGTGAAACCAGCCGTCCGCGGCGACGACCGGCTCGAACTCTTGTCCACGGCGGTAGGCCATCGCAACATTTTCGCCGCGCACCAGGACTTCTCCACTCTCGTCAACTTTGATTTCCATTCCCGGGAATGCACTGCCGATCGAACCTCGCGTCGTGCGAAAGGGATGATTCAAGGTGATGAGCGACGCTGTTTCCGTCATCCCGTAGCCTTGCACGACGGCGTAGCCGAGCCGGTGCCAGAATGTCTCCGTTTGCTCGGGCAGGGCGGCTCCGCCGGAAATGAAGGCCCAGAATTTCCACCCGAAGCGGTGGTGGATCGAGCGAAATGTCCACCAGCGCCGCAGAAAATGGTTGTTTTCCGAGGCGGCGAAGTTTTTTCGGAATCTCTCCAGCTGCCCTCGGCGTTCGAGATCACGCTCGACCTCCCGAGCCAGCGACTCGATCAGTCTTGGCACCGCAACCAACACCGATACGCGCTCGCGGCGAATCGTCTCGATGGTCTCCCACGGCTTTAGAGAATCCACGTAGATGACGGTTGCTCCCAGCAGGGGAGGAATGAACAGCCCCAACATCTGGCCGAAGATATGACTCAGCGGAAGTAGATTCAGAAAGCGAAGCGGATGGAAAAATCGTTCCCAGCCGAGGTATTTGCGAATTTCCCGTTCCAGTGGTTCGATATTGGCGAGCACGTTGCCGTGCGAAATCACGACGCCGCGCGGCTCGGCGGTCGTTCCCGAGGTAAAAATCATTTCCAATGTGTCGCTTCGCCCGATCGGAGGCGAGGGATATGGCTCCGCCGTGCGTGGTGCGATCGCTGAGGGAAGCGTTTCGAAAAGGAGCAATGGGGCCGGCCACTCGGCACCGACCTGGATTCTGCCGGACGCCAAAATCAATTTTGCGTGGACCTCTTGCGCTACGCGTGCAGTGAATTCCGCCGTTGAAATCGCATCGATCGGAACGGCCACGACGCCGCGAAGAATGCACCCTAGAAAGGCCACTGTCCATTCTGCCGAACCCTCTCCCCACAGAACGACGGCGTCGCCTTTGCCAATCGCTCGCGCCTCCAGTTCTCGGGCAAAACGGTTCGCATCGTCCAGAATTTGCCCGTAGGTCCAGCGCTCCGTACGGTATCCGCGGCGCTGCACCACGGCGGTTTCCTTTCTTTGCAGGCCGTACTCCCGCACGAATTCCGCAAGGGATTGCCGCCTGGCCTGTCTACCGGCTGCCTCCATCCGTGGAGAGTCCGGTGCGCTCGGCCGGCCCTTGTCATTGAGTTTCGGTTGAAGCGTGGGCAAAGGCATTTCGAAGTCTTCTGATAAGATTCTTACGCAATGGCCATGGATCGGCAAACAGTTGTTATCGGCGGCGGGATTACGGGCCTTGCTTGCGCTTATCGGCTCAAACGACTCGGAGCTTCCGTTACGCTGCTCGAGGCCTCCGATCGAGTCGGTGGCATCATTCGAACAACTCGGCGCGACGGTTTTCTTTTCGAGGCTGGCCCACAGTGTCCACGGTTCCCACGCGTGATTCGCGAACTGGTTCGCGACATCGGGCTGGAAGATACCTTCGTGCGCGCCAGTTCCCGCGCCAGGCGTTATATCCTGAAAGGCGGTCAACTTTATCCGGCGCCGCTGTCACCCTGGGCTCTTCTCGGCACGCGCCTCATCGGTCTTCGCGATAAGGCTCGATTTGTCGGCGAGCCTTTCGGCCATGCCAAGCCGCCTGATTCGGAAGAGTCAGTGGCCGACTTCGTGCGCCGCAAGTTCGGCGTCGAAACACTTGACTACCTTGTGGATCCCTTTCTTTCTGCGGTTTTTTTCTCCGATCCAGAAGATACGGGTATGGAAAGCTCGCTTCCGTCCGTGACCCGCTGGGAACGCGAACATGGCAGCGTGTTTCGCGGGGCGATAAAGTCGCGCAGCTCGAACGGCAGACGTCCCACGCTTGCTGATTCGACGAAATCGGCTCATTCCTCCTCGAGCGTGCGTCTCAATGAGGCCCTACCGCCGCTGGGCAGCTTCCCAGCGGGACTCACCGCACTCACCGACAGGCTGGGGGAGAAGCTTGGCTCTTCGCTTCGGCTGGGTGTGCGTGTCGAAGGCATAGATCGAAATCGAGGGTCAGGATCGGTAACTCCTTGGTTGATCCGGCTTGAAGGCGAAGAAGAAATTGCCACCGAATCCATCGTCATTGCCGCTCCCGCCTACGAAGCCGCCTCTCTGTTGCAACGAGCCGAACCGCATCTCAGCTCCATGCTCGCGGCAATCCCCTATTCTCCGCTGGTGGTTGTGTGCTCGGCTTACGATCGCACGCAGGTGCGTCATTCTCTTAACGGTTTCGGATTTGTGGTTCCCCGACGCGAGGGTCTGCGCACAATTTCATGCACCTGGAACTCCTCTTTGTTCCCGGATCGCGCGCCCGCGGGCAAGGTTTTGATCACGAGTCTGGCGCGACCTTTCGCAAAGGACTCTTTGCTTGAAATGCCGGAGGAAGCGATCGCGAACCTCGTGGAGGGCGAGGTTTCCGCGGTTCTCGGAATCTCAGGCTCGCCCGTAGACCGCATGGTGTGGAAACATCCAAAGGCTCTTCCTCATTTCCAGATCGGCCACGCGCAACGGGTCGCCGAGATTCACCGTGACTTGCACTCTCTGCCCGGCCTTCGCCTGGCAGGAAACTATCTGGAAGGTCGCTCGATCGGCGACTGCGTCAATTTTGCTTTCGGCGTCGCGGAGGACATCGGTGGTGATCGAAGAGCTCGAGCGGTCAACCTAGGTGACGAAGTCAGCCTGAAATGAGGAGGATTTGACCCGGTGATTGGGTACGTTGTGGGAGGCATCTGCACGGCTGCCTTCGCGGGCATTGGCTATCAGGTGCTCGGGGTGCTGAGAGATCGCAAGCGCTTTCCTCCGCCCGGCAAATGCGTGCAGCTGGAGAACCACCAGCTGCACGTTCTGGACATGGGCGAAGGCAGCCCGGCCGTCATTCTCGAATCAGGCTTGATGAGCACCGTGCTCACTTGGCAGGGCATTCAGCGCGAACTGGCCAAATCCACGCGCGTTGTTAGCTACGATCGTGCGGGCCTGGGCTGGAGCGACCCCGGGCCAGAGCCTCGCAACGCCGCTCGGATCGTGGAAGAACTTCATTCTCTGCTTGCCCACGCCCGAATCGCTCCACCGTACGTCGTAGTCGGGCATTCCTTTGGTGGGCTCACGATGCCCCTTTTCGCGGCGCGCTATGCGGACGAAGTCTGTGGTGTCGTCTTGGTGGACCCCGTCGCGCCGGCAGAATGGCATCCACCAGCTGAGCAGGACCGCCACCGCATCGAGATTGGCTCGAAAATTTGCCGTCGCGCGGCGATTTTTTCCTACGCAGGACTGTTGCGCTTGATTGCTTCGCTGATGCAGTCGGGCGCCAAGGCTTCTGCGAGTACTCTGATTCGTGCGATTAGCAAAGGCGCGCCTTCTGACTCCAACTCTACCGACAGCCCGTGGTTTTGGAATCTGCCTCCCAGCGAGCGAGCCATGACGCCGGTCTTCTGGACTCAGGCAAAATTTTGCCGCACCATAGCGAGCCAGCTCGAACGGCTTCCGGAGAGTGCGGAGCAGGTAGTCGCCGCGGGCATCCTCGATAAACCTCTGACGGTCATCTCGGCCGCCAACCTCCCGCCCCGGCGCCTTGCCCACCACCGAGCTGTGGCTGCGCGATCGCCGCAGGGCCGGCACATCCTCGCCGAACGCAGTGGCCATTGGATCACCGAGGACCAACCTGAGCTCGTGATCGAGGCGATCCTGGAATTGGTTGAACTTGCTCGAGGCGGATCCGAAGCGAGCCATCGGCAGGTGCACGGCACCTGACCGAATCACCGTCGCGCTTAGAAAGCAGCTGATTTCATTAAAGTCTCGATCTTTACGTCTAAATCTCGCGCGACCTCAGAGGCTCTCTCACTTCCATACGCCGCTAAAAAGCTGGACATCCTGTCATAAGAAACGTGCACGCCGTCCGGTCGTTGGTCAATCAGGATTGTCACCGGCGCATAGGATCCCGCGTCGGGAACAAATCTCACCATCTGCTTCATGATCAAAGGATTGCCCACCAGAAGCCTCACAATCTGAGGCGCTTGTGCTCCCTGTTCCTTTCTGAGCACCTCACCCAAATCAAATCGGTTGAACTCGATCAAGCCCGTGGGTCCAACGGTCTGGTTTACGGCATCTTCTAGTTCGCTCTCGCTCTCAGCGGCAGAGATCTTCCGCAATAGTGCGGCCATATCGGGATGACCGACCTCGCCTTCTATTCTCGACAGAACTTCATCAAAGGGCCTCGACGAAACCACGCTGAACCGCTCGACGTTCAGTTCGCGTGTGGCCATGCGATGAGTTGCCTCGCCTGCCACTCTGACCAGGCAGCCGATCGTTAGCACGACGCCAGCACCGATTGCCCAGCTCGCCTGCCTGATCCGTGAAGTCATCGTTGCGCTCCTCGAGGAGGATTGCGATCCCCCTTATCTAGATGAGAGTTCCAGGGCGGGAGATTCGCAATCGGGCCGCGCGAAGCGCTATTGCTTGGCCTCGAACTGGGCGAATCGCCGTTCGAGCTCCCATTCCTGCTGCGCTTTTTCGCCTGATTGCAGAAACGCGGAACATGCCGAGGAAGGCTCGGCCCCGCCGAGCGTGTCGGATGCGCACGCCGGGACCGCCCTGCGAAACCGGTCGGGATCTTGCCACAAACTCGCCCCTGGTAAGAAGCTGTGTTCGATGCTCGTGCGGACCAACTTCTTCAGATCGGCGTAGTTGAGTCCATAGGTCTGCACGGCACGAACGAACTCATGCGTCAAATCGATGCGCGAAACGCCCTCGTCGTCGGTCGAGAGCGCCACGGGCACACCATAACGCCTGTAAATCGGAAAGGGGTGATCGTAGCCGTTGATGCCAAGAATCACGTCATTGCTCGTCAGGTTGATTTCCACCATGACGCGCTTTGCCGCCATTTCTCTCAGCAAATCGTAGGGCCGGTCCTCGTACATCACATCGACGCCGTGCCCGATCCGCTCCGCCTGCGCCACCTCGATAGCCATGCGGATGTGGCAGCACAGCCCATTCGGCGGAACCATTCCGAAAGAAAGTTCACCGGCGTGCAGCGTAATGTGCACCGTCGGATAGAGGCCGTGCAGATACGCCAACATCTTCATGTGCAATGCATAATCCGACATCGCCGTGCGATCGTCCTCCGGCTGCACGTAATTGATGCCGACGAAGCGCGAATCGGCCGAGGCTGCTTCGAAGCCGAGCAGGGTCTGCGCGAAAACCTGCTCGGGTGGGAAGGCTCGCAGCACCTGATAGATATAACGAATCTTGAGCGCACAGGCAGGCGCCGGGTTCGGGTCGCCGCAGTGTTCAATTTGCCGGCGCACCGACTCACCTTGATCCAAATATGCGCGCGCTACGCCAATGTCCTCGCGCAGTCCGCGCGCCAAGAGTTGACCCCGAAACTCCTCTAGGCTTTGATTGGCGTGCCATCCCAATTCGTGCGCGATCTGTGCGGTGTGGGAGAAGTCGGGCGTAACGAGCAGCTCGAGATATTGTTCGTTCTGCGCCGCGGCTCGCTCGGCGATTTCGTCCATCCATTCACCTGTGTGGGGTCGATCGGCCGCTTCAAATTTGCCGAATGAGTCAAAGAAATGATCATGGCCCGTCACTCCCGGAGTCGGGACAAACCCTCGCATGGAAAACGCATCCACCAGGCCGTCGTAGAGATGCTGATCCTGATTCGCTTTCTCTGCCGGAACCTCGCCGCTTCCACAGTTCGCCATCCGCCGTTTGAAGAACGACAGCGTGGTGACGTTTACGCAGAGGTGATCTTCCGCCCCTGCTCGAATCCAGGATTCCGCATACACGCCGCCCTCCAGGTGGTAGTGCAGGTCTGCGCCTTTCGGCATGCCGACCAAAAACGCCCGTAAGGTCAGCGGATTGCCGCGAGCAAGATCGAGCGCCCGCGACGCGCGGTCTTCTGCCCAATTCGCATGAGACCTGTGTTGACAGCCGGTGAGCAGGAGAACGGCCGCGGACTGCACAACGAGCAGCTTCAGAACACGCACAGATCGAGGAGCACGAGACATTTTTCGACCCTTACTGTAAATGAGACGTTTCCCAAATGGGATCTCACATTCTACTTCCCGCGCCCATAAACACAATTTGGCTTTTGTCCGAGTCGTGTACACTCTTGTCGGGACTCTGCTTCACCTTCGTCTTTCCTAAGGATACGCGCACGAATGAGCCGGCTGGTCGCTTGTTTCTGCGGGGCATTGATTGGGTATGGTGTGTGCGCGGCCTCACCGGTGAAACCGATTCGAGTCAAGGTCGTTGTGGTAGCGATGTTCGAGCGGGGCCAAGATACGGGTGACGTGCCGGGCGAGTATCAGCTTTGGGTCGAGCGCGAGCATCTCGACCAAATCTTCGATCTTCCGGCCGGATACCACCACGTGCGGATGAACAAGGACGGAGTGCTGGGCATGCTTACCGGCGTGGGCACGGCCAAGGCGGCCGCGTCTGTCATGGCGCTGGGCCTCGATCCGCGATTTGACCTGTCGAAAGCTTATTGGATCATCGCGGGAATCGGTGGAGGGAATCCCGCCAGTGTTTCGCTCGGCTCGGCGGTCTGGACCGACCGTGTGATCGACAGCGATCTTGCCTACGAAATCGACGCGCGCGAAATTCCTGTCGATTGGCCCACGGGTTATGTTCCGATGCGTCGATCGACTCCGTACGAGTTGCCCGCGGGGCCTGACGAAGATGGCGAAATGTTCACGCTGAATCCGCAACTCGTTGCCTGGGCGCTCCAGCTCACCAAGGATGTTCCGCTCGTCGATTCCGATTCCATCCGGAAAGCCCGCGGTCGTTTCACAGATTTCCCCACTGCCCTGTTGCCACCTTTCGTGACCCACGGCGATGCGCTGTCCGGAATGACGTTTTGGCACGGTGCACTGATGGACCAATGGGCCAATGCCTGGGTGAAGTACTTTACCGGGGGACAGGGCAATTTTATGGTCAGCGCGATGGAGGATACCGGCACGCTGCAAGCGCTTACGTTTCTCAGTCGGGCCAGCCGCATCGACCTAGGCCGGGTGCTTGTCCTGCGTGCTGTGAGCAATTACGATCGTCAGGCGCCTGGCACCACAGCGGCGGACAGCTTGAAGCAAATGATCGAAGGCGATTATGACGCGTATAGAGAGTCGCTCGAGGCGGCCGAGCGAGTGGGCGATCGAGTCGTTCGCGATTTGGTGGAGCACTGGCCCGACCGCGAGTCCATCATCCCGTCTCCGCGACCGAGTGCGACGCCATGAAGCCCGAAGCCATCTACGCCGGGATGCTTGCGGTCGCCCTCGCTGAGGCCCGTAAGAGTCTTGCCCAAGGCGGCCTGCCGATCGGTGCAGCGATCTTCGATGGCAACGGCTGTTTGATCGGCGCCGGTCACAATCGCCGGGTACAGGATGCCGACCCCTCCATGCACGGGGAAACGAATGCCTTTCGAAACGCTGGCCGCCAGCGAAGTTACCGCAACATGACCATGGTCACAACCCTCGCTCCGTGTTGGTATTGCAGCGGTCTGATCCGCCAGTTCCGATTCGGAACCCTCGTGGTTGGAGAAAGCCGCAATTTCGAAGGAGGACTTCCATGGCTGCGTTCGCTCGGCGTTCCGGTCGTGGATCTGGACTCCGCCGAGTGCGCTTCTCTGCTAGCCGACTACATCCGCAAACATCCCGATATTTGGCGAGAAGATATCGGGGAATGGTAAGGTGTTTAAATTCCGCTGTATCTCTGCCTGCGCACGAACTCGCCGCTCCCGGGCTTGCCGACAAACCTGCCGCCCTCTAGGATCGTCCTCCCACGCAAAAGAACTTGGATGGGCACTCCTCGGACGCGAATTCCCTCGAACATTGAATAATCCACGCGCATGTGGTGCGTGGACGCGCTGATGACCTGTTGCTGGTTTTGGTCGAATACGACGAGGTCGGCATCCGAGCCGATGGCAATCGTGCCCTTTCGGGGGAACAGGCCGAACAGCTTAGCCGGTGCGGTCGCAACAAGCTGCACAAACCGGTTCGGTGAAAATCGGCCTCCGTGCACGCCTCCCGTATAGACCAGGCTCAATCGATGCTCGATGCCTGGCCCGCCATTCGGAATCTTCGTGAAATCGTCCTTGCCCAGCTCTTTTTGCTCCTTGAAACAGAAGGGGCAGTGATCAGTGGAAACCACCTGCAAAGTGTCGTGCGCCAGGCCCTGCCACAGTTTGTCCTGGTGCCATTTCTCGCGTAGGGGCGGCGTAAAGACATATTTAGCGCCTTCAAATCCCGGAGCGTCCATTTGCTCAAGTGAGAGAAACAGATATTGAGGGCAAGTCTCGGCATAGGCTGGCAATCCCCGGTCGCGCGCCTCGCGCACTTTCTCGAGCGCGTCGTTGCACGAAAGATGCACGATGTACACGGGCGATCCCGCCATTTCGGCCAGCGCCAGGGCACGGCTGGTTGCCTCTCCCTCTGCGGTGGTCGGCCGAGTCAGCGCATGATACTTCGGTGCACGCTTGCCCTCGGCGAGGGCGCGGCGCACGATCACATCAATCGCCCCTCCGTTTTCCGCGTGCATGCAGATCAGCCCGCCATGTTTCGCGGCCTGCGACATGGCGCGAAAGATCGTGGCGTCATCGACCATCAGCACGCCGGGATAGGCCATGAAGAGCTTGAAGCTGGAGACTCCCTCACCGATTAGCGCACCCATCTCTTCGAGCTGCGCGTCGCCCAGATCGGTGATGATGCAATGAAATGCGTAATCGATCGCAGCCTTGCGATCGGCCTTCTGCATCCATGTTTCGAAGGCTTGCCGCAAACTTTGGCCTTTTTGCTGAATGGCGAAATCGATCAGCGTGGTCGTTCCGCCGAAGGCAGCCGCAATGGTTCCCGATTCGAAATCGTCCGCACTCGTTGTGCCGCCAAAAGGCATGTCCAGATGGGTGTGGACATCGATCCCTCCAGGCATTACGAACATTCCCGCTGCATCGATCGCCTGGCTCGCACTTTCAGCCGGCAGCGACTGAACGATGGCCGTGATCCGTCCGTTTCGGATCCCGATGTCGCTCGCATACGTATCGGTCGCGGTGACGACAGTGCCGTTTTTGATGACCGTGTCAAAATCCATGGCCCCTCCGGAAACCTGCGGTCCAGGCATCTTAGGGTATTCCGGAAAGGCCACGCAAGGCGTGCCGGCAGAAACATCGGTGTTTTCCGCTCTCTGGATAAAAGCGTTTCCTTCGCTTTACGGAAACACACGTGTGTGTCTCGACCGAGTGCTAGAATAAGGCCTCCGTTGGCTTGCGACGAGCCCGCGAGCACTCACCATCCGGGCTGTGTGATTCGGAGATCCGACCGGTTTTTCCTATGCCGCTTCATGACACGGCGCCGAAGCTTTCCACTGAACAGTATGAAAAGAATTTCGCCGAAATCTCGCCTGCCATGACCAAGCGGCAAGCGGCTATCGAAGCGTCGCGGTGTCTTTACTGTTTTGATGCACCTTGCACGATCGCGTGTCCCACGCACATCGATGTTCCGGCCTTCATCAAGAAGATCTTCACGGGCAATTTGCGCGGATCCGCGCGGGAGATATTGAGCGCAAATATCTTGGGGCACAGTTGCGGCCGGGTGTGCCCCACCGAAGTGCTCTGTGAAGGTGCCTGTGTGATGCACGAGAAGGGCGAATCGCCGATCGAGATCGGACGTCTGCAGCGTTATGCCGTCGATTTTGTTCTGACCAACCATATTGCGCTTTTTTCCCCCGGCACACCGAATGGCAAGCGAGTCGCGTGTATCGGCTCGGGCCCTGCCTCCCTGGCTTGCGCTGCCGAACTCGCCAAGTACGGTTATGAAGTCACTGTGTACGACCGCCATGCTCTGCCTGGTGGGCTCAATACCTACGGCATCGCCGCTTACAAGACGCGCGCTTCCGATTCCCTGCGTGAAACCGAGCTCGTGAAGCAATTGGGCGTCAAGTTCAGCCAGAACGTCGAAGTGGGGCGCGATATTCTACTGGCCGATCTGGAAAAGCAATTTGACGCCATCTTTATCGGCGTAGGCCTCGGCGAAACCTCGGCTCTCCATCTCCCCGGCGAAGAACTTCACGGCGTGTACGGCGCGATCGAGTTCATCGAGAAAACCAAAGTGCAGCCGTTCGGTCAGATCGAAATTGGCCGCCGCGTGGCCTGCATCGGTGCAGGCAACACCGCGATTGACGTGGTCACGGCCGCTCGCCGTCTGGGTGCAGAAACCGTGTACTTGCTTTATCGGCGGGGCGAGTCGGATATGCCGGCTTTCGTATACGAATATGAACTGGCGAAGCAGGACGCGGTTGTCTTCCTATGGCAAACGCAACCCGTGCGCGTGTTAGGCGAGCAGGGCGTCGTCACCGGCCTGGAATGCGTGCGAACCGAATTTGGCCCGCCGGACCCAAAGGGCCGTCGAACTCCCTTGCCCATCCCCGGCACGGAATTTCATCTCGAGGTCGAGATGGTCGTGCGCGCCGTGGGACAAAAGCCGACCACCAATTTTCTGCGCGCTGTAAAGGGCGTGGAAATCAACTCGGACGGCACGGTCACGATCAACGGCAGCCACCAGACGGGCCATCCCAAATATTTTGCCGGCGGAGATTGTACCAATGGCGGCAAGGAAGTCGTGGATGCAGTGGCCGACGGCATGGCGGCTGCCCGCGGTTTGGACCGATGGCTTGGCTCGCCACGTTCGCTTTAGAGGTGAACTATGTCTGATCTCAGCGTAAAGTTTGCGGGGATTACCAGCCCAAATCCTTTCTGGCTTGCTTCCGGCCCTCCCACCAACACGAGCAGCCAGGTAATGCGCGCCTTCGATGCCGGATGGGGCGGCGCCGTTTGGAAGACGATCGGCGAGCCCATTGTAAACACGAGCTCGCGTTACGGCGCCATCGATCTGAACGGCGTAAAGGTCATGGGCTTTAACAACATTGAGCTGATCAGCGATCGCCCGATCGATGTTAACTTTCGTGAAATCTATGAAGTAAAGAAGCGCTATCCGAAAAACCTCGTGGTCGCCTCTCTGATGGTGGAGTCCAAACGAGCCTCGTGGCACGAGATGGTGCGCCGGGCCGAAGATGCCGGCTCCGATGCGCTCGAGCTGAACTTCGGCTGCCCCCATGGCATGAGCGAGCGTGGGATGGGTGCGGCGGTTGGCCAGGTACCGGAATACACCGAGATGATCACGCGATGGGTGAAGGAAGTGGCAAGGATTCCTGTGATCGTCAAGCTCACGCCCAACGTGACCAGCATCACGCATGTCGCCAATGCCGCCGAGCACGGTGGCGCCGACGCCGTCAGCCTGATTAATACGATTAATTCGCTCATGGGTGTGGATCTGGAAGACTTTTCGCCGCGTCCGACTGTGGGCGGCAAGTCCTCCCACGGTGGCTACTGCGGTCCGGCTGTGAAACCGATCGCGCTCCACCTCTTATCGTCCGTCGCGAAGACTTCACGACTTCCCATCAGCGGCATCGGTGGCATCGGCTACTGGAATGATGCCGCCGAGCATATCGCGCTCGGCGCGTCTACGGTTCAGGTCTGCACAGCCGCGATGCATTACGGCTTCCGCATCGTCGAGGATATGATCGACGGCCTGTCAGAATATATGGACGCTCATGGATTCCGCACGCTCGAGGACTTTCGCGGTCGGGCGCTAGCGAACGTGATGGATTGGGGCGATCTGAATTTGAATTACAAAGTGATCGCCGAGATTAATTCTGAGCTTTGCATTGGCTGTCAGCTCTGCTATGTCGCCTGCGAAGACGGCGCACACCAGGCGATCGAGCCATTTCGCGGAGAACCGAAGAGGAATGCCAACGGCTTTGGAGTTCACGTTCCGCGCATACTAGAAGAGGAATGTGTCGGCTGCAATCTTTGTGCGTTGGTCTGTCCGGTCACCAATTGCATCACCATGAAGCAGGTGGACGCCGGACGCCCGCCCCTGAGTTGGAACGACCGGACGCGTCAGCCATCTGGGTCGTGCCCGCCGCCCGTCCCTAGCGGCGACTAGCGGAGTCTTTCGGCTCTGGGGTTTGCGGGTTGCTTCCTTTCATCAGTGCCGCGTAGGTGAGGAAACTGATGCCAAATCCGACAAACCAAGCGTAGTCATAGAGCGGGCGCACGGGCGTGTACACCAGCCCCACAAATGCCACGGCGCAGCCCATCCCCAGCGCCAGGATGGCGCGCAAATTCACTCCGCCAGAATACTCATAGGATCCACCTCGTTGATACAAGTCCTCGGTGTTCAAAATCCGTTTTCGCTCGACGAAATAATCGCAGATCAGAATGCCCGCGACCGGTCCCAGAAGTCCCGAATAGCCGACCAGCCACCCCGAGATGTAGTTACCGTAGCTGGCCAGCAGCTTCCACGGTTGCATAGCCACGCCGATCAAACACGTTAGCAGGCCGCCCGTTCGGAAGCTGATTCGCCGCGGCCACAGATTCGAAAAATCGTTTGCCGGCGAAACCACATTGGCGGCCACGTTCACATTGAGCGTCGCCATCAGCAACGCCACCATCGCGACAACCACCGCGATCGGATTTGCCAGGTGCGAAAGCACGGTCACTGGGTCCCAAATCGGCTGGCCGAACAGCACGACCGTTGCAGACGTAACGGCGATCCCGATGAAGGAATAAAACGTCATGGTGGTGGGCAGCCCCAGCGCCTGACCGACCATCTGCTCACGCTGTCCCCGCGCGTAGCGCGTGAAGTCGGGAATATTGAGCGCTACCGTCGACCAAAAGGCCACCACTCCCGTGAGCGAAGGAATGAAGAATCGGAAGAATTCACCGGCGGTTCCAAATCTGGATGGCGTCGCGAGCATGGGGCCAAACCCGCCGGCTTTCGTGCGCGCCCAGAGCAGCAGCGCTAGCCCGATCAACAGCAGAAACGGCGCGGTGATCCCTTGTAGAAATCGGATCGTCCGGATGCCGCGCAAAATGACGGCCAGATTCAGTGCCCAGAAACAGGCGAAGCACAGCGGTAAGCCCCAGCGTGCGCTTTTCGCGGCGGGCGCTAGCGCCACAACCATGGCGTAGATCGCTTCTCCGCCAATCCATGTTTGAATTCCGAACCATCCGCAGGCGACGAGCGCACGCAGCATGGCGGGCACATTCGCGCCGAGTACTCCAAAGGCGGAGCGTGCGAACACAGGGAAGGGAATTCCGTATTCTGCGCCGGCATGCGCGTTCAGCAGCATCGGGACCAGGACCAGCACGTTTCCCAAAAATACGGTAAAGATGGCCTGCTTCCAGCTCATGCCGCCAGCAATCATCGCGCTCGCGAGCAGATAGGTGGGGATGTTCACGCTCATGGCGATCCACAGCGCGGCGTAATTGTACGTGCCCCAAGTGCGGCGCTCCGCAGGAACGGGCGCGAGGTCTTTGTTGTAAAGGGAACTGTTCTGGACCGCTTCCGCCTCGAATCGATCAGTCGTGTCGCTCATCGCGAATCGGCGGTCCTAGCAGGCTCACGTGCGGCCTGTGTAGTCGATGTAGACAGCCTTCAGCTCCGTGTAGAAATCGATGGCCGTGCGGCCCATTTCGCGTACGCCCACGCCGGTGGCCTTGATCCCGCCGAATGGCATTTGTGCTTCGCTCGCAACCGTCGGAGCATTCACGTGCGTGATCCCTGTCTCAATGCGGTCGATAAACTCGAAAATTCTGTGCGCGTCGTTGGTATAAAGGGAGCTCGAAAGTCCATAAGGCACCGAATTCGCCACG
The DNA here is from genome assembly GCA_964407845.1 of uncultured Acidobacteriaceae bacterium. GTDB lineage: Bacteria > Acidobacteriota > Terriglobia > Acidiferrales > UBA7541 > Palsa-295. The sequence continues at coordinate 14,016 of CAYOXF010000100.1, read as the reverse complement.
CGCAACGCTTCTTCAAAATTCGCCACCCGAATCACGGAAAGCACGGGTCCAAAAATTTCCTCCTGCGCAATCACGCTGTTCCAGGCCGCGTGATCAAACACGGTCGGCGCGATGAAGTAGCCATGCTCATATTCACGGCTGGCCATTCGTTCTCCACCGACGAGAAGCTGCGCCTCTTTTTTGCCGATTTCGAGGTATCTGAGCACGGTCTTCATTTGCTGCTCATCCACGACCGGGCCCACATCGACCTCCGGGTCGAGCCCGTTGCCGACTCGCAGTTTCTCGACACGTCCCAATAGCCTCTTCACGAATTCGTCCGCGATCGCCTCTTCTACCACCACGCGGCTTGTCGCCGTACACCGCTGTCCGCTCGATCCAAACGCTCCCAACACGACCGACTCCGTGGCCCGGGCCAAGTCCGCGTCGCCGAGCACGACCACAGGATTTTTGCCTCCCATTTCGCATTGGCATTTCTTCATCTGCCGGGCCGCCAGGGCATAGATGCGGCTGCCGACTTCATTCGATCCGGTGAACGAGATCGCGCGCACTTCGCGGTCCTGCAATAGTTCGTCGCCTACTTCCTCGCCTGCCCCGAGGACCAGGTTCAGCACACCCGGCGGCACGCCCGCTTCGCGAAAAACATCGACCACCCGGGTCGCACATTCCGGAGTCAGCTCGGCTGGCTTCAGCACCATGGTATTCCCCGCAACCATCGCCGGCGCCACCTTCCATACCGGAATCGCTACGGGAAAATTCCACGGCGTGATGGCCCCGACCACGCCAAGCGGTTGCTTGATCGTGTACGCCAGATTCTTCCTCAGCTCGCTCGGGACCGTTTCGCCGCCCATCCGGCGCCCTTCGGCCGCGGTGAACTCGAGAATGTGGATCGACCGCTCGACCTCGATCGACGATTCCTTCAGCGTCTTGCCTTCTTCGCGGCAGAGCGTCCGGGCCAGCGCGTTCTTTTGCGCCTCCATGAGGGCTGCTGCCCGAGCGAGCACTTTTCCTCGTAGGGGCGCCGGCGTGTCGCGCCAGGCCGGAAACGCCGCCTTTGCTGCGGCGATCGCTTCGCGCACCTCCTCCCGCGTCGAGAGCGGTGCCGTACTCGTCACCTCCTGTAAATTGGCGGGATTGCGCCGCTCGACGGTCTGTCCGGAACGCGACTCGACCCAGCGGCCATTTATGAAGTTGCGGCAAAGCGGCGTAGCAACGGTCGCGGTGGTCATGGGCATCGCCTCAGTCAGCAGCCTGTGCCGAGCCGGAGGCGCGCGTTCTCACGATCTCGTCGTAACTTTCTGGGCGTCGGTCGCGGTAGAACTGCCATGTCGCGCGGACTTCCTTGATTTCGTCGAAGTCGAGCTCGGCCACTACCAGTTCGTCTTTGTCGCGGCTCGCCTGCGCAACGATCTTCCCGCGCGGGTTGCAGAAATAACTCTTGCCGTAAAACTCACCGATGCTCCACGGCTTCTCGGTTCCGACGCGATTGATGGCCGCGACGAAGTATTGATTGGCCACTGCGTGCGCTGGCTGCTCCAGCTCCCACAGGTACTCAGAAAGTCCCGCCACCGTGGCCGACGGATTGAAAACAATTTCCGCGCCGTTCAGTCCTAGGATCCGGGCTCCTTCAGGAAAGTGCCGATCGTAGCAGATGTATACCCCGACGCGTCCATGGCGGGTCTCAAAAACGGGGTAGCCGGCGTTGCCCGGGGTGAAATAGAACTTCTCCCAGAATCCCGGGTGGCAGTGTGGGATGTGGTGCTTCCGGTACTTGCCCAGGTAGCTGCCATCGGAGTCGAACACGGCCGCCGTATTGTAGAAAACTCCGGTCATTTCCACTTCGTAGATGGGAACCACCATGACCATTTTGTGTTTCTTCGCCAGCTTTTGCATCCTCGCGAGCGTGGGGCCGTTCGGTACCCGCTCGGTCAACTCATACCAGCGCGCGTTTTGCTCCGCACAGAAATACGGCCCATAGAAGAGCTCCTGAAGCCCGAGAATTTGCACGCCCCTCTTAGCCGCCGCGGCGATCATCCTCTCGTGCTTCGCGATCATTTTTTCTTTGATATCGCTGAGCGAATGCCTTTCGGGCGACCATTCGCAAGCAGCTTGGATAACTCCACAACGCACGGTCCGCGGCATACATGCCTCCTCCTGCGCAACTGGCAGCCAGTTTACTATTCGTTTTTCGGCCCCACAAGAATGCGCTCGGCCATGCCCGCCCGGCGGTCTTGTGGGGAGCGACGTCATTGTGGCATCGGTGCCGGCTGGGATACCATGGGGCGGTCCGCGAGGAAATCCACCGAAATGGCGAACTCTCGCCGATTTGACCGCGTCATTTGGATCGTTCTGGATAGCGTCGGAATTGGCGAACTTCCGGACGCTGCCGTCTACGGAGATGTCGGCCGCGACACCCTTGGCCACATCGCGCGCTCTCGCCCACTTAGGGTCCCCAACCTTGTCCGACTTGGTCTTGCCAACATTCGGCCGCTCGATCATCTTCCACCGCTGCCGCACCCAGACGGCAGTTTTGGCAAAGGCGCAACCGTCTCGCCCGGCAAGGACACCACGACGGGTCACTGGGAAATGGCGGGAATCTGGCTGGAGCAGGCCTTCCCGGTCTATCCCGACGGATTTCCGAAGGAGCTGATGGCGGAATTCGAGCGCCGGATCGGACGACGCACGCTCGGCAACAAGCCTGCCTCTGGAACGGAGATCATCAAAGAGCTTGGTGAAGAGCACATGCGAACGGGTTTTCCCATCGTCTATACCTCCGGCGACAGCGTCTTTCAGATCGCCTCGCACGAAGACGTCATCCCGATCGCTGATCTTTACCGCATGTGCGAGACCGCGCGCGGGATGCTCGATGGGCCCAACCGCGTGGGCCGCGTGATCGCACGACCGTTCACTGGCGGGCCCGGAAATTTTCGCCGCACCGAGCGCCGCCACGATTATGCCGTCGAGCCCCCACGTCCGATGCTCCTTGACGTGCTCGCCGATCGTAAGATTCCTGTGCTCGGTATCGGCAAGATTCACGACATCTACAACGGTCGCGGCGTCCCCGATTACGTCACTACGAAGAATAACTCCGATGGCATGGCCAAACTGAACCAAGCGATCTGCCAGAGATCGGAAGGGCTGATCTTCGCGAACCTCGTCGATTTCGACATGCTGTACGGCCATCGCAAAGATGTGGAGGGATTTGCGTGCTCGCTCGAGGAATTCGACGATCTGCTCGGTCGCTTCCAGCCATCACTTCGCGACTTCGATCTTCTTCTGCTTACCGCTGACCACGGTTGCGATCCGGACCCCGTTTGTCCGACCACCGACCACTCGCGTGAATACGTCCCCATTCTTGCCTACAGCCCCGGTTCGCCCGGAGGCGCAAATCTCGGCGTGCGGCCGACGCTTGCCGACATGGGACAGACCGTGGCCGAAAATTTCGGCGGCTCCATTCCGCATGGTTCGAGCTTCCTTGAGCAGATTCCGTAGGACAGAGGGCGCTCGAACGGCCCAACCGAGCAAGATTAGGTGAGGTCTACGACGTAGTCGCCGCCAGCGGGTTCGATTTTCAATTTGTGTTCGCGCGCGAGCCACCCAATGGCCATAAAGAAGAGGCTCTGCGGCGCGTTGACCTCTTCCATCAAAGCGGCGAACGTGAGGGGTCCTTGCTTGGAGAGCGTTTGCCAAACGGCTCCGGCCGTTTCCCCGATCTGTTCATAACCCACAGTGTAAGCCCCCTCTGAAACTTGCGGTTTCACCCGCTCCAGCCAGCAGCGCGCGGCAGCTTGTCGGAGCAGAATTTCCAAGGCTTCGGACTGGCCGGCGCCCGGGTCTGCCAGGGAACCCAGAGTTATGCTCATAGATTTCCTGCGTGACTCTAATGTTCCTCGGTTACTCCTCTGTAAGAGATGGGTGAATAGTCGCCGAATTTCAGCAAATGCACAGCTGTGGCGTCCCTCGTTGTCAAACAGTCGTACCAGCTCCTGATTGACAGAGATGACGGCGTAGCCTACACTCAGGGTTTGTCCTTATAGGGAAAGGTGTAACTGCGCATATGCGAACGTACGTGCCACGGGGACGCGAGGCCGAAGCGCTCACTGTCGGCAAAAATTGGTTTGTCGTCGACGCCGGCGGTCAAGTGCTCGGCCGGCTGGCGACGCGTGTGGCCAGGATTCTGATCGGGAAGGACAAGGCGAGTTTTTCGCCCCATCTTGATTGCGGCGATCACGTAATTGTCATCAATGCCGAGCAGATTAAGCTGACGGGCAATAAGATTGATCAGAAAGTCTATCGGCGTCACAGTGGGTACCCGGGTGGGTTGAAGACCGTGCCGGTGCGGTCGCTGATGGAGCGCCGTCCGGAAGAGGTTGTGCGCGAAGCAGTGCTCGGGATGCTCCCGAAAAACAAGCTGCGCGCACGTCGTGCCAGGAAGCTGCGTGTGTATGCCGGAAGTGAAGCGTTGCATCGCCACGCCGGACAGAAGCCCCAGCCACTCGCGCTGTAACCTCGTGGAGAAAGTTTCGAGCGTCTATCGGTCCGCACGGCGAAGTCCGCCGACCAAGCGGTCTGGTGGTGGAACGAGATAGGAGGAAAGTTGAGTTCGAGTTCGACAACCGCGGCAGCGAAGCAATTCTACGGTACAGGGCGCCGGCGGGAATCGGTGGCCCGCGTATACATCAAGCCGGGGCCGGCGCGGTTCATCGTGAATGGCCGTCCAGTCGATGACTATTTCAGGAATATCGCGTGGCACACGGCCGCCGTCGAGCCCCTGAAGTTCACGCAGATGCAGGATCAGGTCGATGTGAACGCGATGGTGAAGGGTGGTGGGGTAGGTGGGCAAGCGGGCGCGGTACGTATGGGGCTTTCCCGAGCCCTCGCGGCCCTAAATCCCGAGCTACGGCCCGCGCTGCGGAAGAACGGGTTCCTCACGCGCGATCCGCGCATGAAGGAAAGAAAGAAGTACGGACAAAAGGGAGCACGACGGCGCTTCCAGTACAGCAAGCGGTAGGGCTCCAGCTCAATGGGCTGGATATTTCACGGCCGGCAAGGGTCCGGCGAAAAAGGATGCTGTTCCGGACAACCGGATCGTCCTCGGGCGCAGGCGGCCTCAGGGCATAAGCGTCCCTCTTGAGGAAAGGAGGCACTTTGGCAGTCGAAATTACAATGAAGGAGCTTCTGGAGGCTGGCGTTCACTTTGGCCACCAGACGCGGCGCTGGAATCCGAAGATGAAGGAGTACATTTTCGGTGAACGAAACGGAATCCACATCATCGATCTGCAGAAGACCTTGAAGATGTTCCGCGAGGCGGCACGCTACATTGCCGATCAGGCGGCACAGGGCAAGAGCGTGCTTTTTTTGGGAACGAAGCGTCAAGCGCAGGAGGCTATCGCCGAAGAGGCGCAGCGTTGCGGGATGTTTTACGTGAACCATCGCTGGCTCGGCGGTACGCTGACGAACTGGGTCACCCTTCAAAAGTCCATCAAGCGGCTGAAACTGCTCAAGTCCATGTCCGAAGACGGGCGGATGGCGGAGTTCTCAAAGAAGGAAGGCGCCCGTCTGGATCGCGAACTGAAGCATCTGCAGCAGAATTTTGCGGGCGTGGAGAATATGACCACACTGCCCGACGCGATGTTCGTGATCGACCCGAACGCGGAAGTGATTGCCGTGCGCGAAGCCCGAAGGATGGGAATCCCTGTGGTGGCGATTGTGGACACCAATTGCGATCCGAGTCTAGTCGACTGGGTGATCCCGGGCAACGATGACGCGCTTCGCGCGATTCGTCTGTTCACGTCGAAGATTTCCGATGCCGTCCTGACAGGTCGGCAGTCCTTCGAGCAGACGCAAATCGCGGATCAGAAGGCGACCGAAGGCGCCGCTGGTGAAGAAGCTCCTGAGTACGTCGACACGAGCGCCTATGAGCAGTACGAAAAGATGGAAGGGGACTACGTAGAAGGCGAGGCCACCGATGAGGCCGCTGCCTCCGTGTCGACGGATGATGAGGCCAGTTCCCGATAGGACGACACGCCGGAGTCCGGCCGGGCCGGCTTAGATCTTAAGAGAAGGAATCGAGTACGCCGATGGCGACAGCTACCGAACCTGGCAAGGGACCTTCCGCACAGCTTGTAAAGGAGCTTCGCGACAAGACCGGTGCGGGCTTTTCTGATTGTCGCGCTGCGCTGATTGAGGCCGCCCTCGATCTCGAGCAAGCGGTCAACATCCTTCGCAAGAAGGGGCAGGTCGCCGCGGCGAAGAAGGCGCAGCGCGCCACGTCGGAAGGGCTGGTTTCCTGCTACATCCATGCAGGGGGCAAGATCGGCGTGCTGGTGGAGATCAATTGCGAGAGCGACTTTGTCGCTCGTACTGAGGATTTCCAGCACCTGAGCCACGATGTGGCCATGCACATCGCAGCGCTGGACCCGCATTTTGTGCGCCGTGAGGAAGTGACCCAGGAAATCCTCGACGTCAAGAAGGCCGCGTATCGTGAAGAAGCCAAGGCGAGTGGGAAGCCGGAAGCCTTCATCGATAAGATCATCGGCGGGAAGATGGAGAAGTTCTACGAGGAGAACTGCCTGTACGAGCAACACTTCATTAAAGACGAGGCCATCACGGTAAAGGAGTTAGTCGATCAGGCGATTGCCAAACTCGGAGAAAACATAGCGGTACGTCGTTTTTCCCGCTTCAAGGTCGGCGAGGTCGATGGCGCATCTGCTGCGGGCTCTGCTCCGGGCGATTCCGGTAGCGACGTGACTGTGCCCGCCAAGTGAATCCTCCCGATCTTGTCAGACCCCATCCCCACGCGTTGTCTATTCTCTGCTAGAATGCCGCCAGCAATGACCGAGAACGCTTCCAGGATCAAGTCCGCGTGAAGCCCGAGCGGGATGGCAAGAGCCTCGATGCACCGATCTTCCGGCGCATTGTTTTGAAACTTTCGGGCGAGTCTTTTTCCGGGCCGGAGAATTACGGCATACACGCCGAGACGATCAAAAATATCGCTCGCGAAGTGAAGGACGTGCAGGAACTGGGCGTCGAGGTGGCCCTGATTGTCGGCGGCGGCAATATCTTTCGGGGCGCCCGCCAGCAAGGTCTTACGATCGATCGAGCCACAGGCGATCACATGGGCATGCTTGCGACGGTTCTGAACGGTCTGGCACTGCAAGACACGCTCGAAAAGCAGGGCTGCCACACGCGGTTGATGAGCGCGATCGAGATGCACCAGGTGGCCGAGCCGTTTATTCGGCGCCGTGCCACGCGGCACCTGGAAAAGGGACGCGTGGTTATCTTCGCCGCAGGTACGGGGAATCCCTACTTCTCAACCGACACCGCAGCGGCGCTCCGCGCCATGGAAATCAAGGCTCAGGTAATTCTGAAGGCCACTCGGGTCGACGGAATTTACGATGCTGATCCGGAAAAGGTTGCCAGTGCCACGATGTTTGACCGAATCACGTATCTGGACGTGCTGCAGAAGGGGCTTTCGGTGATGGACTCGACGGCTATCTCTCTTTGTATGGATAACAAGATGCCGATCGTGGTCTTTAACATGAATGTGCCAGGGAATCTGAGGCGCGTGGTAGTGGGCGAGCGCGTGGGCTCGACCGTTACGGCTGCTTGACCGGCTGCCGGTGGAGACTTGCTTCCAATGACCCCTATTGCTACAAGCAAAGATGCTCTCGGACAAGCCAAAGTCAGAATGGAAAAGGCGGTAGAGGATTTCCGCAAGGACTTGGCGAGTGTGCGAACGGGCCGCGCCAATGTGGCGCTGCTCGATCATGTACGCGTGGATTACCACGGCACGCCCATGCCGATCAACCAGCTTGGTACGCTGAACGTTCCCGATCCGATGACCATCGTGATTTCCCCGTGGGATCCGGGCGCGGTTGTGCCGATTGATAAGGCGATCCGCACATCGGATCTCGGTCTGAACCCCACAAACGACGGCAAGGTTGTGCGCGTACCGATTCCACCCTTGACAGAGGACCGCCGCAAGGACCTTGTGAAGCACATTCACAAAGTCCTTGAAAATCACCGTACAGCAGTCCGAAACATCCGTCGCGACATCAAAGAGGCTGTCGAGAAGCTGGAAAAGGACAAGAAGATCAGCGAAGACGAACGAAAGCGTTCGCTTGACGAACTCGAGAAGCTCACTCACGCCGAGACGAAGAAAATTGAGGATCTCTCCGCCACGAAAGAAAAAGAAGTGATGGAAATCAAATGACGATCCTGCCCGAATCTGTGTCCTAAGCAGTGCTGCCTCGCCGAGATAACCCCATCGGCTCGAAAGGAACGGATCGGCAAACAGAGCCCCTGGTTCGAGATTCGAATGAGAGAAGCCCGGCCCAGCCGAACCGCGTACATGGTGGCGATGCGCCGTGCCGCCCACCAAATTTTCGATCATCCCAAGGTGTTTGATGATCCCATCGCGATCGGCATCCTCGGGCCCGGCGCCGAGGAGCGCCTGAGAGGTGAACCGCGGTTTCTGAACCGGTTTGGCCGTGCCGTACGAGCTTCGATGGCGGCGCGTAGCCGGTATGCGGAAGACCAGCTTGCGCGGGCCGTAGAGAGGGGAGCAAAACAATATGTGATTTTAGGCGCGGGTCTGGACACGTTTGCCTATCGAAATCCCCATGCGCAGCAACAGCTCCGAGTTTTTGAAGTCGATTATCCGGCCACGCAGGAATGGAAGCGCCAACAGCTCGTGGCTGCCAACATCGCGATTCCCCCTTCCGTAAGCTTTGCGCCGGTAGATTTCGAGCATCAAACTCTCCGAGAAGGCTTGCAGCAGGCCGGATTTGATGTGGCCAAGCCTGCGTTGTTTTCCTGGCTCGGCGTGACCATGTACTTGGCTCGTGAGACCGTGATGGACACGTTTCGCTTTATCGCCTCAGGCACGCCGGGTGGAGGCGTGGTCTTCGACTACATGGTGCCCCGCGAGACACTCGATTGGACTCACCAGTTGGTCTACGATGCGCTCTCGCGGCGAGTCAGGAAGGCAGGGGAACCGTTTCGAACATCTTTCCCACCGGAGAAGCTGCGGGAAGAACTGGAGGGCATGGGGTTTCATTCAATTGAGAACCTGGGGGCGGCGGAAATCAATGCCCGTTATTTTCACAATCGTAGCGATGGGTTGCGCGTGCCGGGACTATTGGGCCGCTTTATGAGCGCGCAGCTGTAAGGAGGCGCGTGCTGCAATGATCCGTTCAATTGGATAAGCGGACCTCTTCCGGCGGGAGCAGGATCAACTCGCAATCGCCTGCTTTCGCATGGCACGACAACGTGCCGCGGCGGATGAGTTTGGCGGGGGAGGCGTCGGGAAAAACGGCGCCGTAATCAAGAGAGCGCAACCGGTCCGAAAGGGGTCGCAAGATTTCGCTGCCGCTGATGAATTTCACGGCGTCCACGTCCGCCCTGCTCTTACCCGATGACAGCTGGATGAAAAAATCTGCCCGCGCATCTTCGGCAAGGAGCCTTCCAGCGGGAATGGTGCGAAGCGCTTCCAATTCAGGCTTGGCTCGGCTCACGAGGTCATCGATCGGCGCGTTGCCTCCCAGTAGCAGCATGAGGCGCGCTCGCGTTTCAGGAGTCGCATGTGGCGCGGCAAGAGCGAGAGCGCAGGCGTGGATCGCGCTCTGCTTGTCGCCTGATTTCGCGTATATCTGTGCCAAGTGGTCTCCTGCTTCGCCATCCTCGCTGAGCACCCATGCGGCGCGGATGTACTCGGTGGCGCGATCTAGGTCGCCTTTCTGAAAATAGATCCAGCCAAGCGTGTCCCAATACGCCGCCATATCTTCCATCTGAGCAAGCACTGTATCGGTCAGGTGAGTAAGATCAACGGAGCGAAGATCTCCGGCGGCGTCGGCGATCGCCACTTCGGCGTAACGCTCGGCCTTGTCGAGGGCGAGTTTCTGTTCGGCGAGGTTGAAAGCCACCTCATTTAGGATGGCGGGCGAGCGCGAAAGGGCAGCAGCTTTTTCGAAGGCGGAGACCGCTGCATTATTGTTTCCCGCGCCCGCATAGGCACGTCCAAGATCCACCTCGAGCTCTGCATTCTCCGGCGAAAGAATCGTGGCCTTTTCGAACTCGGGCACCGCCTGCGTGTAATCATGCTGCTCAAGCAGCAAGCCTCCCAAAGAGGCATGAGCGATGGGGTCCAGGGGACTGATTTGGGCTTGCCTCCGAAAGGCCGCTGCCGCTTCCCGATAGTCCTGCTTCCGTTCGAAGGCGAGCCCAAGGTAATCGTTGGCGCGCTCGTCCGACGGATTTACTTCGAGCTGCTTTTGGAACGCCCGAATCGCTTCGTCCAGCTTTCCGGCCCTGAGATAGGCAAGCCCCAGGTCGTTCCATGCCTGTTTGTGCTGCGGTTCGATCTCGACGGCACGTTCCAGCAGGGGGATCGCGGCACGGCTATTTTCATTGCTCAATGCCGCCTCACCTGCCTCGACTAGCTCGTCGGCCGTCGAGCGGGCGGGAATCGCGGGCCCTCCGGGAGCGATATTCTCGACGATCAGCGGCTGATTCTCATCGGCGGTTACGGCGTGGGTGAAGGTGGCGTATTCGCTGGCTCGTGACGACGGAAGGGTACGCATCTTGAAATCGAGAGACCGCAACGCAGTCATCACGTGATCTTCGTAGCTGTAGCTGGCCTTGAATTCCGCGTAATCGTGCTGGATGGCTACACCCACTGGAGGATGTGCCTGAAGCGACGGTGGGAGACGGAGCCTCAGACTCACGGTCACGTGGAGCGGGCTGCCTAGCTCGATGGGCTTCGACGTGTCACTGGGCGGATCGGGCAGGCCGATCGTCAGCAACGGCAAAGACGTCCGGGTCCTCACATTCGACCAATCGATGAAATTGGCTTCCGTGAAATCGATAACGAGTTCAAACGGATCGTCCGTGGCGGTCGGATCGTTCGGTTTGGCCGATATCACTTCGCCGTGGATTCCGTCGAGAGTGAGAATGGTCTGGCCAATCTGCCTCCACTCGGTCGGTAGCGCGCGGTGAAAGGCCGAGCGAAGCACAAGTTCCGTGTCGCCGCGGACCGTATAGTGGACGCTCGCGGTTAGCTTGCCAAGCTCACTGACTTCACCTTCAATAGCGACGTGTTGTTCCGAGAGAAAAGGCGGATCGACCGGTGTCTCCACAATTTTTCCAGAACCATCTGCGGAGACCAGAAGTGCTGATTTCTGGCGAAGTTGGATCGCCAGCAACCGAAACGGCACCACGTCCATGGTTGCATTCATCCAGATCCGATCTCCTTCGATCGGCACAACCGTGATGGCGCGACCGATTTGCCCGGGCGAGGGTACGGCGGTGTCGAGCTTTCCCACAGATGGAAGGAGGGCCATTTCGGCAGACATTCCTGCTGCGCGGAACATCGCGGCCAGCAGGGTGTGCTTGTCTTCGGAATCGCCGTACTGGTTGGCGAGAACCTCGGCGGCCGTGTGAGGCCGGTATCCGGCAGCATCGAAAGGAAGGTCCACGTAGCGGATGCTCTTGGCCACGTAGTCGTAGAGAGCTTGCGCTTTTCCGAGATCGCTCGCGCGCCCCTGGATGAGTTCCTCGGTCTTGGCGCGAATCTCGGGCGTAACCTCGTCGGAGCCTCGGGCCCGTTGGGCATACCAGCGCGCGACCTCGTCCCAGCTCGCGAAGGCCGTGAGCTGTACGTCGGAAGGCTTTTGGCGCCGTTCCTGCGAGTCCTGCTGGGAGGGACGTTCGTTGATCTTGAGAGTGTGGTGCTTCCAGCGGTAGATCGTACGATTGAGGAGCTGCTCGGTTTCGTAGGGCGCGGAGGATTTTAGGGTCACCTTGCGGGTCGAGGGAATATCGATTTCCAGACGCTCATCGAGAACGATCGCGCGGTCGACAAAACTGTGTTCAAACCAGAATTCGTTGGGCGCTACGGCTTTGGTCGCGCGCTTCACAATGTCGTATTCCAGCGTGTCGCCAGGTGCGAGGGACGGAATCGAAATGTACTTTTCTTGGCAGTCTGCGTAGGCCGGAAAATCACGCACGATGGCCGCCACGGTGTCCTTAGCGGCATCTGCGCCTATGGCTACGGTGCGGCCGTCGGGTTTTTCTAGTTCGACGGAGCGAACCTCGACGGCCTCGGTTGCGGCATGGTATCCAATAACCAGTTGGGTCCACGAGGCAACCCCTGCGTCGGATTGCACACGTACCCGAACGTGGAGCTCTTGTTCGCCCGTGCCGTCGTTTTCGAACCGCGCGGTCGTGACGTACCGCTCGATGACAAAAGGCTCGCGCGAAAACTCAGCCTCAGAGGGCGACTCCCGATGGATTGTGGCCAACGTCTGTGCTCCGGCAATTCCCGGACAGGTGAGCAAGCACAAAAAGGCTATCGGCCGAAGATTCATCGATCCTCTCTGTTGAAATCTCCGGGACAAGTGTAGGTGCCCGGGCATTTCGGGGTAAAGAGCCGATGACACCCGAGTTGAGTAATCTGGAACCTTCAAGCGGAGCAAGTTCCTAGGGGACATTCGTTGGCCCGCCACCTCCCCACGCGCACGAGAGTTCACGGGAGACAGGGAAGTACTTATATATCAATAAAATGAAGGATCGCTAACGGCCACGTTGTCTGCCTCTGTGGCCCGAGGGCCTCGCTCGCAGCAGAGCCGGGCTAGGTAAGCCAGCACGGGGAGGAGGGGCTATCGAGAGTTGCCTTTTCGTCCGGGACGCTCGGGCGTTCCCCTTTTCTGGCCCTAAGCCCACATTTTCCACAGAGATATGATGTTGACAGGATTTGTTATTTTCCCTATACTCACTCGGTTGTCTGAGGGCCTTCGGGCCTGGTGGTGAAAGGGAAGTCTTCCGGCCCCGGAACAGAGAAGGACGGAACGGGGCGGCGAAGAGCGGCCGGAATGGGGCGCCAGCCCCGCAAAGCCGTGCGAGCCCTCCGCATTCGGCAGATGCAGTTCACTCCTTGGGGTGAGTAGCGTCAGCGCGGAGTACCTGGTAGTTCCTTCAGGTTAGGTGGGGCCACCTTCTGTTTATTCACCCGCGAATTTCTGCGCGGAAGGTTTGGACTGCGCAGAATCACAAAAGAACCGACGTTTTTCGAACCAGGGGGAAAAGTGCCGACGTTTTCACAATTGGTGCGCTACGGACGAGAGCAGATTCGAACGAAAACGAAATCCCCAGCTCTGGAAGGGTGTCCAGAAAAGCGCGGCGTGTGCGTTCGCGTGTACACGCAAACTCCCAAGAAACCGAATTCGGCCTTGCGAAAAGTGGCGCGCGCGCGGCTCACGAACAGCGCCGAAGTTACGACGTACATTCCCGGCATTGGACACAACCTGCAGGAGCACTCGATCGTGCTCGTGCGCGGGGGGCGTGTGAAGGACCTGCCTGGTGTCCGCTATCACGTGATTCGAGGCACGCTGGACGCCGCTGGCGTGGAGAATCGCAAGCAGGGGCGCTCGAAATACGGCGCCAAGCGGCCAAAAGCCGCGGCGAAGTAGGAGAACAAGACGATGCCAAGAAAGGGCTGGGTTCTTCGCAGAAGGATTCCTGGCGATCCGGTCTACGGCAGCGACCTCGTGCAAAAGTTTATCTCCAGCATGATGTACGACGGCAAGCGCTCCACGGCGCAGACCATTTTCTATGACGCCATGGATCAGGTGGGGAAGAAGGCGAACGACGACGCGTTCAAGCTCTTTAAGAAGGCCGTTGAGAATTGTAAGCCCACGCTGGAAGTGAAAACCCGGCGCGTCGGAGGCGCGAACTATCAAGTGCCCGTGGAAGTAAACCCGTTCCGACGCCAATCGCTCGCGATTCACTGGCTGGTACAGTACGCGCGGGAGCGCTCCGGGAAATCGATGACCGACAAGCTGGCCGATGAAATTATGGACGCCGCAAACGGCCGCGGCGGCGCAGTGAAGAAGAAAGAGGACGTGCACCGCATGGCGGAGGCCAACAAGGCTTTCGCGCACTATCGTTGGTAGGCGACGTTGTAACATGGCACGACAAGTACAACTCGAACAGACGCGCAATATCGGGATCATGGCGCAC
>CAYOXF010000099.1:0-5951 GCA_964407845.1 uncultured Acidobacteriaceae bacterium | reverse complement strand
TGATGGCGATATTGCGAATCGATGTCATGCTTGGCTTTCGACCTGCGGCTACACAAAAAGGGCCGAGTGTTTCGGCCCGCCCGATTGCTTGAGAATTCGGAAGCGACGACGCAAGATCATTTTAGCACGCGACCTTCGAACGGGACGCACCCTCGATCGCAGTGGTCGATCACTCACAAGTCTTCAAGGTTGCGGCATAGGCAACAGAATCTGGCAGTTGGTCGTCGCCGTCCGCCTCGAGCGGGTTTACCCTGATGACAAGGAGTCCTATGGACGTGGGACCTCGGGTAAATCACTGGAGTGATCGGCGGACCCATCTGGGGAGGCGCCGCTTCGCCTATCTTTTCGCGGCCGCAGCCGCTGGCATTTTTCTTCTGGCCGCCTGGTCGCGCCATTCTCGCGTCGGCCTTGACGTATGGCTCTACGGCGAAGTCGAAATCACCACAGGGTTTCTCGCCCTCACCTTCGCCGCCCTGGCCTTGGTCCGATTCCGGGGAACCGGCGACCGCCTGCCGCTGGTCCTTTCTTGCGGCTTCGTTATCATCGGCATCACGCTCATCAGCTCGAGCTTCGTTACCTTCCACTCTCCGGCGCCGGATCCCAATGCGACACCGCGCGACCCAATCACCTGGGTCATCGCCTGTACCGTTGTGGCGGTTCTCATGGTCGTCGCACTGTACGTGGAGCGTCGGCTGCCGATGTCCCGCTATCCTGCCCGCGAGATCGCGATAGCCCTGTGCCTGGTCCTCGCGCTGGCTACGGCGCTCAGCGGCACGCACCGGTGGCTGCCGGCCGACTTCGTGGTTCACTCCGACGGACTGTTTCCAAGGCCCGGGAACCTGTTCCCCGTGCTGCTGTTTTCGATCGCCACGATCGGCTATTACCGGCGCCTCGACTACGCACATTCCGCGTTCGATCACTCTCTTTATCTGATGACGGGTTTGAGCGTGGGCTCGTGCCTGGCGGCCAGTCAGTCCGAGCGACCTCTCGACGGACCCTTCGCGCTGGGCGTGGGGCTGCAGTTTGCGAGCTATGCGGTGCTGCTCACGGGCGCACTGCTCGACAACGTCGAACTGTTCGAACATGTCCGGCGGCTGGCTGCGAGCGATCCCTTGACAGGTCTTGCGAACTATCGTCGGCTGATCGACGCACTGGCAAGCGAGATCGAACGTACGAAGCGCACAGGAAGGCCCTTTTCCCTATTGCTGTTTGATCTGGATCACTTGAAGCGCATCAATGATGAATACGGCCACGCCGTCGGGAGCCGGGCCATCTGTCGCGTGGCTCACGCGATGCAATTGAACTCGCGCGCGATCGACACGGCTGCGCGGTACGGGGGTGACGAGTTCGCTCTGGTTCTGCCGGAAACCGCGAAAGAGGCAGCGCGCGAAGTTGCGCGCCGCGTGTCGGAAGCCATCGCAAAGGACGAAGAATTGCCCCGCCTCACGGCGAGCACGGGAGTTGCCGTCTATCCCCAAGAAGGAGATTCCGTGCTGTCGATCCTAGCCAGCGCGGACCATGCCCTTTACCGGGCCAAAGGGCGCACCCTACGCAATCTCGCGAGCGCTGTCTGAGACTACGACGCTTTGCCGAACCGCACGCGGTGCGCCTCCGGTCCGGCTAGGATCACGACGGTTCCCAGCACAAACGAGACGGCGGCAAAACCCCCCATAGCCTGTGCGTATGTGAAGTGCCGGGTGAGTAGGGCCTCTACGGTCGCCGAACCTGCGGCAATCAGTACGCCGAGCTGATACGCGAAACCAGGAAAAAATCCGCGCAGCGCCCCCGGCGAAAGCTCGTTGGTGTGCGCGGGAACGACACCCCAGGCCCCCTGCACCATGAACTGCATCCCGAAGGCTCCGACCACGATCCACGCCGTGGTCGGTGCGAAAACCCATGCGGGAATTATGAGCAAAGCCAGCAGAGCCGAGGTAACCATCGCCCGGCGCCGGCCATAGCGGTCCGAATACAGTCCGACGAGAAGCCCGCCGATGATCGCGCCCACCATCGAGATCGCGTTGATGATGGCCGTCGTTTGCGTACTGAACTGGCGCTCGTGTTCGAGAAAGGTCGGATAGAGATCTTGCGTGCCGTGCGACATAAAGGCCAGGACAGATATCAGCAGAACGAGATAGACAAAACGCTTCCAGTTCCCGACCACAGCCTTGAGATATTCCCGCCAACTCGCCCGGGCGGCCGCCTCCGCCTTCCACGCCTCGCTCTCCTTCACCTTGGCGCGAATGAAAAGCACCAGCAGTGCCGGCAGACCGCCAATGAAAAACATGGGGCGCCATCCCCAGTGGGGAAAAATCCTCCAAAACGCGATGGCTGCAAGTAGATTTCCCAACGCGTAACCTTCCTGCAGAAGGCCGGAAAGGATTCCCCGCCACTTTGCAGGGACCGATTCCATCGCCAGGGAAGCGCCCACACCCCATTCGCCTCCCATGGCAATGCCATAGAGCAGCCGCAGGATGAAAAACGTGCGGTAGGTCCGGGCCAACCCCGAAAGAACTTCGAAAATGGAATAAAAAAGGATATCCAACATCAGCGGCAAGCGTCGGCCGTAGCGGTCCGCCATCAAGCCAAAGATCAGCGCGCCGATCGGCCTCACCATAAGGCTGACGGTGATCGTCTCGGCCATGTCGACAATCGAGCGGTGGAAGTCGGCGCCGACCTGCGCCAAAACGTACGTCAGGATGAAATAATCGAACGCGTCGAGCGTCCAGCCCAAGAAACCGGCGATGAGCGCGTTGCGGGAATTGGCACGCTCGTCGGGCGACCCGAGTAAAGAAGTGTCCACCGTCATGGGGCTAGGCGCTTGCGAGCGACCACACCTGGATTCAAAATGGCATCGGCGATCACCGCCACCTGTACCATTTCGGCGACGTCGTGGACGCGAATGATGTGCGCACCGCCGAGGACACTGGCAGCGACGGTTGCCGCGGTGCCCCATATCCGCTCCTCTTGAGCCCTTGCGCCCAGCGCTTTCCCGATGAAACCCTTTCGTGACGTCCCGACCAGCAGCGGAAAGCCGAGGCGCGCGAGTTCAGGTAGGCGCCTTAGAAGTTCGAAATTCTGCCGTGCGCTTTTTCCGAATCCAATCCCGGGATCGAGAAGGATCTGTGATCTCCCTACTCCCGCCTGGCGCGCCCGAGCCACCGCGTGTTTTAAGCCGATTCTCACATCGCCCATGACCTCGCGCGCAAAAGGCTTTTTCTGCATGGTGCGGGGCTCGCCTCGCATGTGCATCAGGATAAGCGCGAGCCTTCTGCGTGCCGCGATTTCGGCCAGGCGCGGATCGGCGCGGAGAGCCGTGACGTCGTTGATGATCTCGGCGCCTCGATCGGCTGCCGCTTCGGCAACTTCCGACTTGCTTGTGTCGATCGAAATCGGGATTTTGAGCCGCCCGCGCAGTTTCTCAAGTACCGGCACCACGCGCTCGATCTCCTGCTCGAGAGAGATTCTTCGCGATCCAGGACGCGTCGATTCACCGCCAATGTCGAGAATGTCTGCGCCGGTACGCTCGATCTCGAACGCCCGCCGGACCGCCTGCTCCCGATCGAAGTACTGACCACCGTCGGAAAAGCTGTCTGGGGTCACGTTTAACACACCCATGACGAGCGTTCGCTCGCCGAGCCGGAGCACTCGGGAGGGCAACCGAAGGCTGAATTTTCCTCGGCGAATCACGAACCGCTATTGAATCACGGTTTTCTTGAAAACGAGAGGAGTCGGCGAGCGGCGCTCCTACGGCACAGCCACGTAATAGGCGGCGCGGTGGGACACCCGGGTGTTCGGCTGGTCGATGACCGCGACGCTCAGCCGATGCCATCCGGGGCTGGCGCCGCCGCTGCTTGCGGCTTCCGCCGGAGAGAAACCAACGGTGTACTCCGCCCGGATTTTCTCGGCGATCCTGCGAAAGGCATCGGCCATCGTTTCGCTCTCGCGCAGAAAGTAAAGCTGGCCGCCCGCGCGCCGAACCAGCTCGGCCAGGTAGAGCGTGTAAGGCGGAATCCCCAACCGACGGGCCGATGGATTGACGAGCGTTGTGTTTTCGTGCGCTGCGAGCCATTCCTGCGTCATCACGGCCGGGCGGTTTTCAGTCGAAACGGCAAATACCTGAATGTCCTCATCGGCGAGGATCCGCGCGACATCGTCAAAGGTGAGTCGGTCGACCGTTCGGCCGGGTCCCGGCACAGTGCTGGCGGGATCGAGTGTGAGACCTAATCCGCTGTCCTGTCCATCGGTGAGCAACAAAATGGCTTTGCGACCCTTGCGTCCCGGAAAAAGGTCATAGGCGGCTAAATAGACAGCTTCATAGATGTTCGATCCGCCCGTGTCGCCCAGCAATTCACGAACGTCTACGCGCGCAACGGCGCGGCGAATCTGCTCGCGCACGTCCGAGAATCCGAGTAAGAGGTAGGTGTGTGCCGAAAAGTCGACAACCGCGGCCTGATCAAGAGGCGCGAGCGATTGGATCAACGCCTCGGCCGCCCGCTTCATTTCCTCGGAGTCACGCAGCACACTGGGGCTGGCGTCCACGACGAGTGCGATGCTGGCGGGCTCGGTCGAGGCGTCGAAATAGGAAATCGGACGCACCGCGCCATCATCGAGAATGCGGAAGTCATCTCGGCCTAGCCCGGTTACGGCCGTGCCGTCCGCCGAGGAAACGATGCAGGTAACGGCGACCATCTGCGTGCGCACGCGCAGGGCGCGGGGGTTCGTTGCCATCTCGCTCGACGTGCCGGCTTCCCCCTCGCCAGCCGTTAACGGGTGCAATTCCCCTGTCGCGCGATCCCGGCGCCACTGGATACCCCGATCGAGTTGGACAGGGCGTGTGCTTGCTTTCTTGGATTGCGACACGAGGTTCGGGGGCGAAATCAGAGCCAGAACAGCTGTGAGGAAGACGAAAAGGAGGGCAACGTGGACGCCGGAGACATCACAGAGCCGCAAGCGGAACCATCGAGCCCTAATCGAGATCGAAATCGCGCATCGGCTTTTCGACGGGTGCATCCTTTGCCTTTTTCAGGCCTTCGGCAAACTTCCGAGCGAGCACGTCTTCCTTCACCTTTTCGGCTTCGACCGACGCGCGGAATTTTGCCTCGACGGCGTCTTCGTGTGCGCGGAGCAGGCTGGCCGTGTCGTCCAAATCAATCGAGGGCGGACGAACTGGCGTGGTGTGGGCCAGGATGACGCCCAGCGCGCGATCCACGGTCAGCTTCGCGCTGCAGCACGGGCAGTCGAGTTCGAACGTGTCACGAGGCTGCTTGGTCATGGCGGTATTCTACGCCTTTTCGCAACCTGTCAAAGGGCGAAACCGAGCGTAGCCAAGCCCCACGAGCGC
Source organism: uncultured Acidobacteriaceae bacterium (assembly GCA_964407845.1). Lineage (GTDB taxonomy): Bacteria > Acidobacteriota > Terriglobia > Acidiferrales > UBA7541 > Palsa-295. The sequence continues at coordinate 610 of CAYOXF010000099.1, read as the reverse complement.
AGCTCGGTCGAATGTGCACGAAAGGCAGTGGGTAGGGACGTGGCAGAAGCGCGGCGGTGAAGACAGGACCCGCTTCAGGCCGGCGCTGGCTTTTCGCCTTTGGCCATGCCAGGAATCGGGCGCGGTTCCGGACGCAGCGTCAGCTGCGGTTCCTTGGCCGGCACGGGGGGTGCAGCCGGAGGCGGCGGTGGTGTTTTGTCTGGTAGCGGCTTGCCGTCCATTAGGAGCTTGAGCTCGGCTGCATCCAGCACTTCCCGATCTAGCAGTGCCTGGGCAATGCGCTCGAGCGTGTCGCGGTGCGTCTCAAGAATATTCCGAGCCTTCGCATAGCCCGTGCTGACGATGGTACGCACTTCGCCGTCAATCTTGATGGCCGTGTCTTCGGAGTAGTCGCGATGTTGCGCGATTTCCCGGCCGAGGAAGATCTGCTCTTCTTTCTTGCCAAACGTAAGCGGGCCGAGTGGACTCATGCCCCACTCGCAGACCATCTGCCGCGCAATTTCGGTGGCGCGCTCGATATCGTTGCCTGCGCCGGTGGTAATGTGGTGCAGGAAGATTTCCTCGGCAGCGCGGCCGCCCATGAGAACAGCGAGCTGGGCTTCGAGAAACT
>CAYOXF010000098.1:0-18857 GCA_964407845.1 uncultured Acidobacteriaceae bacterium | reverse complement strand
GTCGAGCACGATCGCGAAGGCAAGTTTCCAATGCAGCTGGTACCGGAAATGGCCGAGCTCGGGTTTTTCGGCGCGAGCCTGAAGGGCTATGGCTGCGCCGAAATGTCCAATGTCGAGTACGGACTGGTGACCCAGGAGCTCGAGAGAGGGGATTCCGGGCTGCGGAGCTTTGTCTCGGTGCAGTCTGCGTTGGTGATGTACCCCATTCACGCCTTTGGAACCGATGCCCAAAAGCAGAGATGGCTGCCACTGCTGCAACGCGGCCAGGCAATCGGCTGCTTTGGATTGACCGAGCCACAGTTTGGCTCCAATCCCGCAGGGATGCTGACGCGCGCGGTGAAAAAAGGTGACAGCTACATTCTTGACGGTGAGAAGATGTGGATCACAAATGGAACGATCGCCCATGTGGCTGTGATCTGGGCAAAGGGCGACGACCAAAAGATTCGGGGGTTTCTCGTCGAAAAGGACACTCCGGGATTCAAGGCGTGGGCAATTCATGGCAAGCAGTCGCTCCGTGCTTCCGTCACCGCGGGCCTGGCGATGACAAACTGCAAGATCCCCGCTGAGAACCTGCTGCCGGGGGTCGAAGGATTGCGCGGGCCGCTTTCATGCCTGAACCAGGCGCGTTACGGCATCGGTTGGGGGGCGATTGGCGCCGCCATGGCGTGCTACGATGCAGCGCTCAACTATGCAAAACAGCGGAAGCAGTTTGAGAACCGGCCCATCGCGTCACACCAACTCGTGCAGGAGAAACTCGTTTGGATGATCACCGAGATCACCAAGGCGCAATTCCTCGCGCTGCAGGTTGGCCGGCTGAAGGATCAAGGGCGCGTCCATCCATCCCATATCTCCATGCTGAAAATGAATAACGTATGGATGGCGCGTGAAATCGCACGCATGGCACGGGAAATCTTGGGTGCGAACGGGATTGTCGACGATGCTTGCGTGATGCGCCACATGAACAATCTCGAATCCGTGTACACGTACGAGGGCACGCACGACATTCACAAGCTGGTGATCGGTGAGCGCATCACGGGAATTTCGGCGTTCGTCTAAGCGTGGCACCTCCCTAATCACTCACGTACAGGGACGCGCGGAGGACGGACTCGCCTAGAATCGCCCGGCGCTTTTGAGGACGGGGAGGTGGATCCGTGGAGCAGGAATTAAGTCTTGAATACTTGCGCGTTGTGGAGCGGGCGGCGATCGCATGTGCGCGCACCATGGGACTCGGCGACCGCCACAAGTCCGACCAGGTGGCGGTGGAAGCCATGCGCGAGGAGATGGACACCGTCGGCATGGATGGCACCATTGTCATCGGCGAAGGGGAACGCGACCAGGCCCCGATGCTCTTTATCGGGGAAAGGGTGGGCCTGGCCTCCCATGACCGGCACCATCAATATCCTGCCGTGGATATCGCCGTCGATCCACTCGAAGGCACCAATCTTTGCGCCACGGGCGAGCCGAACGCCATCACCGTCCTAGCAGCGAGCGAGCATGGTGGCCTGTTGCATGCGCCGGACCTCTACATGGAGAAAATCATCGTAGGTCCGTTGTGCCGCGGTGCGGTCGATCTGGACGCACCCCCGGAAAGGAATCTCAAGGCCATCGCCAAGCGACTCGACCGTAAAGTAAAGGATTTGGTGGTCACCGTGCTCGACCGGCCGCGGCACGAAAAGCTGATTGCCGACATACGCAAGACCGGAGCCCGCATTCGCTTAATTTCGGATGGCGATTTATCAGCGGGTATCGCGGCAGCTGTTTCCGATATGGGCATTCACGCCGTAATGGGAACGGGTGGCGCACCGGAGGGAGTGCTGACAGGGGCCGCGCTGCGTTGCTTGAACGGCCAGATTCTCGGCCGGCTGGTGATCTCGAAAGCCGAACACAAAGAACGAGCTGCGAAAATGGGCATCAAGGACCCGAAGCGCATTTACGACACAGCTGACTTGGCTCCAGGAAAAAAAATCATTTTTGCATGCACGGGTGTCACGCCAGGCGGCTTGCTGAGAGGTGTCCGCTTCTTTGGCGGAGGAACGCGGACTCAGTCGCTGATCATGACCTATGACGATCGGCAGATTCGTTTCATCGATTCCGTGCACCTTGAAAGGGGCGCGGACGACGTGCGCCTACGATTCTATTAGGCTTCGTCGGACGTCGCAGAATCCGGCGCCGAACGCTTCGAATCGATCGCCCGCCGAGGGCTCAAGCCCCTCTGCTCGCTACCTCAACTCGACGCGGGCGAACCGTTTGAGCATCTCTGCCTCTGACGGAGGTTCAAGTACGCTGCGTGCCGCAAAATCCTGCGCTTGCGGGTAAGCCGTCCCCTGAATCCGCTCCGCTGCCTGGGCATATTCGTAACGGGTGTGCCTCAGCCCAATGCCGGGTCCCAGCAAGAGCCAATACGCGCCTGGCTGGCCGAAGGGCATCCCCACGCTACCAGCATTTACAACTCGCACTCGCCCAACCATCCTGTCGAACTGCATGTGGGTATGACCGCAGACAACGATCTGCGCGTCGATCCCCTCGAAAACGCGCACGAGGCTCTGCTCCGGCGTCAGACACGTAAAGATCTCAGTGTTGTTTCGTGGCGTTGCATGACAGAACAGAACCTTTCCCAACGGGAAAATCTCCAGGCTGAGTGTTTTCGGCCAACCCTCAAGCAGCGCCTGATAGGCAGGACAAAGCTGCCGAGCCGTCCATCGAATGACGGGCCAATAGGACTCCGGGACCGCCGTGGGTTCTCGCCCCGCCATTTCATCGAGCACAGCGGACTCGCCGTTGCCTCGGATGAACTGCGTGGGTAGAGGCAGATTGCTCAAACGTTCCAGCGCTTCTAAGGGCATCGGACCGGGAACCACATCGCCGCCAACAACGATGAGGTCTACTTCGGCTCGACGAATCTCTTCGAGTACAGCATCCAGTGCAGGAAGGTTCCCATGGATGTCGTAGAGCGCCGCAACTCGCATACACGTGCTCGCCTGCGTGGAAGGAGGTACATCGCCGGCCCGCGCCCGAAGTGCGTGGGCCGGCTCTAGGCCATCGCGTGGGAGTGGCGAATACCCTCGCCGCGCGCTAGCGGTGGATAGAGGCAGCGGCGTGCCCACCCGCTTGGGTATGGCGACGCGGCACGCTATGGGGTATCCGCTCGGCCGATTGAGGCGCAAGTGGGCGGACCTGCTGGCTCGTGCTGACGTGCTCGCTGATCGCTTGCAGTCGCTTCAGAATGCCCTGCCACTGCGCCCAGTCGAGCTGCCGCAAAAACGGTCGGAGACCCTGGATGAAGGGATCCTCCAGGACCGTTTCCCCGTTCGATTCCGGCACAAAGAAACGGTTCAACCCGACGCCCAATGCTTCGGCAATTTTTTCCAGCGTGCCAAGGCTGGGCGTCATCTGGCCGCTTTCGATGCGGGACAGATACGAACGGGAAACGCGAGAGCGTGCTTGCAACTGGCTCTGCGTCATGCCGCGCGATTCACGCAACTGGCGGATACGCTGACCTATGTTTTCAACGGTCTCGCGGTTAGGCCAATTCTCGAAGAGTTGACGGTCATCGCCCGGCAAATCCTGGGGCGACGGAGTCGGGATGACAAAGGTCACCTTCGGCGGCAACAGACGCAAACAGCGCCGGCAGTTGCCTGTGCGTGTACGATATTGAACTAATCCGCAAACTTGACAACGGATTACTTCGCGTTCGAGCTCCATGTTAGCTGCTAAGCCATCTTTTTCCGCCACCGGTCTCCTCGCAGACTATTCCCGGCGATGCGAAAGGGGAGGAACAATCAACCGTTAGGGAAGGCAGGAACTGGCGCCCGCACATTTTCCACAGCGTGCCAATTCTTGTCAAGCCCTATTTGATTTCACTCCCATCTTAGCGCTTCTGACAGAGGCGGATGAAATCAAACCGGAGTTGCTGTCAACATCCTACCTTCTCTCCAATGCGATGCGGCAATGGATTTTGAGCACCCCGAATCATCCCATGTCCGGTATGCTAGCATTAGCGCTGATCAAGGAACTTATCGGCTGGTTGGGGGAAATCTTTATTGATGCAGCTTCGATGGGCAGCTTTTTCCGTGGTGTGCGCGGCTGCGTGGGTCGTTTTCTTTACTGTCCCTTCGGCAAGCGGCCAGAGCAAGCCAGTCTGGACAGTGCAAAATGTGCTGCGGCAATTGGACGATCAGGCCAAAGATTTTCACAGCCTTTCGGCAGATGTTGAGCGCACCAAAGTGACGGTAGTGGTCAATGACCGCTCGACCGAGAATGGGACGATCCTAGTTCGCGGTGACAAAATGCTGCTCAATCTGAAGACGCCTGACGCGCGGACCATTCTGCGGACGGGCGACAATCTGTACATCTATACGCCGGGGCTAAAGCGAGTGGAGGAATACAATCTGGGCAAGAATCGCACGCTGGTGGACCAGTTTCTTCTGCTCGGCTTCGGAACCGCAGGTAAGGAGCTGGAAAAGGGCTACCTCATCACCGTGCTCAAGGAAGAGAAAGTGGACGACCGGAAGACGGTCGAGCTTGAATTGACGCCGAAATCGCAGGGCATACGGAATCAAATCGCTAAGATTGAGATCTGGCTCGATGAATCATCCTGGATTCCCGTGCAGCAGCAGTTCTACGAAGCGGGGTCGGGCGACTATTCGATTGTCCACTATTCGAAGGTGGTCCGGAACCCGCCCATTTCCGAATCCGCGTTCAAGCCCCGCTGGCCCAAGGGCACAGAAAAAGTGAGGCCACAGGGCTGAGGCGCAACTTAGAGTTTGCTCCTCTGTGCGGCGGCTTCGTGATCGAGCAAGCTGCGTTTCCGTTGAATCCCCCAGCGATAGCCCGCCAGATTTCCGTCTTCCCGAATAACGCGGTGGCACGGAACGACGACGGATGTCGGATTCATGGCGCAGGCTCGAGCTACGGCGCGCGTCGCCGTCGGGCGGCCGATCGCGCGAGCCACCTCACTATACGTTCGCGTGGCACCGTAGGGAATACGCCGGAGTTCTTCCCAGACGCGGCGCTGGAAAGCAGTGGCCTGCACGTCGGTAGGAAGATCGAGGTGGGGCAGCCGGCCGCGCAGGTGCGCGACAATTTTCTCAACCCAGGTGCGGAGGCCGCGTTTGCCGGTCTGCCGATCGCACGGGTCTGCTACAAGTGCCGCACGAGGATATTCCTCGCGCAACTCCGATCGTAAGGAAGCATCGGATTCTCCCAGGTAGACGGCGCTGATTCCGCGCTCGGTCGCTCCAATCAACAGACGCCCCAACGGCGAGTCGACGATCGCGTAGTGAATCTCCATTCCCTCGCCGCCGCGGCCATACGCAGCAGGCGTCATACCCAAATGACCTGGCGCGCGCTCGTAAAGACGGCTCGATGAGCCGTATCCCGCTTCATAGAGTGCGGTTGTCACGTTGTCTCCTTTTTTCAGTCGCGATTTCAGGCGGCGCATCCGCTGGGCGTCCGCATATTGGCGCGGCGTGATTCCCATGGTGCCGCGGAAGGCGCGCTCAAGTTGATAGGGGCTCATTCTCGCCGAGGCACTGAGAGACGCCAGCGTCAGACGCTCGTCAGCAAGGCCCTCGGCCGAATCGGCCAAGATGCGTCGTTCGATTTCGCGACAGACACGAGCAACGGCCTCGGTCCGAGCGTCGCGCAGTCGCGCCGCTCGGGGTCGGCAGCGCTGGCAGGCGCGAAATCCTTGCTGTTCGGCTGCGTCCGGCAGGGAGAAAAAGACAACCTGTTCCCGGCGGGGCTTGCGAGAGGGGCACGACGGCCGGCAGTAAATGCCTGTAGATCGAACGGCATAAACGAATCGGCCGTCGGCCCGCACATCGCGTGACTGGACAGCCTCCCACCGGGTCGCTTCGCTGAAGCCTTGGGGTGATTCGAACACCGAGCTGGCATTTCCGAGCATGGGCTGTTCCACTCCGCCGACAAGCCTTACAGGTTCAGACTACGCGACGTTGAAAAGCACGACTATCCGATTCTAGCGCGCAAATTCGGCACATTCAGGGCCAGGCTGACTCACACGAATCGTCAGGCCCATCCAGCTCACACCCGCACCGGGTTACATCATACGGCACGCCCGGCGGCTCCCGCGTTGACGTGTCCCGCAGCCTAACGCATATTCGGACAACCAGTAAGGCTGTCTGTCGTTCGGCATGACTTGGGGGCAATGTCAGTGGGAGCTATTCCAGAGCGTGATGGTCGTGCCGTCGTTACTCCGACTCGAGAGCCTGAAAGCCGCACCCAAACACTCACAGCCATATCCGGAAAACCAGGGCCACGAAGGTTCACGCGCGTGCCCACGCATGCCGTTGGCGTGGCGGATGAACGGCGCCGGTATCCCCGCGCATCGCTATGCCTGCCGCTGCGACTGACGAAAGTTGCGGGGGTCGAAGAGGCGATTCCGATCACGCTGGTCACGCGCAACATCAGCTCGAGCGGCGTTTATTTCCTTGCGCCGCGGGTCATAGAGCCCGGCACAGCGATCGAGCTCGAAGTAGCGCTGATCGAGCGCCCCCTCGGCTTTGGCAGCGTGCAGATGTGCACCGCAGCACACATCGTGCGCGCCGAAGAAACCAGCACGCCGGGATGGCGGGCTTACGCGGCGAGCTTCGACGATTTCGCCCTACAGCGCGACGATCGCCTGCCACAGCGCTTCGTTCCGCGCTAACCACCTTTCGAAGCTGCCGCGCGGTCCCAGGAAGTTCTGATACATTCTCTTTCGTGGCTTCGGCTCCATTCCCAGCTCGCGTCGTGTTGCTCGATTGGGACGGCACGCTGCTCGATTCCTACGCAGCGGACGTTCGCGCCTACCTCGCAATGTTCCGTGCGCTCGAAATCGAGTGGGGAGTCGAAGAGCTCAAGCGAGCCTACTGTCCAGACTGGTACCAGGTGTATCGCGCGGCACGAATTCCCCGTTCGAAGTGGGTGCGGGCCGACCGGCTGTGGCGGCTGGCCTATAGCGCGGAGCGACCCATGTTGCTGCCTGGGGCGCGAAGGGTCATTCGCCAACTCGGCCGCACCTTCAAACTTGGGATCGTGACGAGCGGGAGCTCCGGGCGCGTCCGCCGACAATTGCGCGACCTTGAGCTCAGAAGACATTTCGCCACCTGCGTGTACAGTGAAGATGTCCCGCGACGGAAGCCGCATCCGGCACCGCTCCAACTCGCGCTCGAACGATTGCGTACCGAGCCGAAGGATGCCGTGTATGTCGGCGACACGGCCGAGGACATCGAAATGGCGCGGCGCGCAGGTGTGCGCGCGATCGGTGTTTTCGGCCCCTTCCCCACCGCGTCCAGCATTCGCCGAGCACGGCCGGATCGGCTGCTTCGCTCCATTGGCGATCTGCCAAACCACTTGCGGCAGTGTGAGTGAAGCATCACCTATTTCGACGAAGTTGGACCGTTTGAACCCGCCGGCTGGATCGCTGGAGCTTCGGAGGCGGCAGGCGCGTTGAGCTTGAAATCGGTGTCGCGGATGACCAGACGCAGGTGCAGTTCTTCATCGCCGCTTTCTGTGTAATTGTCCGAACTGGTGTAAGTAGGAAGCCAGTAGGCATCCTGAAAGTTTTCGCGATACGTTTCGAACATCGAAAATGGCAATTCTAGCCCGTTCCCTGCAATCTCGCTCACGAACTTGCCGTAGGTTTCGACAATCGCGAGATCGTGATCGTCCACATAGACGACCCCCTCAAAGAGCCTCTGCGAGCGCTTCAACGCCTTCGGCTTCACCTGAAAAATATACGTGTTCAGCTCGTCGAGCTTCTGCTGCCCCACGTACAGGAAGTCATAATTGGCGATCTGATCCGAGGTGAGAAAGAAGACAGGCAAGCTGACCACTGGGCGCACGTCTTCCAGCGTGTAGCTTGTGAGCTTTAGCGTAGATTGAAGGGGCTTCGCGACGCGAAAGTACCGCTGGCCATCCGGCTTGATATAGGACTCGCCCACGACGGTGAACTTCCCACCATCCTCGCCCAGTTCTTCGATGCGAATCGTTTGTGTGAAACTGTAGGTGTCGTAGGCTTTTTTCGCTCGATCCTCATTCTGGGCAAAGGTCTGGATGATCTGCCTCTCAGGGATGGGCGGAGGACCTGGATGCGGAACCGAAGGCAGGTGATGTGCCTCAAACTTCGGCGGAGGTGCCATCGGGCCTTGATTGTTATCCTGCGCACGGGCGGTCAGCGCCCACAGCAGCACGAGCACTGTAAGGCCTGTCCGTCGACTTTTGGTGGCATTCATGCGCAGCCATTTAGATGCGCCGAGCATCCACGGCGTTGAAAAACCCACACCGATCCATTCCTCCTTTCCGCGGAAAATAGCATAACTCGCCTGGGCCGAGCGGAAAAACGCGGCCTCAGACACACCGCCGCTCTGGTAAGATCGCAGGTTTGTAGCCCTGGACTGAAAGGACGTGCGCGCCCCCCTCACGAGCAAACGGTATTACGTCAGCGGTGCGGTCCAGGGCGTAGGATTCCGCTATTTCGTCGAGCGCGCGGCGCACGATTTGAAGCTGAGTGGGTATGTGAGGAATCTGAGCGACGGCCGTGTCGAAGTCTACGCCATTGGACTTGCGGCCTCGCTTGGACTGCTGCGGGGGCAGCTCGAACGCGGGCCGCGCGGCGCGTTCGTATCGCGCGTGGAAGAGGAAGAAGCGCTTTTCGAACCGCAGTTCTCGGAATCCTTTTCGATCGAATATGACGCCTGAGACGTGAAAGGAAACGAATGGACGAACTCAAAAGGCTGATTCGCGAAATCCCCGACTACCCAAAGCCGGGGATTCTTTTCTATGACGTGACGACGCTGCTGAAGGATCCCGAGGGGTTTCACTTGCTCGTCGATAAGCTTTGCGAGCATTACGAGGGAAGGAAAGTCGACATCGTCGCCGGTATTGAGGCGCGCGGGTTTATCTTTGCGCCGGCGCTCGCCTACCGGCTGGGCGCGGGGTTTGTACCTGTGCGAAAGCCCAAGAAACTTCCGTGGAAAACCGCAGGCGTCACCTATCAGCTTGAATACGGCACCGACACGCTAGAAATTCACGAGGACGGCGTGAAGGCGGGCCAGCACGCACTGATTTGCGACGACCTTCTGGCGACCGGCGGCACGGCCTCAGCGGCCGTCGCTTTGGTCCGCAAACTGGGCGGCACCGTGGTCGGGGCAGCATTTGCTGTCGAACTGAGTTTCCTGGGGGGCCGCAAGAAGCTCACGGGAGTGGACACGTTTTCGCTGATCAAGTACGACACGTAAGCGGAGGGGTAAAGCCTTAGCTTCCATCTTCCGCTTTCCGCCGCTGCCGAACCACCTCAAACAACATAATCCCCGCAGCCACCGAAACATTCAACGATCGTACGGGTCCCCGGGTAGGAAGTGAGACGAGAAAATCGCACCGTTTCCGCGTGAGTTCGTGTAGTCCCTCTCCCTCCCGTCCCAATACGATGCCAATCGGGACCTTGAGATCAACGTCGGTGTAGTTCTTCTCCGCCCGCTCATCCAGCCCGACCAGCCAGTAGCCGGCCCTCTTAATCTCCTCCATCGCACGTACGAGATTTTTCACTCGCGCGATGGGCAGGTGCGCCAACGCTCCGGCAGATGCGCGCTCCACGGTGTCGCTGAGCCCAGCGGCGCGACGCTCGGGGATCACAACTGCCCTGGCACCGGCGGCCAACGCCGTGCGCACGATCGCGCCGAGATTGTGTGGATCCTCAATGCCGTCGAGCAAGATCAGCAAACCGCTGCGATCGTTCGCTCGAAGCAAATCTTCCAGCGGGACGGCAAGCTTGGCAGCAGCCAGTGCGGCAACGCCTTGGTGCTCGCGCGTCCCGGCAAGGCGATCCAGTTGGGCGCGACCCTCGAAGCGCACCGGCACGCCGCGCGATTTTGCCAGCTGGACGAGCGCTGCCACACGCTCGCCATGGCGCCCGCGTGCGATCACCAGGCGGTCGAGTGCGCGTCCCGCCGCGAGGGCTTCCTCCACAGCATGAAATCCGGTGAGCCAGTTCATCCCGGTAATCTGTCTTAGTCGAGTGCAGCGCAGAATTCCAGCATGCGCTGGCGCGTCCCTTTTACGCGCACGGCGAATTCCAGGTTCGTCGCCGAATCGAGCAGAAGAATCACCCGATCAAGCTCCCCTTGGCCGGTGCGTCCCGCGAGCGCTAGGCGCACGGGATCGAGCAATTCGCGGCTCCGCTGCGGCAGCGCCGCCTTCATGGCGTTGATGATTTCTTTGAACCGGTCGGAGTCAATGATGTCGGTATCGAGCACACGATTGGCAAGCTCGCGGATCACGTCGCGCGAGCCTTCTCGCACGAGCACAGCTTGGCCTCCTGGCTCGCGCAGCAATGCTGCCGCGTCGTAGTGGAAGACGAGCGCAAGCAAGTCGGTAAGGCCGGCGCGGTCCGCTGCGTGCGGTCCGAGCAGGTCGGCGGCTCGCTTAAGCCAAGCCTCTTGTGCGCGATCCGCGGCTGATTCGTGGCCTGCCAGAAGCCAGCCGCGCTCGACAAGAAGCTCACCAACCTCTCTCGCCGTAAAAGGCGTCACGAAACCCAGTCTCTGAAATCCCATTCGCTAGTGAGCACTCAAAGTGGCGACCACATAAGCGGCAATGGCTTCGCCCCGACCGATGGCATCAACTCCCTCATTGGTCTTCGCCTTCAGATTGATCTCTTCCGATTTGATGGCGAGCGCCTTGGCCAGCGCGGCGCGCATGAGAGAAAAATGTGGGCCGAGTTTGGGCTGCTCGCAGATCACTACCGCATCGATATTGACGATGTGGAAGCGTCGGTTGGCCAAAAGACCGCGAGTGTGTTCGAGGAAGAGGAGGCTCGAAGCATCTTTCCACTTCGGATCCGTATCCGGGAAGTGCGTGCCGATGTCGCCCAGTCCGGCTGCGCCCAGCAGTGCATCGCAAATCGCGTGTGCGAGAACGTCACCATCGGAGTGCCCTTCCGGGCCTTTGGGGAAAGGAACAGCGATGCCTCCCACGATCAGCTTGCGGCCCTCGACGAGGCGATGCAAGTCGTAGCCAATGCCGGCACAGTTCATGTCCGACGCTCCTGGTCGAGGTAGAAGCGCGCAAGATCCATGTCGGAGGGGCGCGTGATCTTCAGGTTGCGTTCCGAACCGAGCACCACGTAAACGTCGTGACCGAGCCGCTCGACCAGTGCCGCTTCATCGGAAGCAGTGACGCCGTCCTGTTCGGCTTTGTGAAACGCTTCGCGCAGCAACGCCGCAGAAAACGCCTGCGGGGTCTGGGCCAGGACGATTCGCTCGCGCAGAATCGTTGCGGAAATCAACGCCATATCTTCTGGCAAGCTGGCGCGCTTCACTTCCTTAACGGTGTCGATCGCTGGGATGCCCAGGATGGCTGCGCCACGAGCGCGCGCCTCGACGATCACCCGCTCCACTTGCTTCTGCGTAACCAGCGGGCGCACGGCGTCGTGCACCAAGACGATCTCCGCCGCAGGCTTTACGTGCGCAAGCGCGTTAGCGACCGATTGCTGCCGCGTGTCGCCCCCGTGAATGACCTCGGCGGGCCTGCCAAGACCGGCCTGAGCCACCTTGTCCTGCAGCGAAGGCACATCTTCGGCGCGGGTCGCGATCAGAAACTCCGTGATTGCGGCGCAACTGGCCAGCCGGCGCAGCGTAAAGATGATCAGCGGCAGGCCGTCCAGCTCAAGAAACTGCTTCGGCGGATCTGTGCCCATGCGAGTGCCGAGGCCCGCGGCGGGAACGATGGCGACAATTTGGCTCATGTGAAGCTTAGGAGTCTATCTCAATCGAAGCGCGAGGCCACCACCTGTTAGGAACGTCCAGATTCAGGGTAGAGCGGCCGCGGACGCTCGCCTCCAATGCCCTCGACCGCACGGCTTTGTGGCTGCGCCTCGGTGGTGGGGACAGGCCGCGACGCCTGCTCGGCGCGTTCATCGTAGCGGCCAAAGATCATCTTGCCGGCCGTGGTCTGGTGAACGGAAGTCACGTTGATATCGATCGTTTTGTTGATCATTTTGCGGGCGCCATCGACCACAACCATAGTGCCATCGTCGAGATAGGCCACGCCTTGGTTGTATTCCTTACCTTCCCGGAGGATGAAAACGCGCATCGTCTCACCGGGCAGCACAACAGGCTTCAACGCATTCGCAAGCAGGTTGACGTTCATCACTTCAATTCCCTGCAAGGTCGCGACTTTGTTTAGGTTGAAATCGTTGGTCACGACTTTGGCCTCATAGCGTTTGGCCAGCTCGATGAGCTTCATGTCCACGTCGGCGATCTGCGCAAAATCGTCTTCGGCGATTTGCACGTCGAGGTGGGTCATTTTCTGAATCCGCTGCAGGACCTCGAGCCCGCGACGGCCGCGCTGGCGCTTGAGAGGGTCGGCTGAATCCGCTACCAGTTGCAATTCGCGCAGCACGAACTGCGGAATGATCACCGTGCCATCGAGAAACTGGGCTTCGGCGATATCCGCCACGCGTCCGTCGATAATGACGCTCGTATCGAGCAGCTTGATCGAGTGCCGCGCGTTTCGTTCACTGCCGAAAACGCCGCCGAAGGCCTGCAAGTTGAGCATGTCGCCTTTGTTGGCGCCGAGGACGAGGCCGATGTACGTCATGACCAGGAAAATCGCCAAACTGAAAAAGGACCGCGTGCTTTCGGGAATCGTGGTGTGGGTGAAAATGAGTGAGATGAGGTAGGCGCCTAAAATGCCGAGAATCGAACCGATGGCCGCGCCGATTAGCCGTCGCAGGCTAGCCTTCCGCAGGCGGAGCTCGAATAGAATAACGGAAACCGAAAACACCAGGCCCGCGATGGCACCTTGCAGCGGCGACAGCCCAAAGGGGCGGAAGTGAAAGCCTGCTCCTGTGCAGACAATCACGAAGATCATGCGGAACGCCAGAATGTCCCAGAACGTGCCCACACCGTCCTGAGATGGCCTCGCGAAGGCTGCTGGCTTCACCTGCGGAATAACGGGAGTCGCGCTGGCCGGTGTCCGGCTCGCCGCGTTAGAAGTCCTCGGCATCGCTGCACCCTATGAAGCGTATGACGATAAAGGGCCGCGCTGAAATGAATCCGCGCGTTCCCGACCAAAATCCTTCGTCCGGCTCATGAGAAGATATTCTTTGCCGGATATGAATCGAACGAACGTATGAACCAAAAAACGCCTTCAGTATAGCACCACACGGCATACCTCGCTTGATCCGAGAGCAAGCCATCTCGCTTAGAAGGCACGCCAGCTCCGAGAAGAGTTAGCTCGAAGGAAGCGCCTTCAACCAGACAATCGCTTGACTTAGAGGTAGTAGCGGGGTACGCGGCGGCCGAGCGCGCAGAGCAGATCCGAGGTGACCGTGCCGATTTCATGTGCCACATCGGAGACCTGAATTTCAGCGCTGCCGTCTTTGCCGTAGATGGTCACGATGTCGCCCAGGGCCGCCGCTGGCACGTCGGTGACATCGATCGTTGTCAGATCCATAGAGACCGTACCTACCAGAGGCACGCGCCGCCCGTGCACCAGAACGCAGCCATGATTGGATCGCTGCCGCATAATCCCGTCGGCGTAGCCAGCGTTGATGACAGCAATGCGGGATGGCCGCTGGGTGGTGAATCGCGCACCGTAGCCGACCGGCTGCCCGGGCGGAAGATTGCGGAGCGTGATGATGCGTGCACGCAGCGAAAGGCTCGGCTGAAGCGGCAATCGCTCGCGCACCTCTCGCCCCTTCTGCGGTGGGTCGAAGGACTGGTAATAACCATATAGAATCGCTCCGGGGCGGATCATATCCGCCCAGGTGCTGGGACGCGCGCAGATCGCGCCGCTGTTGGCCATGTGGACAATGCCCGGCGAAAGGCCCAGGGTATGCATGCGGCTGAGGCACTCGCGGAACAGTTGCTCCTGGCTATCGGTTTGCCGGGCGCTGAAATCTTCGGCGGAAGCGAAATGCGTGAACGTGCCTTCGAGTTCCAGGTGACGGCATTCCTCGAGCGCACCGGCAAACGCCGCGAGCTCGGAGGGCGAAATGCCCAGCCGGTTCATGCCCGTGTTGATTTTCAGATGAAAGCGCAGGCGCGACTTCAGACGCGCCGCCTTTGCAGCGCCTTCAAGCAGCCGAACGTCTTCAAGGCGCGTTACCGTTGGTGTCAGACGGTGTTTTAGGAACCGTTTCTCCTCCCCGGGCCAAAATCCGGTGAGGACCAAAATCGGTTTGCGGATGCCCGCTTCCCGAAGCTCAATTCCCTCATTCGAGCAAGTAACGCCGAAACGCTCAGCCCCGGCCTTTTCCAAGGCCCGAGTCACCGGCACGGCGCCCAGCCCATAGGCGTTCGATTTGACGACAGCGAGAATTTCAGGCTTGGGGCCAATATGCCGACGCACCATACGCAGATTATGCGTGATGGCCTTCAGCGAAACTTCTACCCATACGGGACGCCCTGCAAAATGAACTGAGTCAGCCATGAGCTTTTAGAATGCCAGACTCCAACGCGGCGAAGCGAAATAAAACGAATTCGCGATTCCGCTCGCGGCGTTTAGGTAAACAGGCACATGGGATGTGGCACGCGCGGGACCGTTCGATTTCGTCCTCGCGCGGCGCCCGGAAAGGATGAACCTCCGCTAAAACGTGAGACTTAGAGGACAGCCGCGGCCAATCCCCGGAAGGGTCGAGGGGCAGGGCGCGGTCAGAATGACACACAGTGTGTCGGCAACTCTGGTCGGCAAGGATGACGACCCGTGCGGCCCTAGGCGGATGCGCCCGATTAAGCGGATCTAGATATCGCCGGCTGTGCTCCATTCATCCGGCGCGGCTTGTTCGAAGCGGGTGTGACGGCTCAGAAAGACGAAATTCAGGCTGCCCGTGGGGCCATTGCGCTGTTTGGCGATGATGAGCTCGGCCTTGGCGCGCTCTTCATCGGGAATGTCCGTCTTGTAGAAATTGGGCCGGTTGATGAATAGGACCATGTCCGCGTCTTGCTCGATAGCGCCTGACTCGCGCAAATCGGCGAGCTGCGGCTTGCGCTCTTCCCGCTCTGGTGCGCGGGTCAGCTGGCTTAAGACCAGGACGGGAACCTTCAATTCCTTCGCCAGGGCCTTCAAGGCGCGCGAAATGCTGGAGACTTCCTCCTGGCGGTTGCTCGAACGGCGATTGAGTGTCGGCACCACGAGCTGGATGTAGTCGACGATGACGAGCGCTAAACCACGATCGCGCTTCAGCCGCCGCGCCTTTGCGCCCATCTCGAGAACTGTGGATGAAGCGGAATCGTCGATCCAGATAGGCGCCTCGCCGAGCTCCGCCAAAGATGTCGTTACCTTGCTCCAGTCGTTGCGATTCAGATGCCCGGTACGGAATTTGTGGGCATCCACGCGCGCCTGTGAGGAAAGAAGGCGCAGCAACAGAGATTCCTTCGACATTTCCAGGCTGAAGATTGCGACCGGCTCGCGCTGGCGCAATGCCACGTTTTCCGCGATATTCAGCGCGAGCGCCGTCTTCCCCATGGACGGACGCGCCGCCAGAATGATCAACTCGGATGGCTGCAGACCCGCTGTTTCGTTATCAAGGCTCGCGTAGCCAGTAGCCAGGCCCGTGATCCGTCGCCCTTCGCTGAAGATCTTTTCGAGGCGGTCAAAACCCTCCTTGACCAAATCCTTGACGCCGATCAGTCCAGCTTTTACGCGATCTTCGGCGAGCTGGAAGATTTGCGATTCCGCGCGATCGAGAATCACATCCGCATCGTCGCCGGCGAGAAGGGCCTGTTCCTGAATGGCGGAGACCGAGTGGATCAAATTGCGCAGCACCGCTTTTTCCTTGACGATGCGCGCATAGTGATCGACGTTCGTCACACGCGGCAGACCGTCGGCCAGCTGCGACAGATAGGGGACGCCGCCCGCCGCTTCCAGCTCGCCGCGCCTCGCAAGGTCCTCCATCAGAGTGATGGTGTCGATGGCCTGCTGACGCTCGGCAAGCTGCACCATGCGCTCGAAGATGTGGCGGTGCTGGGGTAGAAAGAAATCGTCCGTGCGCAGCCGCTCCACCGCGGCGTTCAGCGCATGATTATCGAGCAGGACGGCCCCGAGGATGCTGCGCTCAGCTTCGAGATTGTGTGGTAGAGGCCGTTCCAGTGCGGTGTCGCTTGCCATTTCGCTTTATTTTCGCCCAGTCTTCTGCAAAGCGCAAGAGGCTATTTTCGATGCTTCCTCGGCCGTCGATTTCAAACACGCGCCTGCATCCCACATGCGCGCTCGCGATTTTTCTGGCGAGCCGTTGTGATCGCCGTTGTTTGAAGCGAGTTTGCACATGCCAAAGGCAAACGTCAATGCAGACACCTGTGGACTTTTTTTGAAAAGTGGAAAACGAGCAAACCGCGCGAAGGACCACTACTCTTCTTTTTTGACTGTCAGCCTCAAATTCGCAGTGACTTCGCGGTGGAGCTTGATGGGAATTTCGAAATTCCCGATAAGCTTGATCGGCTCGGCGAGCTGGATCTTGCGCCGGTCGATAGTGTAGCCCTTGGCAGCGAGTGCATCAGAAATGTCGGCGGAGGTGACCGAGCCGAAAAGCTGATCGCTTTCGCCGGACTTTCGGGAGATTTCCAAAGAGACGCCCGCGAGCAATTCGGCGAGCTTCTGTGCGTCGGCGACTTCCACCGCGGCCTTTTTCGCGAAGGCGGCACGCATCTTTTCCAGCCGCTTCATATTTCCAGGACTGGCTTCCAGAGCCAGCTTCCGCGGCAAAAGGAAATTCCGCGCATAGCCTTCGGCGACCTCGACGACCTGGCCCCGATTCCCCAGCTTTTCGATATCTTCTTGTAGGATGATTTGCATTTTCCGACTCCCGATTCTTGTTCTCCCTCAAAGTGAAAAAGGGCCCCGTCTCGGCCCCCCATGGACCGGGAAAAGCACCCCGGAATGACTCGGCGGCCCGACCCGATGCTATAGCTCAGCGGCAAAGGGCAGCAGCGCGATGTTCTGCGCTCGCTTAATCGCCACGGCGAGCCAGCGCTGGTGACGCGCGCACGTCCCGGTCATGCGACGCGGAAGAATCTTTCCGCGCTCCTGCAAAAACGGCGCCAAGATCTCTGCCTTCTTGTAATCAATGTAATCTGACTTGTCCACGCAGAACCGGCAAACCTTCTTCTTGCGAACAAAGCTTCGCTTGCCTCGCCTCGGCGGGCCGCCGGGCCTGCCACCGGACATCGACCCTCCCCCGGGGACCGAACGTTGTGGCGGTCCACCGTGATGGCCTCCGCCCGCCGGTGGCGCCTGCGGTGCGGGTGGTTGGGTTACGTTTTCATCTGTCATTTCGATCTCTCCTGACTCGGCTCTCGATCAATCAAGTTAGGACTGCGCAGCAGCCTGTTCGCTCGTGCCTGCCGCCGCGGACGGAGGTGCTGCTGCCGGCTTGCGCGGACGGCGGGCGGCGCGCTTCTCGCGATGCTTCTTAAGTTTTTCCTGTCGCTTCAATTCTTCATCCACGCGCACGGTCAAGTACTTGATCACGGCGTCGGCGACCTTCAGGCGGCGCTCTAGTTCCTTCACGACTTCGCCGTGTGAGGAGCGCACGACCATGAATACATAGTATCCCTCGCGCATCCGCTGCACACGGTAGGCCATGCGTTTGCGACCCCACTTCTCCGTCTTCTCGATTTTTCCGCCTTTTTCACTGGCGGCGTGATCGAGTGTCGCGATAATTTTGTCGACGTCCGGCTCTGGAGTGTCCGGTCGGCAGATGAAGATCAAATCATATTGACGCTCGTCCATGTGTCCTCTCGATCGTTGAGTCCAAACTATCCCGTAGCTTCTTCCGGCGGGACCTTGCGATTAAATCGCACCATTGCCTTGGCCACACCTTCGGTCAAGATAAGCTCGACGGCGTTGGCTGCCTCAATGGCCTCCTCTTGCGCGATCCGGCGCTCATCGGTGCGCATCGTGCAGAGAATGTAATCGCTGAGATCGCCCCAGACTCGGTCAGGCCGAACGCCCATACGAACACGGATAAATTGGTCCGTTCCCAGCGACGCAATCACCGACTTCAAGCCATTGTGCGTACTGCTACGGCCCCGTTCGCGAATCCGCAACATGCCCCAAGGCAAATCAACTTCGTCGATCAAAACGATTGTCTCTGTCGTATCGCAGTCATACCGCTCGACCAGCATCCGCACGGCGATGCCGCTCAAGTTCATCATCGTCTGTGGCTTTGCCAGAACGACGTCGTGTCCCGCCAGCTGGCCGTGTCCCACCAGCGCCCTCGCCTCCGGTCGCGTGACCCGAATCTTGGCGCGCTCGGCCAGCGCGTCCACGGCGAGGAATCCCATATTGTGCGGGGTCCAGTCGTATTCCGGACCTGCATTGCCGAGCCCAACGACAAGCCGCATCGGCGACCTGCCTCCTCATGCGCCTGTCCGCAGGCTTACTTCTTCTTTTCCTTCTCCGCTTTTTCGGCCTTCGGAGCGGCCTCCGGGGCGCCTTCTGCTTCGCCCTCTTCTTCCTTCTTGCCCTTCTTGATCACTTCCGGCTCCGCAGGCGCTGTTTCGGCGGCCACGGCCGCCTCCACAGCCGGCTCCACTTCCGCCTTCAGCGTCACTACGTGAGCCAACACTCGCTGGGGATCGGAAAGCAGCTTGATCTTCTTCGGATCGATCGGCAAGTCGGCGGCGCGAAGCTGCTTGCCGATTGTCAGCCCGCTCACATCCACCTTGAATTCTTCCGGAATGTCGCCGGGTAGGCATTCGATTTCCACTTCTCGCGTGACCATTTCGAAGATGCCGCCCTGAAGTTTCACGCCTTCGGGCTCGCCGAAGGTGTGCACCGGCACGCTGACGCGCATGCGCACGTTCACATCGATTCGCAGCAGGTCCACGTGGAGCAGGCTGTTGGTGACCGGATCA
>CAYOXF010000097.1:0-4164 GCA_964407845.1 uncultured Acidobacteriaceae bacterium | reverse complement strand
GCGCCTTTCGCTGCAGTCTCGCCGGCGGCAGCCGCTGGCACCGGCGCGCCGGTCTCATCGCCGAACTTTTCGAACTGAGCGAGCTGCCCCAGCCGCTCGCCTTTGCCGCGAAAGACGTAGTATTCCAGGGCGTCGTTGGCGTCGAAGCCGAGACGCATGCCAATCTGTTCGACGCGGTTCAGGTCCATCACGTATAGCGTGAAGGTGCCAGAGAATTCGCACTCGGTGCGGGTGTAGATATAGAGGTCGTCGTTGATTTTGATGTAGTCGGAAGGCCCGCAAAACCCCAGTTCTCCGCCCAAGCGCGACAGCTCGACAAAGTGCGAATACGCAGCTGAGGGATAGAACTCCAGCGTCTCCGCGCCATTGTCCTGCTTCCAATAGAAGCCCTTACCCTCGACGCGGTTCGTGGTCACATGGCGAGCTTTCGGCGCCGGCTGTCCCGGTTGTTCGACATATCCATAATAGATCTCGCGCTGGACTTCACGATTGTCCTGGTAACCGCTGAACCAGAGTTCAAATACCGTCGCCAAGCTCGTGTCTTGGTCGATCACCACGGCGTAGCCACGCTGTGTGCTCGGAATCATGTGCGAGAAGAAGGCAACGCCACTCAGAGTCAGCGCGCCATATCCTGCCTCTGCTGCGCCGCCACCGTTCTCAGACACCGAAAGACGGTTGACCCGGCTGAAGGTGTAGGTCAGCGCCAAGCCTTTATCGGTGACGATCCGGATCGATTTGCCGACGAATACGTCTGACAGCGGCGAGACGCTCTTCGGACCAGCGACCGTGTTCAGCTTGTCTGCAATCTGTCGTTCCGAAAGCTTCGTGTAAGCGATGCGATGCATCTGCTCTTTCGGATACGGCGTTCCAGGCATGCATCCCTCCTCATCCCGGCCGTTCTGTTTCAAACCGCTGATGCTATTCTGAAAGTGATCGGTTTTCAACCGTCGAACGCGGAGTCATTCGCCATGTCTGGCTAGCGCTTAACTCTGATTCGTTCCTTGCGGTTATGAAACTTGTCGAGGTGGTAACCACCTTTTTCCTAGGGCTCGGCAACTGAGGTGCACCTTCAGACGATACGAGCGGAAGTATCGGTCGGCTGACATAGCAGAAGTGCCTTCGCGCCCGCATTGCCGCGCCCAACGATGTCGTATCTAGTTGGGCCTGAACTGGAAATTCGTTGTAGCCAGCGTAGAAGAAGCGTAGGATCCGATAACGGAAACGGAATTCCTGCTCTTCCACTACTTCCCCCTTTGAGAAGCGGAAAATGATTCTGGATGCGGGCACGTGGAAGTACGACGCAGGATACAAGCGGCAAGCGGAAGTGCCGATTGATCTTTAAGCAGTTCTATCTCCCGTGTCTGGCGCACGCCTCTTACATGATCGGAGACGAGGTGACGGGCACGGCCACCGTCGTAGACCCCCAACGGGACATCGATCAATACCTCGCGTTTGCTTCTGATCACGCGCTCCAGATCCATCACGTACTTCTTACGCACCTTCACGCCGATTTCGTTGCCGGACACTTGGAGCTTCGTGATCGCGTGGGCGCATCTATCTATCTCGGTGCCGCGGCCAAAGCCGGGTACGCATTCACCCCTCTTCACGATGGCGACACTCTCGATTTCGGGCGCGTTCGCCTGAACGCATTGGAAACTCCTGGCCATACTCCGGAGTCGATCTCCATCCTTGTTTACGATCTCAACGTCAGCGATTCGCAACCGCATGGTGTCCTCACCGGCGACACCCTGTTCATCGGCGATGTGGGCCGGCCCGATCTTCGCGCCTCCCTTGGATGGCCTGCCGCTCAATTGGGCGGCATGCTGTTTGATTCGCTCCACAAACTGCTGGGCCTGTCGGACCAAAGCCTGATCTATCCCGCTCACGGCGCTGGTTCACTCTGCGGGAAAGCTATCAGTAAGGAAACGGTCTCAACAATCGGAGAGCAACGGCGCTCGAATTACGCCCTGCAGCCCATGAGCAAGGAAGATTTCATCCAGCTGGTCACAGCCGATCAGCCGGAAGCTCCGGCCTATTTCACGTACGACGCCGTGCTGAACAGCGAAGAGCGCCCCACTCTGGACCAAGCGCTCGCGCGTGGGATGAACCCGCTCACGCTCGACGCCGTCCTGGCATTGCAGGCAGATGGCGCCCAAATTCTCGATACGCGTGACCCCGACGAATTCGGAGCGGCGCACCTGGTCGGCAGCATCAACATTGGTCTCGGCGGCCAATACGCAACGTGGGCCGGAAGCATGCTTAACCGTACCAATCCGATCGTCATCATCGCGGACCCCGGCCGGGAGAACGAGTCAGCCATCCGCCTCGGGCGCATTGGATTCGATCACATCGCCGGATACTTACAGAACGGATTGCTCAGCCTCAAATCTCGATCCGAACTTATAGCGTTCACCGAGCGCGTCAGCGCGCAATTCGCCGCCGAACGCTTGTCATCAGATCAGCCGCCACTCACGATCGACGTCCGAGCACCCCGCGAGCGCGAACAGAAACGCATTGCCAACAGCACCGGCATCCCACTGAATCATCTGCCTGCAAGTCTGAACACGTTGCCGAAGGACCGTCCCTTGCTGGTTTACTGCGCGGGCGGTTACCGCTCCTCCATCGCCGCAAGCCTGCTGCAACGCAACGGGTTTGACCGCGTCGGCGAAATTTTGGGCGGCATCACCGCCTGGGAAGCGGCAAAACTGCCTGTCCAAACTGCGTAGACCCATCATGGAAGGCGATTCGAGGTTCAACGACCTAGTGAAGCGCATCGGTATCCGGATTGACGAAACGGGGAGACTATCGTTCGCCCAATTGGGGAGGACCAACGGCCGGCCACGCCCTGCCGAACCTGCGGAGTGATACAATGCGCCGCGATGGTCTTCAAACAGGGGATGCTGTGATTGCTTCGTTGGAAGCCAACGACCTGCGCTTCGACATGTTTACCGGCGAGGAGCGTTTCCTCGCGCCCAACGCCGTGCTCATTTCGGCTCGCCACGACGCCGTCCTCATCGACTGCGGTTTCGTAAAGAGTGACGTCGAGAAACTCCTCAGGTTCGTGAAAGACAGCGGCAAGCGGCTCCGTACCATCTTCATCACACACGCACACCCTGATCATTACGGTGGTATTAACGCCTTCGCGGCCGCTTTCCCTGATGCAGTGCGTCTCGCCCGACAAGGGGTGATCGATGGCATGCTCGAATGGCCTGCGAAGCGCCTCCACTGGCAGGACATGTTCGGCAGCCAGCTTCCGGCCGGCGACATCGACTATCCGAGGCCCCTTTTTGGAAAGGCAGCGTTTCTCGAGGAACACGAAATTATCTTCATAGATTTGCCGGTCGCTGAGACCGTCCACGCCACCGCCTTCTACCTACCCTCCGCACGCGCCTTGGTTGCGGGCGATCTCATCTACCATCGCTATCATCTCTACATGGCGGACACAAACAGCCCCGAGTCCTGGATCACGGCAATCGAGCAGGCGCGTGGAATCGGTCCCATCGATACGGTCTTCCCCGGCCACGGCAAGTTCGGCGGAGTGGAGATTTGTACAGAGACGATCAACTGGCTGCGGGATTATCGCGACGTGGCGAAGCCCGGGGTGCCTTTCACGACCATCGCCAAGGAAATGATGCGGCGGTACCCCAGCCACGGCCTAGCGCTGCTCCTTTGGCTCACACGCGGTCCGGGCTTCGGCACTGCCGGTGCCAAGGAAATAGGTGTCCCTGGGGAACTCTTGGGCGGCTAGCACAGCGCGACAGCATACGATACACCCGTCATTCGGGTAGCCAATGAAGCCTTATTTTGTATTCATGGGCGCTGAATCAGCTCAAGGCGATTTCCGGCCGGATCGATCGCGATGCCGATGAGGATTCCGGTGTTTCCGAACGCACGAGGGTCGCCAGCCATCGAGCCACCAGCCGCCTTGATGGCGGCGACTGTCGCCGCCATATCCTTCACGTTCAGAATTACGTGCGCAATCGGGTCTTTGAGATCATCAGAATCCCGATGCGCGATCACGATCGGCTCGCTTTTGTTGGCCTTTGCGGCGTCGATCGTCTCACCGAAATTTACGAAGATCTCCGGTCCTCCGGGCGCGTTGATCCGGTTAACCTCCCACATTCTGAACGCGGCCTCGTAGAACTTCGCCAATGCAACAGGGTC
>CAYOXF010000096.1:0-21976 GCA_964407845.1 uncultured Acidobacteriaceae bacterium | reverse complement strand
GATCGACACGACGAAGTTGAATGTGCACGAGCTCCGCCAACTCGTCATCGAACGTTTTGAAAAAGCCGGCCGGCGCCCCTTGCTCGTCTCGTTCGTGAGCTTTGGCTTCCGCTATGGCATACCCGCCGACGCCGATTTGGTTTTTGACGTGCGCTTCCTGCCCAACCCGCACTTCGTCCCGCGTCTGCGCCCCTATAGCGGCAAAGACGCCCGAGTGGCGCGCTACATTCGCTCTTTTCCTCAGACCGGGGAGTTTCTGCGCCGCATCGAAAGCCTTTTGGCGTATTTGATTCCGCACTACATTCGCGAAGGCAAAAGCTATCTGACCGTGGCGCTCGGTTGCACGGGCGGGCGCCATCGCTCGGTCGCGCTAGCCGAAGTGATTCGCCGCGGGCTTCAGCGCAAGGGATATTCAGCCAAGGTCGTTCATCGCGACTTGGACAAGTCGGTGTCGTGATCTCTGGCCGGTGCGGTTCGGTAGATGGGACGCCCGTTGGTATTACGCCTTGCAAGACACGCGTCCGATGAATAGGCTAGACACATTTGCTCAGGCACGACACGGTTCGGTTGATCGTAATTCGGATGCCCGTCTCCTGATGTCGCGACAGAAACTTATTCCCGGCGATTCGCGCACAGATGCGCAGAACGAGATTCGGCGGCTGTTGGGTTATTTGCGCCCCTATGTGCCGCGCCTCTTGCTGGGAGTTCTGCTGATCGCGGTGATGGGAGTGGTGGAGTTTCTGGTTGCGTTTGCCTTCCGCCCTGCATTTGACATTATTCTAAATCCGCACTCGACCGCCCAGGCCTTGGTCCTGTTCAAGATCCCTTATACGCATCGCGTGGTCGACCTGCATTCCTTCGCCCCTCGCCATTTTCACAATGTTTGGACCGTTTTTGCCTCTGCGCTCTTGCTTCTTGTACTCACCAAGGGAGTGGCCGAGTACGTCGGAAGTATCCTGATTCAGCATGTCGGACTTTCTGCGGTCACAGACCTTCGCAACGAGGTCTACGTGCAGGTGGTTCAGCAGCCGATTGGCTTCTTCCAAAACAATCCGGCGGGCCGCGTGATGTCCGCGGTGATCAGCGACATCGAACAACTGCGTAACGCTTTCTCGGATTGGTTCGCGGAGATGTTTCGCCAGGCATTTGCGCTCGTCGCCTTCGTGAGCGTCCTGCTGGTCATTAATTGGAGAATGGCCCTGGGCTCAGCCGTGTTGGTTCCGGTTGTGGTGTGGCCGGTCGGCAAGTTCGGCCGGCACATTCGCCGCTCTTCGGAAAAGAGTCGCTCACGTCTAGCCGACCTGAGTCACATCCTGCAGGAGACCATTACGGGAAATCGGGTGGTGAAGGCTTTCGGGATGGAGGATTTTGAGATTCGCAAATTCCGCGAATCGGCGCGCAAGCTGCTGCAGGAGAACATGCGGTGGATCCGGGCCTTTGCCGCTACGTCTCCCGTGATGGATCTTTTAGGTGCCGTCGTCGTAGCCCTTGTGCTGTTGGCAGCGCGCGGCGAGATCAAAGCGGGCCGGATGACCATTGGGCTGTTTGTCTCGTTCGCCTACGCGCTGTTCAAAGCCTACGAACCAGTCAAGCGCCTCGGCAATGTCTATCAGCTCTTTTTGCAGGCGGCCGGAACTTCTCAGCAGGTCTTCTCCTACCTGGACCTCCCCCGGGAAGCGATCGACGCGCCGGGCGCCACGGTATTGGCGCAACTGACGGGGTCGGTTGCCTTTGATCACGCAAGCTTCGCCTACGAGGGTGGCCCACTCATCCTGAAAGATATCAACCTGGATGTTCCCGCCGGCTCGGTGGTCGCCATCGTTGGTTCAAGCGGCGCCGGAAAAACCACACTCGTGAACCTCCTGCCGCGCTTTCACACGGTGACCTCGGGCGCCGTTCGCATCGACGCCTACGACGTGCGCGACGTTACGTTGCGTTCCCTTCGCGAGCAAATGGCCATCGTTACGCAGGAGACCATTCTCTTTAATGACACCGTCCGCAATAATCTCTGCTACGGGCGACCCAGCATGCCGCAGGAGAAAATCGTTGCTGCAGCACAGGCCGCGCTGGCCCACGACTTCATCATGCAGATGGCGCTCGGCTATGACACAGTCATCGGCGACCGTGGCCAGCGACTGTCCGGAGGACAGCGCCAGCGGCTGGCCATTGCGCGCGCACTGCTGAAGGACGCGCCGATCTTGATTCTCGATGAGGCCACCTCGGAACTGGATTCCGAATCCGAGCTGCTCGTGCAACGAGCCCTGAACAACCTCATGAGCGGCCGAACCGTGTTCGTAATCGCCCACCGCCTTTCGACCATTCGCCGCGCGGATCTAATCGCCGTTCTCGAAGACGGCATGATCCGGGAGCGCGGAACGCATGAAGAGCTGCTCGTGCGAAACGGCCTGTACGCCCGGCTGTATGACATGCAGTTTCGCGATGCCGAGCCGGTCTCCCGTGCAGCAGGCCCGGAGTGACGATGTCCGGCGCACCCACTCGGCCCATCTTGGCGGGGCCGGCCAAAGCTGCCGAGAAACACCTGAAGTCGATGACCGGCTACGCTCAGGCCGAGCGTGTTGAACATGGCTTCAGCATGCGCGTTTCGGTGCGCAGCGTGAATCATCGCTTCCTCGACCTGCATGTGCGTGTCCCGGAAGGTTTCGAACCTCTCGAGCCGCGCATTCGGCATATCCTGCGAGAGCGCGTTCGGCGCGGTCACTTGGACGTCACGCTGCGCTATGAGCCAGCCGGGCCGGCGGCTCTCGCCATCAACCAACAAGTGGCCGCCGCTTACGTCGAGGCCGTCAACGGACTCAGAAAGCAGTTCGGCATTCACGCCGAGCCCGACCTAACCTCGGTACTGCGCTTGCCGGGCGTGATCGGTTTGCCCGCTGCCTCGCTGGATGAGGAGCTAGCCAGGTTGGAGGAAATTCTGGCCGCCTGCCTTCATGAAGCACTCGATAAACTCGATCGCATGCGCGAGCGGGAAGGAGACGCGCTTCGGCAGGAAATGCTTCGCCGCCTGGCGAATATCACAGACCTGGCCGCCCGCGTGCACCCGCTCGCCGAGAGCGCCCGCCCTGCTTTCAGACGACGTTTGGAAACACGCCTAAAGGAGCTTCTCGCCGAAACGCAGCTCGATCCGGTACGCATCACGCAGGAAGCCGCCATCGCCGCAGAGCGGAGCGACGTTTCCGAAGAGCTGACGCGGCTGGCCAGCCACGTGCGCCAGTTTGAATCGGTGCTGACGACGGCTTTCGACGTTGGAAAGAAGCTCGATTTCCTGCTGCAGGAAATGCAGCGCGAAGCCAATACGCTGCTGTCTAAAACCCCGGGGCACGAAGCGGAGGGACTGGAAATCACCAAGTGTGGCCTGGAAATCAAATCCGAAATCGAAAAGCTTCGTGAACAGGTGCAGAACATCGAATGAGCGGCGTGGAGCCACTGGTTTTGATTGTTTCCGGACCCTCGGGATCCGGAAAATCCACGCTGGTCCAGAAAATGTTGGAGCTGCCGGGTCTGATGCTGTCGGTTTCCTGCACGACGCGGCCGCCACGCAAGACGGAAGCGGCCGGCAAGTGGTACAATTTCGTGAGTGAAGCCGAGTTTCAAGGGATGGTGGCGCGGGGCGAATTCCTCGAATACGCACAGGTCTTCGGAAAAAACTGGTACGGGACGCCGTTAAAGTCGCTTGACGAAGCGCGCGTTCGGCACAAAGATCTGGTTCTCGAGATCGATGTGCAGGGCGCACTCCAAGCCAAGCAAAAACTGCCCGGTGCCGTCGCCATTTTTGTTCTGCCGCCCTCGCGCCAAGATCTCGAGCGGCGTATCCGCGAACGCGGCCAGGATTCCGAGGAGGAAATCCACCGACGTTTGGAATGTGCGCGGCAGGAGATTTTGAACTACCGCGCGTATGACTTCGTCGTCATCAACGACGATCTTGTGCGCGCCGGCCGCGAGGTGCAAGCGATTGCCCTGGGCTCCCGCTGCCGAGTGGAGCAGGGGGAAGAGCGGATTCACGAGATTCTAAAGTCTTTTGGAGGCTGAACCTCTCATGCCCGTTCAGAGACAAGCGCCGGATAGCCAGTTTGCCTACGTCGTTGTCGTCTCCAGGCGCGCCCGGCAGTTGATGATTGGCGCCCGCCCGATGGTGGACAATCCGAGAGCGCGCAAGACCACGCGTATCGCCGAAGAGGAATTGCAGCAGGGATTGCTCGAATACGAAGTGCCCGACCTTCCCGAGGCGTCAGACGACGTCGACGGGAAGCGCCGCAAGTAACTCTCCCGGGTATCTCCATGAGAATTGTCCTTGGCGTCACGGGCGGAGTGGCTGCCTACAAAGCGGCTGAACTCGTTCGCCGCCTGCAGCAGGAAAAGCTCGACGTCGAGGTCGTGATGACCCGTGCCGCACGGGAGTTCATCACGCCGCTCACCTTCGCCGCGCTCACCGGCAAGAAAGTCATTACAGAAATGTTCGGCGCGGACGATCGATCGCCTGCCAATTTGGAAAGCGCCATCGAGCATGTGGCCGTCGCGCAGCGCATCGATCTTCTGCTGGTGGCCCCGGCGACAGCCGATATCCTCGCCCACTTCGCTAGTGGTATCGCCGACGACTTCCTCACCACCCTCTATGTGGCTACGAAGGCCCCCGTGATCGTCGCGCCTGCGATGAACGTCAACATGTGGGAACATCCCGCGACTCAGAACAATCTCAAAACGCTTCGCACTCACGGCGTTCACGTCGTCCATCCCGAGGAAGGCTACCTGGCCTGCGGAATGACAGGGGCCGGCCGCCTTGCCACAACCGAAGCCATCGTCCAAGAGGTCTGCGCCGTGCTGGGCCTCCGCCACGACCTCGAAGGCCAAACCGTTCTCATCACCGCCGGTCCTACGCGCGAAGACATCGATCCCGTACGTTTTCTGACGAACCGCTCCTCCGGGAAAATGGGCTATGCGCTGGCAGAAGCCGCCATTCGGCGAGGCGCGCATGTGATTTTGGTCAGCGGCCCGACCAACCTCCTAGTTCCCGAGGGTGCCGATTGGGTGCCCGTGCGGACCACCGAAGAGATGCGCGGCGCCGTGCGCGAGCGCAGCTCCGATGCCAAGGTGATCATCATGGCAGCCGCCGTCTCCGACTATCGCCCGATCGCGCCACACCCGCAAAAGGTCAAGCGAGGGGAAGTTCGTTTGGTCCTCGAGCTTGAGCCGACGCCGGACATTCTCGCGGAATTAGGCCGTCAGAAAGGCCCTCGCGTTCTGGTAGGCTTCGCCGCCGAAACGGAGCACCTGGCAGACCATGCGCGAGCAAAGCTCGTGCGCAAGCGCGCGGACATCATCGTCGCCAATGACGTCACCCAGCACGGTGCAGGATTTGACACTGACACCAACGTCGTGACGCTTTTCCTCCGCGACGGCCGCGAGATCCCGCTGCCGAAGCTGGGCAAGCTCGAGGTGGCTAACCGCATCCTGGACCACATCGTTGAAATCCAGAAACTGTAGGAACGGGCGATGGAATCATCCCGAAGTGCCCCGTGGGAAGCCTGGCTGCGCTACGCCGATGATCTCGGCCTGAGCCCGTTTCATCTCGATCGCGCGCCGCGGTCAGCGCCCAGAGTCTCAGCGTCGGGTTCCCCGGGTGTGGAAACGGAGGTCGAGCTTGCCATCCCCGTCCGTTCTAGGTCGACGGCTGCGGAGGTTCCCCATACCCCCGCGCCGCCTTCTGCCTCAAGGCCCGCCGGGCCCTCTGGATCGTTTCCGTCCGTGACAGGCGCCTCGCTTTTTGAAGAGAGGGTCGAGAACGACACACTCGAACGCATCCAGAGTGACATCGGCCCATCTTGCGCTCGCTGTAAGCTCCACAAGGCCCGCAGGAATATCGTTTTCGGGGTCGGCAGCCCCCGAGCAGAGCTTGTATTCGTCGGGGAAGGGCCTGGCCATGATGAAGACATGCAAGGGGAGCCGTTTGTCGGCCGTGCCGGAAAACTCCTTACCCAAATGATCGAGGCGATGGGCCTGCGCCGACCCGATGTGTACATCTGCAATGTTGTGAAGTGCCGCCCACCGGAAAACCGCTTGCCAGAAAAGGATGAAATAGCAACGTGCTCCCCCTATCTCTTCCGCCAGCTCGATGTGATCAAACCCAAAGTGATCTGCTGCCTGGGAGCCTGTGCGGCGCAAACTCTGCTCAACACCACGCAGGGCATTTCCCGTTACCGCGGCGAATGGTTCGATTATCGCGGGGCGAGGCTAATTGCGACCTACCATCCGGCCTACTTGCTTCGCAATCCCGCGGCAAAAAGCGAAGTCTGGAAGGATTTGCAGAAAATTATGGCCGTTCTGGGCCTTGAACCAAAACGACGCTAGAAGACGCGCGGCAAATGGCTAGGAATTCCCGGCGCCATGGCAGAGCGAAAAAGCCCAGGCAGTTTGAATATTCTACTGGCAACTCTTGGCAGCGCCGGTGACGTTCATCCGATGGTATCGCTCGGAATCGCGCTCAAGCAGCGCGGCCATCGGGCCACCCTCATCACGAACGAGATCTTTGGCGGTTCAATTCGTGCCGCCGGCCTCGATTTCATTGCCATGGGAACCACTGCGGAAGCGCGCGAGATTATGTCCGATCCGCGCCTGTGGCAGCCCAACCGAGGATATCAGTGCGTCGCCGAACGCGTCATCGTCCCGAATATTTCGCGGCTCTACGAGATCGTCGAAGCCTTTCAAGGCCCTGACACGATCATGGTGGCCTCGGGGGTTTGCTTCGGCGCGCGGGTCGCGCAGGAAAAACTCGGCACGCCCCTTGCGACCGTCCATCTCCAACCCACACTGATCCGAAGCCTGGTGGACTCCGGCAAATACGGCCCGATCCCTATGGGCCCAACCATGCCGCAAGCGATCAAGCGATCGATGTTCTGGCTGCTCGACACCCTGGCGATCGACAGGTTCATCGTTCCGGACCTCAATCGATTTCGGGCCAAACTGTCTCTCAGGCCCGTTTACCGCGTTTTGGACGGCTACGCACACTCACCCCAGCTTGTCCTCTGCCTTTTTCCGGACTGGTTTGCGCCCCGCCAGCCCGACTGGCCGCCCAACACGCATCAGACGGGCTTTGTTCTCTACGATGGCAGCGATCTGTTGAAACTTCCGCTCGCGGTGGAAGAGTTCGTCGCCGCGGGTTCGCCTCCAATTGTCTTTACGCCTGGGTCCGCTGCGGCGACCCTTCCCGAATTCTTCCGCGAATCGGTCGAGGCTTGCCGCATCGCGGGGCTCAGAGGCCTGCTTGTCACCATGCATCCGAATCAGTTGCCTAATCAACTACCGGTCAATGTGCGCTCGTTTTCCTATCTGCCTTTTAGCCAGATTCTTCCTCGCTGCGCAGCGATCATCTATCACGGTGGCATCGGGACGATGGCCCAGGCGATTAAAGCCGGTATCCCGCACTTGGTTGTCCCCAATTCGCATGACCAGCCGGATAACGGTTGTCGCATCGAGCGGCTTGGCTTGGGCTTTTGCGTTCCGCCCCGGCGCTACAAGGCCCCGGAGATAGCCGCGACCTTGCGCGAGCTTGTCGCTTCGGGTGAAATTCGTGCGCGCTGCCGCGACTACTCCGCAAAAATCAACTCCGGCGCCGCCCTCCGTGATTCGTGCGATTGGATTGAACGCCTCGCGTAGGACAAAGACGGATGGGTCGCGATCGCGCCGCCCTGCCAGGGAAACTCGCGTAGGCTGCTACACTATGGCTCTACGATGGCACCCCGCTATTGCGAAGTCGCGCTTCCAGTACCACTCCGCTCGACATTCACCTACGCCGTGCCGGATCGCTTTGGCGACGAGCCGCTCATAGGTCGCCGCGTTGTTGTTCCTTTCGGCCGGCGCGCCATGATCGGGCTCGCACTCGCTGAATCCGATCGCGCACCCGGCGTTGGGTACACCAAGGAACTCACCGAATTGATGGACCCGCTCCCGGCTCTCCCACCCAAGCTCATCGAACTGGGCCACTGGATCAGCCGTTATTACCTCGCACCCATCGGAGAAACACTTCGTGCCATGCTGCCGCCGGAAATCGAACTCCGCCTGGATCGCACCTACACGATCACGGATTCCGGCCGAGCGCGTTTCCGCGAACTCACGGACGCGAAAGAGAAAATGGGCGTGTCGAGCGCCGAACTCGACCTGCTCGACTACATCCAGAACAAAGACGGCACCCCGGTGCGTTTCGAGCGCAAGCCCGGCGCCAAAGCCCTGGCCGAAAAGATGGTCCGGCGGGGCTATCTTTCTGGGTGTGAAATCCTTCGTCATCGCAAAAGCCGTACCCAAAGGATCGTTGCCTGGCGCCAGAATCGAACCGAAACGGTTGCCAGTGACGCGGAGCAAAGAATTCGCGAAGTCCTCCTTACCGAACGGGGACCGGTGCCGCTCCGCGTGCTCGTCGAAAAGGCCCGTGTATCTCGCGCCCCTATCGAGCGCCTCGAAAGGGCAGGCGTGCTGGAAAGCTGGCAAGAGCCCCTCTCGGTCGTGGGCGAAGATCCTTGGGACACGGATTTTGTCCCTCCTCGAAACGTATTGAATAAAGAGCAAAAGAGCGCGCTCGAAGAGCTCTGGCGCTGGGTCGTCGCCGGTAAATTTCTAACCGCACTCCTTCACGGCGTGACGGGCAGCGGCAAGACGGAAGTGTATCTGGGGGCGATCGAAGCGGTTCTGTCGCGAGGAAGAACAGCAATCGTCCTTGTCCCAGAAATCGCCCTTACGCTCTGGGTTGGCCGTCTCGTGCGCGCGCGTTTTGGCGATCGTGTGGCGATCCTGCACAGCGGCATGCCTGAGATCGAACGCGCGCGTGAGTGGTGGCGCGTACGACGCCGAGAAGCCTCCGTTGTGGTCGGCACTCGCTCTGCCGTCTTCGCCCCGCTCGAAAATCTCGGTCTGATCATCGTCGACGAAGAGCAAGAATCGGCTTACAAGCAGGAGGAAGCGCCCCGCTACAACGGCCGCGACAGCGCCGTGTATCGCGCCCACCTGGAAGGCGCCGTCGCGCTCCTCGGATCGGCCACGCCTTCGCTGGAAACGTTTCACAACACGCGCGCTGGCAAATACGCACTGCTCACGCTCACCTCCCGGGTGGAAAATCGACAGCTTGCGGACGTCCGCATCATCGATCTACGCGAAGAGTTTCGCCGTGAGCATCGCGCCTCGCCCATTTCAGAAACGCTTCGCGCCGCAATTGCTGTACGCCTAAAGGAGCGCACGCAGGCGATGGTGCTGATTAACCGCCGCGGCTACTCTTGGTCATTGCTTTGCCGGAGTTGTGGTGCCGTCGTCGAATGTAGGAATTGCAGCATCGCTCTGACCTATCACAAAAGCCGTCAGCGGATGGAATGTCACTACTGCGGCTTTTCCACCCACCCGCCCAAGCAATGCCCGAAATGCCACGCCGAATATATGTACTTTGTGGGCGACGGCGCCGAGCGCGTTGACGAATACTTGCGTCGGATTTTTCCACACGCCCGCGTCGCTCGCCTGGACCGCGACACCGTCCGCACCAAGCGCGAATATCAGCAGGTTCTCGGGGCGTTTGCAAAAGGTCAAGTCGATGTCCTGGTCGGCACCCAAATGGTAGCCAAGGGTCATGACTTTAGCCGCGTAACCCTCGTCGGCGTAGTCGCGGCCGACCTCGCGCTTGGTCGTCCAGATTTTCGTGCCGCTGAACGGACCTTTCAGTTGCTCACCCAGGTGGCGGGCCGCGCTGGCCGCGGCGAACTACCCGGTGAAGTTCTGATCGAGACTTATTATCCTGAGCACTACGCCATCCAATGTGCGGCGCGACAAGACTACGTCTCCTTTTACGAAAAAGAGGCGGAATTTCGCCGCCTTCTGCGCTATCCACCCTTCACGGCGCTCGCAAATGTGCTGGTGCGCGACCGCAAGATCGAAAACGCGATTCGCTGGTCACGCTCTCTCTCGTTGTGCTTGGAACCATTTGAAAAACAGGGCGTCAAGGTTCTCGGCCCTGCCGCGGCGCCGCTGGCCCGCCTGCGCTGCGAATATCGATTTCAGTTCGTGCTGAAATCACCCCACCGCGCAGCACTGGGACGGGCTCTGGCTGCCGCAGTCGATTTCTGTAGGGCGAAAGAGATTCCTGCGCCCGCCGTTATCGTGGACGTCGATCCCGCCAGTTTGTTCTAAGGGACGGTTCGAACGGCATCCGCCTACTTGATCGGCCAAGGGGTGAAGCATGAGAGGAAAATGATGAGCGCGACCACGGCCCAAGCTCGCCGCGCGCCATCCAGAGGCTGCCAACGGTCATAGAGCGGGGGATGTCGAAATCGGAGCGTCAGAAGTAGCAAGATGGTCCCCCACGCGTACCACAGGGAAAATGGATTCGAGCTCCCTTCGGTGGTCAGCCAGCCCATGACAAGCAGCGCAACCGACACGGCGATCGAGATTTTTCTGTGCCACTCGCTCACCAGGCTGAACATGATGTGTCCGCCATCGAGCTGCCAAGCGGGCAGTAGATTCAGCGCCGTAACGAACAGCCCGACCCATGCCGCCCGCGCCACGGGATTCAGCAGCACCCAACTCACATCGATGTTGGGATGAAACACGTCAGCGAACAGTCGCACCAGCAGGGGATGGCCGAAGACAAGTGCGGCACGATCCTCTGCTCCCGGCGCGATCTTCGAGGTGGCCACCCCGTACGCCATCGCCGGAAGGGCGACCAAAAATCCTACGACGGGACCGGCCAAACCCACATCAAACAATGCGCGGCGCGTCGTGATCGGCGAGCGGATTCGTATGAACGCGCCAAAGGTCCCAAAAAAATTCGGAGCCGGAATGAAATACGGATAGCTCACATCGATCCCGTACGCCCTCCCTGCAAAATAGTGCCCGAGTTCATGCGCCAGCAGGATTGCCATCAGCGTAAAGGAAAACGGAATCCCCAGAACGAGCAGATCTGGATGCTCGAATGGCAACGCCATCATGGTCACGGGGTTCTGGTCGCCCGAAAAGGGCTCCCGATTCTCCGCATAGGACTGCGCGAACTCAGAGCCCACGGCAAGCGTGGAAACCACGGTGAGCAGAAACAGGATCAGTGCGGGCCAAAGCGTTCGCCTTTGCGGCCTAGGCTCTGGGATGTCCAGCAGCGCGGGGAAATTTCTTTCCAGGATTTCGACTGGCAGCCGACCTTGGCCATTTCCGCCGTTCATCTACGCACACTCGTTTGGGTCGTCATCACGCGTTGGATGCGCCGATCTGAGAGAATGCCTTCGCGCCATAGGCGCGAAACGTCACGGCTTGGCGGCGGGAGCCGGAAGCGCCTGAAGTTCTTTGCCGGGCTTGAAGCGGACCGCCTTGCCCGGCGGGATGTTTACCTGCTGGCCCGTTCGGGGGTTACGTCCGATCCCCGTTTTGCGTGGTTTGACGTTGAACACGCCGAAGCGGCGCAGTTCGATGCGGCGTCCATTGCCGAGCGCATTCTTCATCGCCTCGAACACGGTCTCAACCGCCTGCTCAGCCTTGGTGCGCGTAATGTTGGTCTTTTGTACGATGGCATTGACGATATCTAGCTTAATCACAACACCCTCCGGGCGACGTCCCATCAGGCCGGAAATCTATGCTAGTCAGCGGGTTGCAGGTTGTCAAGCATCCGACCGCTTACGGCCTTCTCCTGGGGCCGTGCCTTGGGCGAAAGCGGACTCTCGACCGCGGTCAGACCCGGCGACGCTAGACGGAAACCGGCTCTAAGGCTCGGGCGGTGCGTCTGCCGTATAGCCATTCGGGTAGAAGTGGTTGGCTGTGATATATGGCAGGAATCGCGCGCCAAACCAGATGGTATTGTTTTTCTCCACCTCCACTTTCGGCAAGCTCCAATTCAACTGCGGCTCGGGATAGTAGGTGAATTTCTGCGTATCCGGATCAAATCGCACAAGCGAATTCTGTGGCTGATCGGAAATCCATATCTTGTCCGACTTGTCGGGCCAGACTTCATAGGGATTTGCACCTTGAGTCGGCATCTTGTACTCCTTTATGCCACCCGTCGCGGGATCAAGCCGCCCGACGATTCCCGTGGTGTACTCAGAGAACCATACGATTCCTTTCGAGTCCACTCCGATCCGCCGGATCTGCCCCCAAGACGACGGCGCGTAATACTCCTTGTATTCTTGGGTCTTCGGATTAAACACGGTCACCAGCCCCTTATCGTACCCCGCGCCCCAAATCGTTCCGTCGACTGAACTCGCAGCGAGCCCGTACAGCAAATTGTCCGGCGTGGGCGTCTGCCATTGATGAACCACGCGAGTCTTTGCGTCCAGCTCGCCGACTCCACCCGGCCCCTTCACCATCGCAAACCAAATGTTGTCGTCCTTGTCCGTCACCACCTGCAGCATGCCGCCTCGCCGTGGTGTGTAGTGACGAATCTGCGTGCCGGTCGCCGGATCGAGTTCGCCCAGTTGGCCGCCTGTAATCTCTGCCCAGTAGACGCGCCCTTTGCTGTCGGCGGTGATGCCGTGCATGAAAACGTAGGTGTCTGAACCCTTCAGCGGGTACAGCTTGTATCGCTTGTTGGGATCCAGCTCAGTGGGATCGAGGTGCACCATAGCGTTTGCCACCGGGTTCGCATACCAGACCCCGTCGGGCACGAGGAATGGATCGTGCAACAGTTGTGGTACAGATCGTCCACCTGGTGACGAAACCCAGGGATCTTGGGCCGTCACCCCGTCGATTTCGTTCGCTCCAATCACAGGCCCCCGAAAGGCGGGCCGCGGGAAATTGTCCGGAATGTCGTAGGAAACGTAGATCGCATTGGCCAGTGCATCCTCGTCGAGAATCGGCGGATCGACCCTCAGCCGCTTATCCGGTGTTCCCGGACCGAAATGCGTCGCGAGATATTCGGCGATCTGATCTTTTTCGGCACCCGTCAAGTAGGTGTGCCCCAGATTCGTGTCGAACGGATTGTCGGTCGGCCCCGTCTCCATCATGCGGGCGATTCCAACGCGGTATCCTTCCCTGGTGCGGTGCATCGTGCCGAACTCCGAGCCATGGCAACCGGTGCAGTTCGCCTTCAGTAGATCGCGACCCGGGCCGACCGGATAGAGCTCGTCCATGCTGTTCACCCACACCGTGTTCGACGCAGCACCGGGCGCACCCGCCGCTGCTCCGAAAGCCTCCGTGGACGCGCCTTGTGCCGCTCCCGCTCGCCCGTCCGTTTTCTTGATGGCGATATCGACGGTCTTGTTTTCTCCCGCCGTGAGATCAATGCGTAGCGGGGCCGATGTGTAGCCCCTTTCCAGGACCGTCACGTCGTACGATCCCGGAAGCGCTTGCGGCACTCGGTAGTGTCCTTCGACCGTAAAAACGGTGTACCAGAGTCGGTAGGTCAGGTTGTGTACGGTTACACGGAACCCCACGACCGGTCCCTGATCGGCCGTCACCGTGCCCGAAAGAGTCCCTCGATTCGGCGTCGTCGACGCCGTCTGTGCCCGCGCTGCGATTGTGGCCAACAGCACGGCACCCAACCAAAGTAGTCCCGCCATCCTTTGTCTCATCGTTGGCTCCCCCACAAACGAACGCGAGGGTACCAACCGCCGCCTCGGCGCGCAAGCCACCGAACGCTACTTGGCTGCCGCAGACGACCCCGTGAGGATTACCTGAGAAAAATTCCCGCGCCAAGCCGGGCGAAGGGCCCGGGCGGCAGAGCCATTCATTCGCTCACTTGCAGGGAGGCCAGATAGTCCGAGAGGTTCTTGATGCGTTGTTTCACGACTCTTTCGTTCCGTTGGTCGTAGTATCGAAAGATAGGGCCCCAGGTGGGCATCTCTGACGAGCCGTGAGCTGGGAAACCTGGACCAAATTCGAGAACGCTCGAAACATACTGGTAGGGGAACTTGCCCTGGTGACGCTTTGCCAGTGTGGTCAAGTCGGAGGGCGGTGTCTTTAAGACGACGGCGAGCGGGCCGTGCCCTTTGGCATCGGCACCGTGGCAAGCAGCGCAAAACTGCTTGTACATCTGTTGGCCGCTCGGCAGATAGGTGGGTGGAAGCTCGGTCTCATCCACGGCCGGTCCAGCGACGGTGATCGAAGCGATCCACAGCAGGAAAACGCTGGCTAGAACCACTTGCCGCATCACCATGATTGGCTCCCGGAGATTCGCTTCTCACCTTAATTCGACTGCTTGCTCAAATCAATAGTGCCCGGCGGGCGTCACTAGGATAAGCTCCCCTCGCTCTACGAGGCACCCACGTGAAAGCCCCCGGTATTACAGTGGACATTCCCGGTTTTGGCCGACGGGTCATTCGCACCGTCGTAAGCGATTACACCGGCACCTTGTCGTATCAAGGAAAACTGACGCCGGGCGCAAAGCCCCTTCTGCGGCGTTTGAGGACGCTAGTTGATCTTCGAATCGTCACCGGCGATACCTACGGAACCGCCCGTCAACAATTGAGGGGCATTGCCGTCCCCTACGTGCTGCAGAGCAAAAGACAGGACCTCGAAAAGCGAGCCTTCGTAAAGCGATTCGATCTGAAAAGCGTCGTTGCACTCGGCAACGGCAACAATGATCGGTTCCTCCTGAGGGCGGTGGCCGAAGCGGGTGGCTTGGCCATCGCTGTCGATAACGGAGAAGGCTGTGCGCTCGACGCCCTACTCCACGCACACATTTTCATCGTTGGCGCCTCGAACGCCCTGACCCTCCTTCTCAATCCAACTGCTCTCAAAGCCACCCTCCGCTTTTGAACAACGTCGGCGGTTCAGGCAGGGCCGCTCGCTCACTTCCCCGTGACCGGATTCTTATAGTGGTAGGGCGGCACATAGACATCTGGATAGAGCTTATAGGTCTCCGTTGGAGGCTCGTCGGGAGGAAGCCCTGGGATCGGCCCCGGCGGAGGATCGCCGCCTTTGTCCCAACCCTTGTAGTAATCCGAGTAGTACGTGAAGTAGGCGTGGAGCTTCTGGATCTTCCAAATGCCGTCCTCTTTCACGTATTCATTTTCGTAGGTTGCCTCCCCCCACTGCGCCGAACGGTTCAGGACGCCGACCTGCATGATGGCGCGCCAACGTCCCTTTGCCGTCAGGCCATCGGGGGCAACGTCGATCTTCGGTTGCAGCTGCATGTGGTTGAACAAGGTGCCGTACGTGAGATTTGGTAGCTTGTGCAGATATGCCCGCACCCGATCTTGTCCGACGTAAACGCCGCGCAGTCCGATTTCGAGCGTGCTGTCCTTGGCAAACAGATCGGCGGCCTCGTCCCACTTGCATTTGTCCACGTAATAACCATAGGCAGTCTGTAAGTTGGAGATGGCGATGTAGTCCTGCGAATTCTGGACCTGCTTTGCGAGCGCCGCCACCTGCGCTTTGAGCGCTCCTACTTCCGCGGCCAGGTCTTTCGAGCTTGCGGATTTGTCCGCTTCGTCATCCCCCGCTGCGAACGCAAGGCCCGCTGGAAACATCAGCAACATCACAAACAACAGTTCGAGTGTTTGAATCCTCATTTCCGTGATGCCTCCTCTCTTCATAAGGCGAGAATCTCCCATTCAAAATTGCGGTCATTTCCCGGTCACAGGATTTACATAGTGAAATGGCGGCACGTAGACATCGGGATACAGCTTGTAGGCATCGGTCGTAGGCCGGTCCGGCGGAAAATTGGGAATGGGTCCCGGAGCCGGATTTCCCCCCTGATCCCAACCCTTGTAGTAGTCGACGTAATAGGTCATGTAGTAGTGCAGCTTCTTGATCTTCCAAACGCCGTCGTCCTTCACATATTCGTTCTCGTATGTCCCCTCGGCCCACTGTGCGCTTCGGTGAAGCATGCCGAACTGCTCAAAGGCGCGCCAGCGAGCTCGGGCGGTCATGCCGTCGGGTGAGATGTCGATCTTCGGCTGCAACTGCATATGATTGAAAAGGGTTCCATATTTGAAATCGGGAAGAGTGTGCAAATAGGCGCGGACCCGGTCCTGACCAATCCACACGCCGCGTAAACCAATCTCGAGCGTGCCGTCCTTGGCGAAAAGGTCCGCGACCTGGTCCCACAAACACTTGTCGACGTAATAGCCGTACGCCGTCTGCAGATTGGAGATGGCGATGTAGTCTTGTGAATTCTGAACCTGCTTTTGAAGCTGCGCGACTTCCGTTTTCAGACGATCCAGTTCCGTCGCGTCCTTCTTGTTTCCCGCCGCTAGGGCCAACGCAACCGGAATCAGCAGCGCCAGCACAAGCGAAATCTGGAGCGTTTTCGCCTTCATCGAAGCCACCCTCCCCACAGGATCGTCACAAATCGGACGGGAGAGTATCAACCGGCGGTGGGGCGTGCAAGGCGGTTTGTGCCTCGGGGCGGAAAAAGCGTCCGAGTTGCTCGGTTCGAGTATAGTGTGCGGGTCTTCGGGAGGTGATCGATGCCCGTGCGCACTCGTCGTGAAATGCTTAAAACCGCCGTGGCTTTCGGGCTCGGAGCCGCCTCGAGGAACAAGCTTGCAGCCGCGGCAGGTGACTCAGCCGTTCCGCAAGCGACCATTTCTCTGACGGCACCGTTTTTCCCTGAATTCAAATCGGGCACATGGGAAAGCTCAGGGGCAGCGATTCATTATGTCACCGGTGGCAGCGGATCGCCTGTCCTGCTATTGCACGGCTATCCGCAAAATCACCTGATGTGGCGGAAGGTCGCACAGCAACTGGCACGGAACTTCACACTTGTCGTTGCCGATCTCAGAGGCTACGGTGACAGCAGTAAGCCTGTCGGCGGCGGAGATCACTCCACGTATTCAAAACGCACGATGGCACAGGATCAGGTCGAGCTGATGCAACGGCTTGGCTTTCAAAAATTCGCGGTCGTCGGTCACGATCGTGGGGGGCGCGTGGCCCACCGTATGGCCCGCGATCACCGGGATCGGGTCACGAAGCTTGCCGTGCTCGACATTATCCCGACCTATACGCTCTATCACTCGGTGACCCAGGAAGTTGCGACGGCTTATTATCACTGGTTCTTTCTGATTCAGCCGGAGCCGTTCCCAGAGACTTTGATTGGTCATAGCGTCGAGTTTTATCTCAGGCGGTTGCTCGGCCCGCTGGTACCTGATGCGATCTCCGAGGATGTTTATGCGGAGTATCTGCGAACATTTCGCGAGCCAGCTGCGATTCACGCCAGCTGCGAGGACTATCGCGCGGGAGCGTCGATCGACCTCGATCACGATGCTGCCGATCTCGCCGAGAAAATCACATGTCCCCTACTGGCACTGTGGGGCGAGCGCGGTCCGATCGAGCGCTACTACGATGTTCTCGGCACGTGGAAGGAGCGCGGTACCGACGTCACCGGCCGAGCGATTCCTTCCGGGCATTTTCTTGCAGAAGAAAAGCCGGACGACGTCACAAGAGAGCTCATGAAATTTCTCGAGGCGTAAAAATGCCTCATCCCTTGGCCGTGAGCGGCGACGGCTCGCCCCACTTGCCCGTGAACACAAACGACGAAACCGGTTTCCGTTGGCGTGGCCCGGTCTCGGTATCGCGCAGCCGTCCCTCGGGCAGCGTGATCGGATCACCCGGATAGCCCATCGCGAAACCTGCGACCGCCTCGTAGTCTGCCGGTATGCTGAATATCTCGCGCGCCTTGTCGGGAAGGATCCCAGCCATCTGATGGACTTGAAAGCCCAGCGCCGTGGCTTGCAGCGCAAGATTCGCGGCGGCCTGGCCCACATCGTGGAAGGCATGCCGGTTGACCGAGCCATCATGGGGCATCTTCAGCCCGGCCACGCTCAGCGCCACGACTGGCGCATTTTTGGCCCAAGCTTGATTGAATTCGACGAAGCAGTGGAGAACCTTCTTGTAATTCTCGGGCTGGTCCTTCATTCCGACGATGAAATGCCAAGGCTGCGCATTGTAAGACGATGCTGCCCAACGCGCCGCCTCAAAGACGGTGCGCAGTTTCTCCGGCTCCACTGTGCGCGAACTAAAGGCACGTGGACTCCATCGGTGGGCAATCAGTTCGTGAATGGGCACGGTCGCGGGAGCCGGCTTCTGGTGGTCCGACATCATTCCTCCTTGAAATGAGACAGCAGTTGATCTCGAATGAGATGCCAGCGCACCGTCGAGCGCTTCAACTCGAACGCCTCGAAAGGTCGGATGCTCACGCCGCTTGGGAAGCGCGAGAGGAGTCCAACGAGAATTTACCAGCACCCCACGTCGCCAGAAACAGCAGGCCGCCCATGATCGCTAGATTCTTCTCAAAGTGGACCATATTGTCGATCCGATCCATTCCTTCGAGAGCCCAAAAGTTATGGAACAGCAGCGTCGTGGGGATCAGGTACAGGAACAGAATCC
The DNA here is from genome assembly GCA_964407845.1 of uncultured Acidobacteriaceae bacterium. Classification (GTDB taxonomy): domain Bacteria; phylum Acidobacteriota; class Terriglobia; order Acidiferrales; family UBA7541; genus Palsa-295. The sequence goes on along the minus strand of CAYOXF010000096.1, from coordinate 3,682 downwards.
AAGCTGTAAATCGCGTAAACAGCCCGAGAAGAATCGCGAGGCCGCCTACCAGCTCAATCAGAAGGGCGATGCCCAGCGCGACGGCAGGCATCGGCAGGTGCTTCGCCGCCACCATTCCCTCTTCCATCGAGAAGCCCGTAATCTTACCGACACCCCCCAGAATGAAGACCACGCTGACTAAAATCCGTCCCAACAACGGCACCGCACCCGCTGACGAGTTCGCCACAGAGGTTCTCCTTTCGATGGAAGAGCTTTCGCCAGGGCCCCCAACCCCGTGCACGCTACCACAAAACGAACGGGGAGAGGGAGATCAAGCCAGATCGAACAGTAAAACCTCGGAAGGCTTGGTAGATTCCACGCGAATTTCAGCTTCGTCGGAGATGGACGCGCCGTCACCGGCATTCAGCGCAGTCTCGTTTAGCTGCACTCGACCGCGGGCCACGTGCACCCATGCGTGGCGGCCAGATCCGAGCGTATGCCTGGCCTGGGCACCTGTGTCGAGACGCGCAATCAACAGGTTCGCATCTTGATGAATCGTGACCGGAGCCTGGGACCCGGCCACGAGATTAAACTTGCCGCGCAGATCGGCGTCAGAAAACGCCAGCTGCTCGTATGACGGATCCAGCCCCTTGCGCTCTGGCAAAATCCAGATCTGTAGCAGATGCGCGGGATCCTTCGACGAGGGGTTAAATTCGCTGTGCATGACGCCGCGACCCGCCGTCATGTGCTGCAACTCGCCAGGACGGATGACACCGCTCCCTCCGGTTGTGTCGCGGTGCTCGAGCGCGCCTGCGAGAATCCACGTGAGAATTTCCATGTCCCGATGCGGATGCGTCGGAAAGCCACCACCAGGCGCGACGATGTCCTCGTTGATCACGCGCAACGACCGAAACTGCACATGCTCTGGATCATAGTATTGGTCGAAGGAAAAGGTGAAACGTGAATCCAGCCAAGAAAGCTTGTTGCGCCCGCGTTCTTCCGACCGACGAATTTCGATCATGATTTGCTCCTGTCTTCTATGAGCAGTTCGATGCTCAACACCCTCGAGAAGATTCCGAAGACGCGCTAGGGTTTCTGTGTGGGCCGGAGAACGACTTCGCTGATAAAGCTTTGTGGTGCCTCGCTGAGAATCATTTCGACGGCGTGGGCTACATCGTCGGGCTGCAGCATCTTCTCCGCAGCCTTGCCGGAATGAGGGGAAAACTCGGTCCGAACTGTGCCGGGACACACCGCGCTCACGCGGATCCCGAACGGCCGAAGGTCCTCAGCCATCGACTGCGTGAACCCGAGCAGCCCCCATTTTGAAGCGCAGTATGTCGCACCGCCGGCAAACGCGCTCTTCCCGGCAAGCGACGCAATGTTCACGATGTGGCCGGTGCGGCGGGCCATCATGCCTGGCACAACGAGCCTGCACAGTAAGAAAACGGCTTTCAAATTGGTGTCTAATACGGCGTCCCAATTCGCTTCGCTGGTATCCTGCACGGGTGCGAAGTATCCGATGCCTGCGTTGTTGATGAGAATGTCGATCGAACCGAGCGATGCTTCCGTTTTCTTGACGAGCAGAGTGATCTCGTCGGGGTGAGTCAGATCCGCCGGCACGGCCAAAACCGGGAAGCCAGAGCGTTCCAACTCGGCCGCTGCCCCCGAGAGTCTCGCGGCGTCGCGGGCACAGAGCGCAAGTTTCGAGCCCATACGTCCGAGCGTTCGTGCCAGAGCAAGCCCGATTCCGCGGCTGGCTCCGGTGACGAGGGAAACCTTTCCTGCCAGTTCCTTTCCCGACACGGCGATTGACCCCGCGAGGCGACCTGTCGCCTGAACCTGTCATCTTAGCATGGAGGCCGGAGGTGTCATGAACGCGGCATCTTGCTGGATTGAAGCAGGTTTTGGCTTGCGCAGGTTCGGGGCTTTCCCTATAATCCCGTGGATTTCTTTCTTTTGCGCCGTCGTCCTGCTGTGGTGGTCCCGAGTTCGGCCAGGAGTCCAGGGTTAGCCCAGGAGGCAGGAAGTGATCATAGGAAATCATCTCATGAACAAGTTCGCATTGGGTGTTTGCCTCCTGTCCTTGCTTGCAACTGCCTCGGTAGCCAAAGCGCCGCTCGGCGAGCAACAGAGCCAGCAGCCCAGTTATACCCTCCCTGAGTACAACGCCGAACAAGCCGCTGCGGCAGAAAAAGATCCCCAAGCCAGGATTAAGCTGCTCGATGCCTTTGTCGCCCAATACCCGAATTCAACGCTGATGCAGTACATCGATCAGTTTTATTACACCGCGTATTACCAGCTGAAGAATTACGGGAAGGCCATCGAATACGCAGATAAGCTGATCGCCCTCGGTGACAAGGCTGATCTTCCTGTCCGAGTGCAGGCCATTCAGGCGCGCGTCCAGCTTTTTTCCCTCGCCTTTGATCCGAAGGCCGCAGATGCTCACGACCAGCTCGTCAAGCAGCGCGACGCCGCTCTTTTGGGCGTGAAGCTGTTTCCGGACCTACGGAAAGTACCGAACACCACCGTCACGGACGATCAGGTGAAGGCAGGCATCGCCTATCTGCAAGCAGCGGCTGGCGCGGCCGACATGCAGTTCAAGGACTATCCAGCGGCGATCGAAGCCTTCAAGGGCGCTTTGGCCATCAATCCCAAGGATGCGGTGTCGAGCTACCGCCTCGGGCTCGCGCATCTGAGCTCGACTCCTCCCCAGGCACTGGACGGTTTTTGGGCGCTTGCCCGGGCCATCGCTCTGAAAGTTCCCGATGATGCCAAGATCAAGGATTACCTGCGTTCCCGGATCCTGCAGTATGAACAGCCTGGCTGCGACAGTCAGGTCGACGCGCAACTAAACGAACTGCTGCAACTGGCGGCGAATTCACCCGACCGGCCCGCTACCTACACGATTCCAAGCCATGACGATCTGGTCAAGATCAGCCAGTCCAGCACGATCATTACGGTGATCAATGACCTGTCCGGCGGAGGCGACAAAGCCAAAATGACCTGGCTGGCCATTTGCGGCGCCGAGTTTCCTGAAGTGGTCGGCAAGATCATTGACATGCAAAAGGCGGACAGCGCCATCAATTTCATGGTTTTCACCAGTGACAATGCCGACCAGATGCAGGCGGCCACGACCGCAAACATGAGTGTGAAGGTCTGGACGGCACCGCCACCTTCCGGCGCTGGGACAGGTCCAGGAAACACTGCGATTGTTCCGCAACCCGACGTCGTACGGTTCCAAAAGGACGACCCGATCCGATTCTCAGGTGCCTTGGTGAGTTACGATCCGTCGCCTTTCCTCTTGCACTGGGATCAGGTGAAAGTCGATCCCACGACCATTCCTCCTCCCGCGGGCGCTCCCAAACACGCTCCTACGCATAAGCCCGCCGCAAAATCTGAGTAGAGCGAAGGCAGGTCGGACCTCCGAAGCGAATCGGAGTCGAGTCGGGCCCCTTTTTGCTTGCAGGGTCAGGGGGTGGTCAGCGGCGGCTAGAGGAGTCCAGATGATATTGGGAGATCTTGCGGCTCAGCGTGTTGCGGTGAATCCCTAAAATCTTGGCGGCGCGGCATTGATTTCCCTTGGCGTGCTCCAGCACGCGTTTAATGAACTTTTTCTCGAATTCGGTGAGCGCTTCTTCCAGCAGGATCCCGCGATCCACCATCATTCCGACCAGCGATTCCAGTTGCTCTTTCACGTGTGCAC
>CAYOXF010000095.1:0-23406 GCA_964407845.1 uncultured Acidobacteriaceae bacterium | reverse complement strand
CATTTACGGACGGGCGGTAGCAGTCATCCTTTTCATTTGGAGAAAGCGACGCCGACACGGACATCACGAAAGCGCGCGGGAGACGCGCCATGGCCGGTGCCCATCGTCTGCTGCGGCTGACCCTTGCCGCAGTTGGGTGTGCCCCAAAGCGTCCAATGCTCGCGTGAGCAGATGGCGTCGCAACTGTTCCAGAACTCTGTAGTGATGCCGCTATAGCTTGGATTCTTGATCATGCGGCCGATCTTGCCGCCTTTGATTTCCCAGCCAATTTCGGTCGAAAACTGGAAGTGATATCGCTTGTCGTCAATCGACCAGGAGCGGTTCGTTTCCATCAAAATCGCGTCGTCGGTGTCGGCGATCAGGTCATCGTAGTTCCAACTGCCGGGGTTGATGCTGATGTTGGTCATGCGAATCATCGGTAGGCGGTTCCAGCTCTCGCAACGCACCGTTCCACCCGAACGCTTTTCGCCGATTGCCGCAGCGGTTTCGCGGCTCGACAAATAGCCAGTGAAAAGGCCGTTGGTAATGATGGGCGTGCACTGCGCTGGGACGCCCTCGTCGTCATAAGCGAATGTGCCGAGGCCGGCACCATGATTGAGGCGTGCGTCGGCCACGACGTTGAGGATATCGGACCCGTACTTCAGCTTCCGCAACTTGTCGATGGTAAGAAAGCTCATCCCTGCAAAGTTGGCCTCCATCCCAAGGACGCGATCGAGTTCGATGGGATGGCCGATCGATTCGTGGATCTGCAGGCCTAACTGCGAGGCACCAAGGATGATCGTTTTGTGTCCCTCGGGGCATTGGGCGGCGGAATGCAGCGCGACGCATTCTTCGGCGACGCGCGGCGCGTTCTCTACCAGGTCGAGCGATTCGATGAGCTCGTAACCCTTCAGCATGTGTTGGCCGCCGAAACTGTTGGGGTAGGAGCGCTTCTGAATTTCGCCTCCAGCGAAGCTCATTGCCACAATGCCAGCCCCGGATTGCATCTTGATTTGATGAATCAGGGAGCCAGTGCTCGAGGCGAAAAGTTGTTCGATGGAGCGGAACGACATCGACCCTTCGGCGAGCGTAATTCCTTTGACACGGCGCATTTCCCTGTCGGCGGCGAGCAATAGATCGATCTGGCGTTCGACCGGAATCCGGAATGGATCTTTGAGGAAGGGGTTCTGCCAGGTGTCGACATAGGCTTCTTCGGGCGCGAGAGAAACATTCTCACGCTTGGCGAGCCCTGAGGCTTTCGCGATCGCAACCGCCTCGGATGCGCAGGCCTGTACGCCCTCGCGCGTCAACCGGTCGGTCGAGGCAAATCCCCACGCCCCGTTCGCGATCACCCGGATGCCAATGCCCAGCGACTCGGATTCGGCGAGCGTCCCGACTTCGCCATTCTTGACGGAGATGTCGCGGTGGCGAATGTCCATCACGCGAACATCGGCGTAAGAAGCGCCACGACGCTTGGCCGTTTCGATCGCCCAATGGGCCCAATCTTGCATCCTCAGTTTGTTCTCGACCTTTCCGGCGGCTGTCGGGGCAACTGGGCCTAACTACGATTTCAACTCCGAGGTGCCGAGCCAACCATCTTAGGGACCGCAATCGGCCTGTCAAGTGATCGTTGCGGTACGATCCGTTTGCGCAACGCGCATGAGGCGGTCACGGCTTGCTCTTCCCCGAAAAGAGAGAGAGATCCACGGCCGCGGCCATGGCTTGGTAGCCCGCATCGTTCGGATGCAGATGGTCGCGAGTGTTATACGCGGCACGGATCTGCTTTGGATTGGCAGGGTCTTGGACGGCGGCGTCAAAGTCGATGACGGCGTCGAAGGCACGGCTCGTGCGAATCCACTGGTTAACGGCCTCGCGTATCGATTCTCCTTGATCGGTGGCATAGGCCGCACCGAGATAGGGTGTTAGCGTGGCACCGATAACTTTGATTCCGTGCATGCGAGCTCGCTCGATGATCTGCTTGTACGCCGCGATCAAGTCGTCCGCGGTAACCACATCGGGCGGCTGTGCGTCGGGACGGCCGCCCAGCCCGATGTCGTTGATGCCCTCGAGCACGACCAGCCATTTCACGCCGGGCTGGCTGAGCACATCGCGATCAAATCTGGCCAAGGCCGAGACACCTGCGCCGTCATTCAGCAGGCGGTTGCCGGAAATGCCTTGGTTTACGATCGCGAGGTTGGCCGTCGCTTTGTTCGCCGCCAGGCGCTCGGCCAACTGGCTGGGCCAACTGCGGTCGGTATCAGGTGTGGACGTCGCACCGTCGGTGATCGAATCACCGAAGGCGACGATGAGGCCAGCTTTCGCTGGCGCCTCAACATCGACCGCAGAAATCCAGTACCACAGTTGCACGGTCTTCGGATCGGCGATCGAAGGCGCGCCCGTCCAGTCGCCCGTCTGTGAAAGGTAGGCGGTATGCAGAGCCGTGAGGTGGACGGTTGGCGTGCCGGCTTCGCCGGGGATGAAAAGGCTGATGATCAGATCGCCCAGTCGAGGGACTTCGAAATCTACAGCGTCGCTGAGCGCTTCGGCACCAGGCGGGATCGTGAACGAAGTCTTTCCACTGAATGTCAAAGGTCGGTCAGAGCCCTCGACAATGGCCGATTCCTTGTCGCGCCGTGCCACGTGCGCGGTGCCCACCAGAAGCGCACTGGTCCCGAACCTGTTCGAGAGCTGTACGCGCAAGCGGCGTCCGCCGATGCTGGTGCGCACGATCATACGCACGGTCTGGTTACTGATGGTTGGCGGGAGAGGAAACACCGGGGGCGGAGGTGGATTCGACTGAGCCGCCGATGGTGGGGGAGTTGCAAACCGCGGAAACACCAACCGAGGAGATTGTGGCGACGCCGCCCACGTGGCTACCCAATGCTCTTGTGCGCTAGCGCTTGGAGCTGAACAGGCGAACAGTGAGCCCGCCAGGCAGCCTAGGAGGAACAATCTTCGGATCAAAATTCGTTTTGTCACCTTTCAGCTCACTTGTCAGAAATAAGAGCGCGAAGGATAGTAGCTCTGAAAACGAGTGAGGGGCAACCTGAATCCGACGGAAAAAGATCGGCTCGCAGCCCATGATTTTGCAAGGGGATTCGAGTTGAGTAAGATGGATTGAGGAATCTGAGGCCATCATGCACAGAGCCGAGCAGACTTCGACGGAGGCGAAGGGCATCAGCGAAGTCGAAGAGATAGTTAGCGGCAAGCACTCCGACCCATTTCACATTCTCGGACCGCATTGGATGGAGCGGGACGGCCATCCGTTGCTGGCAATCCGAGCCTTTCGTCCCGGCGCGAGCGGACTGGAGGTGGTCTGGAGTGCGAGCGGGCAGGCGTATGGCGCCGAGCGAATCCATCCGGACGGAGCGTTTGAGGCGATAGTTCCGCTTGGCGGCTCCGGCGTTGAGGCCTGGCACGCCATCGAGCCAGCGGCATATCGCCTGCGATTTCATTTTGCGGATGGGAGCCGCTTTGAAACCTACGATCCCTACGCATTCCCCCCTGCGCTAAACGAGTACGACCTGTACCTGATCGGGGAAGGAACGCATTACGAGAACTATGAAAAGCTGGGTGCCCACGTGCGAGAAATTGCGGGGGCGCGCGGCGTCCTTTTCGGCGTCTGGGCGCCGAACGCGAGACGCGTGAGCGTGGTGGGCGACTTCAATCGGTGGGATGGGCGCACGCATCCGATGCGCAGCCGCGGGTTGACCGGAGTCTGGGAGATTTTCCTGCCGGGACTGGACGAAGGCTCGCTGTACAAATTCGAAATCCTGTCGCGCGTGGGAGAAGAACATCTCGGAGTAAAGTCCGACCCGTACGGATTTGCGGCAGAGCTACGGCCGAAAAGTGCATCCGTCGTTTGCAACATCGACGGCTACCAATGGAACGACTCCGCCTGGATTGCCGGCCGAGAGACGCGAGACTGGCTGCACGCGCCCATGTCCATTTACGAGGTCCACGTAGGTTCCTGGCGGCGAACCCCGGATGGCCGCTGGCTGACGTATCGCGAATTAGCCAATCAATTGATTCCGTACGTGAAGGAATTGGGCTATACGCACATCGAATTGATGCCCATCATGGAGCACCCGCTCGATGCTTCGTGGGGCTACCAAACGGTCGGCTATTACGCTGTCACCAGCCGGTACGGAACGCCCACCGATTTCATGTACTTCGTCGACCGGTGTCACCAGGAAGGAATCGCTGTGATTTTGGACTGGACACCCGCGCATTTTCCGCGGGATGGGCACGGCTTGTCGTTTTTCGACGGTACGCACCTCTACGAGCATGAGGACCCTCGGCGCGGGGCGCATCCGGATTGGGGCACGTTGGTGTTCAACTACGGTCGCAACGAAGTGCAAAACTTTTTGCTCTCGAACGCACTTTTTTGGATCGAAAAGTACCACGTGGACGGGCTGCGTGTGGACGCAGTGGCCTCGATGCTCTACCTGGACTATTCTCGGCGGGAAGGAGAGTGGATTCCGAATATCCACGGCGGGCGCGAGAATCTCGAAGCGATTGCGTTTCTTCGGCGGCTGAGCGAAGTCCTGCACACGCGGCGTCCCGGCGCCCTGATGATCGCGGAGGAGTCGACCTCGTGGCCGGCGGTTTCGCGCCCGACCTACATTGGAGGCCTCGGTTTCGATCTGAAGTGGAATATGGGGTGGATGAACGACACACTCCGATATATGACGCTCGATCCGGTTCATCGCCAATACCACCACAACGAGCTGACCTTTTCGATGCTGTACGCCTTCCATGAAAACTTCATTCTGCCGATCTCGCACGACGAAGTTGTACACGGCAAGAGAGCCTTGCTCGAAAAGATGCCCGGCAACGATTGGCAGAAATTTGCAAACGTACGGCTCTTCCTCGGATACCTGCACGCCCATCCGGGTAAGAAACTGCTCTTTATGGGCAGCGAGCTGGCGCAGCGCGGCGAATTCTGGGAGGAAGGCACGGTGGAGTGGGGGCTCGAGAGTTCCCCGCCACATCGAGGAATTCAGCGATTGACCAGCGACTTGAATCGGTTGCACGTGCGGGAGCGAGCGCTGCACGAGGTCGATTTCGAGTGGGCTGGGTTTGAATGGCTGGATCCCAACGACCAAGCTGCGAGCGTTCTTACCTTCCTCAGGCGCGCAAAGGACCCAGAGAATTTCATTGTTGCAGTCTGCAATTTCACGCCGGTAACGCGGCTCGCCTATCGCGTCGGCGTGCCGCGGCCGGGGTACTATCGTGAGATTTTGAACACGGATTCCAGATATTACGGAGGCAGCGACGTGGGTAATGACGGCGGCGTCAACGCTCAACCGATTCCTTGGAATGACCGGCCTTACTCAATCCAGCTGCGGTTGCCGCCACTGGCGGTGATGTACTTCAAACTGCAACGGGAATAGCTCTTGCGGTTCCCGCAGCCCAGCTACGTTAACGCTCCCTACGCTTCGGCCAGCGCCAATTCCTCCGGCTCGTCAAGCGTAGCCGACGGCCAGCTTTTCAGCTCCGGCAAGCAGTGCTTTACGAAGCATTTCACATTGCGCTGCGCCTCTTCGTACGGCATTCCGCCGAAAAAGAAGTTGGGCATAATCCCCTGCATGTCGGTGAGCACTTTCATCTTTTCAAACTTTTCGAGCACCTGCTGCGGGGTACCCCAAGGCATGAGGGCAATGTAGTCCTCTACTGCCTTGTCCTCACCGATAGAATTTAGGTGCTTGCTCATGTCCGCATAACGCTCGTAGCCCTTGGTCATCTCGAAGTGCTTTCCGAACATTTCATAGTGGAGTAGGGCGGCGCGATAATTCGCTGCCAGATAGGTGCGTGCCAACTGCTCGGCGCGGGCCGCGCTCTCGTCCACGAAACAGAAACCCGAACAGAAAGGCTTCGGAGGCACCGCTTGGGGATGAAATTCGTTCCATAGCTTGTGATAGGTATCGAGATCGGCGGCAACCTGGTCCCAGGGCTTTTGCAGAATCACAAGGAGGCCCAATCCGAGCTTGGCGACCACGGGAACGGAGTCCTTCGAGGCAGCCGCAGCGAATTTTCTTCCGGCGAAGGATTTGAAGGGTCGCGGGCGAATCTCACGACGTGGTTGCTTGACCGTCCCTCCTCCCTCCATGACTCCGGTTTCCAAAGCGTCCAGGACCAGCTTCGTATATTCATCGAAGCGCTGGCGGCCTTCATTCTGATCGATGCGCAGCCCTTCGAATTCCCTACGGGCAAGGCCGCGTCCCACGCCTAGGATGTAGCGGCCTCCCGACACATGATCGAGCAGTGAAATTTGCTCCGCCAGCCGCATCGGATCGTGCCACGGCACGACGACTACCATCGATCCGAGCTTGATGCGTTTCGTCTTGCCCGCCAGATAGGAAAGCAACTGGCACACGTCGGGGCTCATGGAGTAGTTGTCGAAGTGGTGCTCGGTAGCCCAGACAGAATCAAAGCCCCAGGTCTCCGCCATCTCACAATGGCCCAACTCTTCGCGCATGAACTGCCTGTCGGAGTAGCCTCCCAGGTGTTGGAAACCCGATCCGTAACCTACGTGCATAGCCGCTGCCTCCTTCGGCGATGGCGCCAGGGACCCTCGATTCCCCTCGATTTTCCTCGGCGAGGGAACTATATCAAATTGCCTCCACTCGACCAATCTAGCAGACAGAAAAGCGGCCGATCTCAACTGGAAACCGAGCCGGCCAGTGTACAATCTCGCTTCTCGCAACTGCTAGATCTAGGATCCGGAAGACCATGTCAGGCAACGGACAATATTTCGTCGCCATTGTGGGAGGGGCCATTTCCGGCTCGGTGGCAGCGGAAATACTGGCGGATTATGGAATCCACGTCGCTGTCTTCGAGCAGAACAAGCGGCCCTATGGAAAAATCGAAGACGGCTTGCCGCGATGGCACGTCGAGCAGCGAAAACAGGAGTATGCGCGCATTGACGCGCGCCTCCGAAAGGCTGGGGTGCGCTTCGTGCCGTCAACGAAAATCGGCCGGGACATCAATTTCGATGATCTCTTGAAGAAGTGGGGATTTTCGGCCGTTATTCTTGCAAACGGAGCCTGGCGCGACAGGGATTTGGGCATACCGGGAGCCGAGAAGTTCGTGGACAAGGGCCTCGTGTACCAGAATCCTTTCATCTACTGGTACAACCACAAGAACGAGAAAAGTTATGCAGGGCCCAGATACGAGACGCCGGATGAAACCCTGGTGGTGGGCGGCGGGTTGGCCTCGATCGACGTCGTCAAAGTCCTGCAGCTGGAGAACTACGAGCGCGCGCTCAAGGCCCGTGGCGTCGAAACGACTCTGCACGAGCTGGAGAAAGGCATTCCAGCCGTCTGCAAGGCGCATGGGATCGACCCACAGGTTCTGGGCATCAAGGGCTGTCTGCTCATATATCGCCGGCGGGAACAGGACATGCCGCTCGCGCAGCCACCGGATCAGGCAACTCCGGAACAAATGTTGAAGACCGAACAGGTCAGGCAAAAAATGCTGCGCCTGGCACGAGAGAAATACCTCTTTCGATTTCAAGACCGCAGGCTCACGACTGGGCTCCTCGTCGAAAATGGCCGGCTCGTAGGGCTGCGGGTGGCGGAAACAAAGATCGAAGGACGTAACGCGCAACCCATTCCGGGAACCGACCAGGAAATTCGAGCGCCCCTGGTCATTTCATCGATCGGATCTGTTCCAGAGATTTTGCCGGGCGTGGCCACGAAAGGCGAATACTATACCTTCACGGAAGAAGACTTGCCGCGTTATGCAGGAAGCGAACGCGTGTTTGGTGTGGGCAATGTGGTCACTGGGCAGGGAAACATTCGAGTGTCGTTGATTCACAGCCAGAAAGTAACGAAACACTTGGTGGAAAACTATTTGAACCGCTGCCCAGACGGCACCTCCACGCCGCCTTCACAGGAACAAGCACGAGGAGTCAGTGAGGCACAGGCTGTTTTGGAAAAAGTTCGAACACTGCCGGCCCTGTCGCCAAGCGAGGTGGACGCGGTCGAACGGCGCATTCGCGAGATACAAGAGCGCGCGGGATATACGGGCGACTACGACTCCTGGATCGCGCAGGTGACGCCGCCCGACCTCGAATAGGGCTTTCTATGGCTGCGGCGGCGGCTGCATCATCTGCATTGGGTTGAACGGCACGGGCGTGCCGACGATTTTGTCCTTGGCATCGGTGATCACCTTCGTCAATACCATCGTCGAATCTTTTCCCTGGTGCTTGACGACTCCGAAGGGCGAAACCTTCGTGGTGACCCACGTGTCGCCCGAGCCGTCCTTCATTCGGTAGTGCTCACACGTGAATGTTCCGGCCGGGACGGTAACGGATTCGCTGCCTACGTTGTCGGCGATTGCGTGGATGTCAGAGGGGATGCCGGAACTATTGGCGCGGCTAGCCATCTGCTGTGGCATCTCCATGGGCGGACGTCCGGGCATTTGCATAATCGTGCGCGTCATCACGATCGTATCACCCGGGACAGCCAAGACTTTCATGATCATGTCGCCGCTCATCGCGTTGGTCGTCCACTCCATCCAGTAGGCGTCCCTTCCGTTCACGGTTTCTTTTCCGACGATGGCGAACTCGACATTCATCTTGCGGCCTTCGGCCGAGGTGATTTCATACCCGGCGCCGGCACCAATCACCGGGCTAAATAGGCCACCCGGCATGGGCGTCGGGCGCATGCCCATTCCCATTTGCGCGCTGGCGAGTCGAACCATGACGAAAAGACATATCGTTGCAAACGCCGACTTCTGTAGGCTGTTCATTCTTCCCCCTCACTTAGGAAATGGCTTCTTGCTGGACGGTGCAGTCGATCGTAGGACAAAAAGCCAAAAGTGGTCTATACAGTACGCGACCCAAGGAGCAGGCTGGTAACTAGTTTAGCTCTCGGTAGGTGATCAGCCGGATGCCGCGCTCCCTCGCCACCCGCTCAACTTCCGGCGCTAACAGGGCTTCCATCTCGGTTTGTCGCTGGTGCTGTAGGCGCGAGCCGACCTTTTCCAGCTCAGGGTCCCAGATGCCCGGGTGCAACATGATTTCCGTCGAACCTTCGTGAACGGCTTCCATCAATCGGGCGAGGGCGATTCGGTTGAGCCGACCTGTCGCCGCCAGACCCAGGAAATGGTCCGGTGAAAGCAGTCCGTATCTTCGCGATAGGGCCCTGAATTGGAATCCTACGGAGCGGACGGCGCATGCCGCAGCCAGATCTAGAAATCTCCCAAAACCATCGGAACGGGTCATTTTCCAGGAATCGCGGAGATCCTCGACGGGATTGCGTATCCGGGAAATTCCACAAGCCCGTGCCACTCGCGCGACCACACCCATGACGCGCGGATGAGTATGGGTATGCTTGTGCGTGTCGACGTGGCTCGGCTCGATGCCGGCGGCCCGAATTTTTTCAATTTGAGCGCGAAGTTCTGTCTCGATATCGCCCGTGCGCAGGCTCCCCGATGTGACTCGGACAACCAATGCCGCAAGCGACTCCGGCAAAGCTCCGTTTGGACCGGCCAGCGAGGGAATCTTTTCGCAGGGCGCGACAGCCATGCCGCCGGACAACACCAGATGGCAACCGATGCCCAGCCGTGGATTGGCTTTGGCGCGTTCGACCGCGTCGTCAAAGGCCGGTCCGTTGGCCATGAGCGTCGCGCTCGTGAGAATCCCCTCGCGATGTGCACGGATGATGCCTTCGTTGACTCCGCGCGTCAAGCCAAAATCATCGGCGTTTAGAATGACCTGCTTCATTTCGATCCCATTACATCAGAAACAAAGAAAAAAATCGTATCACGACCGGCACAGAAAACTGCACAACGGTCCGACTTCCCTTTCGCAGTTTAGAAGAACTGGCACCAGCGTTCGCGTCTTGGAATTGTGAATGTCGCGTGACAGTTTTCAACACTTCTGTTGAAAACCGTGTGGAAAAGGCTCGCCTAAGAATCGAAAACCCCCGTCAGCACGAGGCTTACTCCTGTTTGCACTAATTCTGTGCAGCAGAGATTGCTTCCCAAGGCTTTGGATCGATAGGTTGCGAAGTGAAAAACTTCTGAAAACTCATCAGTACCAATGAGGCGGCGGAACGAGCTTGATCTCGATGGATTCTTCCTCTTTCTCTACATCGTACCACTTGCCGTAGGTGTGCCAACCGGCTGCGATAACTTGAATCAAAATCTTGCCTTGCGGAATTTCGGGAACTTTCACCGAGCCGTCTTGGTTCGTTTTGAAATTCATTTCCGCGAGCTTGTCGTGATGCCATGCTCCCCCGGCCGTGTAAAAACGGACATAGACGCTCGCGTTGGCGATCGGCTTGTCGGTATCCGTCTCGACTCGGATCTTCAGCTTGGTCATGGCGGGCTCAACGGACTTGCCGTCCTTCCTTTCCGTTGAACCTTGCTGATCCTGCGTGTCAGAGGGCGTCGAGCTATTCGTTTGGGCCAAGCTCAGTCGCGCGCAAAGCAAACCAGCTGCTAGAAGGACTCCCCAACGAAGCGAGCAGAGAAACCAACCGCGGAGCATCCCAAACCTCGTGCTCTTCTTGTACAGCAACTCACGGAATGACTCAAGCATGAGTTCAGACCGATTGTGAAACCCAGTTGAGGTAGTTGCGCGCGCCTCTGTCGATCGGCAAGGCGATGATTTCGGGGACCTCGTAGCTATGGAGGCGACGTATCTCGCGCTCCGTCGCGACGAAGTGCTCGCGCGTCGTCTTCAGGATCATCAGGAATTCCCGTGCCGATCGGACGCGACCCTTCCAGCGATAGATCGAATCGACCGGCGCGTCCAAGACATTGGCACACGCGACGAGTTCGGCTTCGACCAGCGCCCGTCCGATCTTGCGAGCTTGCTTAAGCGACTCGCAGGTGACCAACACCACGATTTTGTTTGTCATCGGCCACCTCTTTCTGTCAGCGATTCCCAATCAGATGCACTACCGGTTCGCGACAGGCCCCAGTGATCCACCTCGGCACTTCGGGTTGGCAAGGCATCATCGCCAAGGATCTTACGTTCTCTCGTGTGCATCGTCTAGGAGCTGCGATTGCCCGTGCGTCAACCTCCATCGACGCGAAGAAGTCCTCTCGAAGCTGTCTGAGGAGTTCGGCCGGGGCACCAAGTTAGACACACAGACCGCACGGACGGATTGAAATCGATTCTCGACAATGATACATGGCTGTTGATGCGCCCATCGAGAACCGAGCGGGGCGTTCGCATGGACACGGAAACGAAAACGCCAACTGCCTCAAAAAGTTGGCTGACGAGGCGCGCGTGGATGATTCGATGAACCAGCAACCTGTCACATTTTTCGAGCAAATGCGCGGATTCCTGCGCCGCAACACGAGCATTCTTCTCCTCGCGGGACTCGTCTTGTTGCTGGTTCAGGACGTTTTCGGGACCCATGGCGTGCTGGCCATGCGCCGAGCGCAGAACGAAGCCGCACGGGTCAAACGGGAAATTGAGCAGATCGACACGGAAAACCGACGACTCGAGGACAATGTCAAATCACTCAAGTCCGATCCGGAAGCGATCGAACGCATTGCACGCGAAGAAATGGGCTTAGCGCGCCCGGGCGAATACATTTTCAAGCTTCCGGCGAAACCGCCGGAGGCTTTTGTCTCACCTTCCCAGTCCGTCGATTCGCCGAAGGGGCCTTAGCCGGCACCCGGAGAGCTCGCGGGACCGCGCAGCCGGGCGATGATTTCGGGGCCGCGCTTTTTCCAAGATAGTCTCGCGACCGCAAGCAGCACCATGGCAGTCGTGATGATGAGTAATCCCAGCGTGGACATCCCCATTCCCTCCGAAGCTCTTGGCAGAATCGAAAATCGCCCATAGACGAATTCGATGTGTGCCCAGTAAACCAAAAGAGAAGCCTGCCCCAGCTGGATGAGTGGACTGAAACCAACTTGCCCGAGCCCCCAACGGCACCACAGATAGCCGATCCAGATCACCACGAGGCAGATTCCGACGCGCGCCAGAAAAAAATTGGGACTTGTGTGCCAGTAATCGTAGACGGCGTAAAGCTGCGAGCGTCGATCCAACCACCGCGAGAGAAAAAAGAGACCGGCGCCCACCGCCGCGAGCATCGCTGTCATTCTGGATTGGTGGTTCACCGACCTATCGTTCATTAGCAAAATACCGGCGGCCAAGCCAGCCAAGGCAAATCCAGTCCAAGGGAAGATCGGAAACAACCAAGGCTGCGGCGCACTGTAGATATGGACGCCGTTGACATAGGACTCGATGAACCACGGCAGCCCACGCGGGCGCCACGTCGTATAGAGCGGCGGAGTGGCACAAGCGATTCCCAGGGCGATGGCGGCAGCGAGGATCACTCGTATGGGGCGACTCACGGACAGCCGCAGGAAAACGCCCACAAACAAAAGGGAGAGCCCGATCAGATTCAGCACATCCACCCGGAAAAGATCGCTTCGAGGGGCTGCCGGTAGACCGAGCAAGTACTCCTGCACGCGAAAGACCAGCCCTAGACCAAAAATCTCCGCGCCTCGCCGAATAACCCGAGTCATGATTTCGTTTGGCGACGCTCCTTGATGTCGCATCCGATCGCTGACAAGCGCGCAGGAAATGCCCGACAGAAAAATGAAAAGCGGAGCCGGGATGGTTCCGCTGAACTGAGATAAGCCAAAAAAGGTGCCTTGTCGCTCAGCACCACCGAGCCAAGCATCGTAGCAATGAACCTCGAACATGCCGAGGCAGGCCAGGCCCCGCAGCCAATCCAGATAATCGATCCGCTGCTTGCTCGTTTCAGCCATAGCTTGGAACCTTTCAGAATCGTTGAGATGAGAAGGCAAATCAAGTTCTTATCCTCGGGAGCATCGGGTCCGCTAAAATTGCATGGGATGCCACCCGACCGCAGATCCTGGACGATGAGCGTACCTGTTGCTGTGGTCGTCTGGGCGGCCATTACCTGCCTGGCCGGATTGGTCGGGAGTGGGATGGGACTTAGAGGGTGGCGATTCGCACTGGCCCTGGGAGTGGTTGCGGTCCTTTTTGCTTTTGAATGGGTTCTTGCCTCCCCCGCCGCACAGCAATTCGCAGGGAGAAAGCTCGAAAGGCACGGCCCACTGATCGCGCCGATTGTGCCGCTCGGTGCCATCTTGATTTATTCGTTTGCGATCACCGCCGACGTCAAGTTGGCGATCGCTGGCGCCACGTATGCCATTCTTCCGACACTCCTACTGGCCAGTAGCGCGGGAAAGCCGCCCGGCACATGGCAAGACTACGCGGCTGCCGTAGTGCTCTGGGTCCCGGTCCAATTTCACTGGACGTACAAACTCTTCCCCTATCCTGCACCGTTGACGCACACACTCGCGATTGTGTTGGCGCTCAGCACGGGCGTCGCGGCATTTGTACTTTCCCGCCGACTCGAAGGAGTGGGCTATGCGGTCGAATGGCGCCAGGGATTCGGATTACACTTCGGATTGCTTTTTGTCGTGTACGCGGCGATCGCCGTGGTTTTGGGGATGAAGATCGGCTTTTTGACGTTTTCCCCTTCGCTTATGCGAAGCCCTTCCCTTCCCATCGCGGTGATTGGCATCCTGTTTTTCACGGCTTGGCCAGAGGAGTTTTTGTTTCGCGGAATCTTACAGAATTTGTTGGCGCGTACCTTCCGGAATCCCTGGGCAGGGTGGGCCGTTGCGTCCATCATTTTCGGCCTTTCGCATCTCCACCACGCCCCCTACCCCAATTGGAAATACGTGCTGATGGCAACGATCGCAGGGTTGTTTTACGGCTTTGCCTGGATGAAGACGCGCTCCCTCGTGCCAGCCGCGTTGGTTCACGCAAGCGTCGATATCTCTTGGCACATCCTGTTCCGCTAATCGGCCACCCTCAAACCTTATCGGATGACCCCCGCCAGGGGACTCGACGCTGTGGCGTAGAGTTTCTTTTCGATCCGGCCCGCCAGGAAAGCCTTGCGGCCTGCTTCAACAGCCGCACGCATCGCCTCAGCCATTAAGACGGAATCCTGGGCACCCGCGATGGCTGTGTTCATCAAGACACCGTCCGCCCCCAGCTCCATGGCCACGGCCGCATCGGACGCCGTGCCGACGCCGGCGTCGACAATCAGGGGCACTTCTGTGATGCGTTCCCGCAGAATCCGCAGGTTCGCTAGGTTCTGGATTCCCAAACCGGAGCCGATCGGCGCGGCCAGAGGCATCACGGCGGATGCTCCCGCATCCACGAGCTTGCGCGCGACAATCAGATCATCGTTTGTATATGGCAGGACGACAAAGCCATCCTTGACGAGCGTCTTGGTCGCCTGAATCAATTGCTCGGTATCGGGAAACAGCGTCTGCTCGTCGCCGATGACTTCCAGCTTCACCCACTCGGAAAGGCCGACTTCTCTGGCGAGACGGGCCGTGCGGACGGCCTCGTCCGCCGAGTAGCATCCGGCTGTGTTGGGCAGAATGAAGAGCTTCTGGCCGTCGATATAATCAAGCATCGATTCCTTCGAGCGGTCGGTCAGATTCACCCGACGCACCGCCACGGTCACCATTTCGGCCCCGGAGGCCGCATGGGCGCGGGCCATTTCCTGAAAGCTGCGATACTTTCCGGTGCCCACGATTAGGCGTGAGTGAAACGCACGCCCTGCAATTACCAGTTGGTCTTTCACAGATCCTCTCTGCCTCCATTGTACCGTGCGTGCCCCCGTTTGAGGCTGCTGCCCTCGCTAGCTGATCGGTTGAGGACGCGGCTCCTCGACGTCGGCGTACAGCCGGGCGATCACATCGGCGTAGCGCTGCTCGATCACCCGGCGCTTCATTTTCAACGTGTAGGTGAGCTCTCCGTTCTGATAGGAGAAATCCTGATCGAGCAATGCGAACCTCTTCGGTCTCTCATATTGTGCGAGCGACTGAGTCAGTCGTTCGATCTCGCCCGCGAGCAGGTCCCGGACCCAGGAGTCAGACACCATTTGCGAAGGAGTTGAGAATTCTCGGCCGGCTTGGCGCGCCCTAACCTCAATCGCGGCAAAGTCAGGAACGATCAGCGCAGAAACAAATTTACGTCTGTCGCCGATGATCATTGCGTTCGAGATGAAGCGAGACGTCTTCAACATATTCTCGATCGGCGCGGGAGCGACGAATTTCCCGCCGGCAGTCTTCAACAACTCCTTCTTGCGGTCCGTGATGATGAGATAGCCGTCTCGGTCGAGGTGGCCGATGTCGCCCGTACAAAACCATCCGTCTGACGTGAACACTTCGCGTGTCTGATCAGGCTTGCGATAGTAACCCTGCATGACGCACGAACCCTTCACCAGGATTTCACCGTCTTCGGCGATCCGCACCTCGACGCCGCGGATCGGACGCCCCACGGTGCCGACCTTGTTCGCCCTGGGCGAGTTGCAGGTAACGACGGGGGAAGTTTCCGTAAGACCGTAGCCTTGATACACCGGTAAGCCCACGGACCAGAAAAATTCGGCGAGCTCCGGCGCCAGCGGCGCGCCGCCAGAACTGAACGTCCGGATTCGGCCTCCGACTCCGCGCCGAATTTTCGAATAGACGATTCGATCGGCGATCCACCATCGAAACCGCAAGCTGATTGACGCCGGCTTGCCGTACGCCCGCCAGGGTACAGCTTCAAAGGCAACCCGCATGGCGGCGTCAAAGACCTTCCGCTTGATTCCAGCTTCGTGATGCCCCGTTTCGATGATATTGGCGTAGATCTTCTCGTAAAACCTTGGCACCGCGGCTACGGTTGTGGGTCTGACTTCGACGAGCGCTTGGGCCACGGTCTCCATCCGCTCGACATAGGCAATCGGCACCCCCTGGAACAGATAGCCGTAATCGATTGTGCGCTCATAGACGTGGGCCAGCGGCAACAGGGATAGTGCGAGATCGGACGATAACATCTCGAACTCCCCGCTGAAGCCAAACGCATTCGAAACAAGGTTCGCGTGACTTAGCATCACGCCCTTGGGCTCACCCGTCGTCCCCGAGGTGTAGATAATGGTGGCCAGCTGAGCCGGTACGACCGCGGCGGCGTGCTGGCGATAGAAGGCCACTTCGCTTGTGCCCGCCTTCGCAATCAGCGATTCGTAACGCAAAGTCTCGCCATGTAGATCGCCTGGTGGGTTCACGCTGATGACGTGCTCAAGACCGGGCACGGCTTTACGGATTTGTTGAACGGTGCGCACCTGCTCTTCTCCGGCCGTGAAAACGATGCGTGCGCCGGAGTCGTTCAAAAGGTAGATGGACCGCTCCGACGATTCGTGGAAATAAACCGGCACGGTAACTGCGCCCAATCCTTGAATCGCCAAATCGGCGACATGCCACTCTGGGCAGTTCGGGGCAAACAGGCCCACGCGGTCGCCGGCCTGAATCCCGAGTTCGCTGAGAGCTTTGGCGAGCCCGGCCACGCGTCGCAACATTTCCCTGGCGGAAATCGACTGCCATCCCGCGGCGTTTCGGTACATTTGCGCACAAAGATCGCCACGTCGATCGAGCGCGTCGACAACCGATTGCGGAATGGAGAGGCCATCGGGCGGCATGGATGCCACTCTAGCCCAAGCAGCTCCTCGGCGTCCATCGGAGCAGTGAATCGGCCTGCGCGATAGGATAAGATGCCGGCGAGAGGCTTTTATGGCTAAGCTCGTAGCCGAGCCAGCGACCCTTTATCAACCCGTTCGCGCGCCACGCGGCACCGACCTCTCTTGCAAGAGCTGGCAGCAGGAGGGCGCGTTGCGAATGTTGATGAACAATCTCGATCCTGAAGTGGCCGAAAAACCGGAAGATTTGGTCATCTACGGTGGACGCGGCAAGGCTGCGCGCAACTGGAGATGTTTTCATGCCCTGGTCGCGTCGCTTCGCGCTTTAGAAAATGACGAAACGCTTCTCGTACAGTCGGGCAAGCCGGTCGGGATCTTTCGCACGCACCCCTATGCCCCCCGGGTTCTCCTTGCAAATTCAAATCTCGTAGGTCATTGGAGCGACTGGAAGCATTTCGACGAGCTGGATCGTGCCGGTCTAATGATGTACGGCCAGATGACCGCCGGAAGCTGGATTTATATCGGCACGCAGGGGATCCTCCAAGGCACATACGAAACGTTCGCTGCGGCGGGACGGAAACATTTCGGCGGCGATCTTTCGGGCAAGCTGATCGCCAGTGGCGGAATGGGGGGGATGGGCGGTGCGCAGCCCCTTGCGGCAACCCTAAACGGGGCGGCGTTTCTCGGAATCGATGTGGATCCCGAGCGGATCAAGCGTCGAGTCAAAACCGGATACTGCGACGTCATGGTCAACAATCTCGACGAGGCGTTGCGCATCTTGAAAAATGCCGTGCGCACACGTCAGGCCACGTCGGTCGGACTGGTCGGCAATTGCGCCGACGTGATTCCGGAGCTGGCGAGGCGCGGCATCGCGCCCGACCTGCTCACGGATCAAACCAGTGCTCATGATCCCATTGGAGGATACATCCCACAGGGTCTTGACGTCGCCGAAGCGGCGGGACTTCGCCAGGCCGATCCCGGGACCTATCGCCAGCGCGCGCTGGAATCGATCGCCAGGCATGTCGAAGGTATGCTCGCACTCCAAAAGCTGGGTGCGGTCACTTTCGACTATGGCAACAACATTCGCACCTTCGCCTACGAGCAGGGCGTCAAGAACGCCTACGATTTTCCGGGCTTTGTGCCTGCCTTTATTCGACCGCTGTTTTGCGAGGGCCGAGGACCTTTCCGCTGGGCTGCTCTTTCCGGTGAAGCATCGGAGATTTATCGCACGGACAAACTCGTTACTGACCTGTTTCCGCATGACGAGATTCTCTGCCGCTGGATCGCGCTGGCGCAAAAGCGGGTGCGATTTCAGGGGCTGCCGGCACGAATTTGCTGGCTAGGCTCCGGCGAACGCTCACAATTCGGCCTTGCGCTGAATGAGCTCGTGGCGCGGGGCGAATTGAAAGCGCCGATCGTAATCGGTCGCGATCATTTGGATTGCGGCTCCGTGGCCTCTCCCTTCCGAGAAACCGAGGGCATGCGCGACGGATCGGACGCTGTCGCCGACTGGCCGCTGCTCAATGCCCTGCTGAACACCGCGAGCGGCGCGAGTTGGGTGTCCATCCACAACGGAGGCGGCGTGGGAATTGGCTATTCGCTGCACGCGGGGCAAGTACTGGTGGCGGACGGAACCAAGGAAATGACCCCTCGGATTGAGCGTGTTCTCACAAACGACCCCGGCATCGGGGTTGCTCGCCACGTGGATGCTGGTTACCCCGAAGCCATCCGTTTCGCTGCCAAATCAGGTCTGAAAATCCCCATGCCGCCCCCCACGGGCTCGCAGTAGCCATTTCTCTATTCCCGCGCTAGTATCCTCCCTTGGCGTGCCCGATTGGCTGATCACCGGCTGCTCGGAATTACTCACCCTGCGTGGTCCCGTACCGCGCCGTGGGCGAGGGCTTGGCGAGCTCGGCATCGTGCGGGACGGCGCTCTGCTGGTTCGCAATGACCGTATCCTTGCAGTGGGCGAGCGGCGCAAGGTCGAGCGCCTCGGACCGGCGCGCCGCGCCGAAAAACTCGATCTCGGCGGCCGGGTCGTTCTGCCCGGGTTCGTTGACTCGCACACCCATCTGATTTTTCCGACCAGCCGAGCCGAAGAATACGAACAGCGCATCTTGGGCAAAACATATCAGGAGATCGCTCGCGCCGGCGGCGGGATTGGCGCCACGGTCCGTGCCGTTCGCTGCACCTCTGAGAAAACTCTTTCCGAGTTCGCCGGCGCACGCTTGCGCGAGTTTGCGGCGCACGGCACCACAACCCTGGAAGCCAAAAGCGGTTATGGGCTCAACTGGAAGAATGAACTGAAGATCCTTTCGATCCTGCAGCAGTTGCACCAGGACCAGCCGCTCGACATCATCCAGACATTCCTCGGCGCGCATATCGTACCGCCCGAATTCAAGCGCCCCGAGACGTTCGTCGACCTTTTGGTGCGCGCCTGGATTCCGGCCGTGGCGACGGCCGGACTGGCGGCATTTTGTGACGTCTTCTGCGACCGGGGCGCTTTTACCGTGCCTCAAGCGCGGCGAATTTTGCAGACAGCGCGGGCGTGCGGCTTGGTGCCGCGAATCCACGCCGAGCAGTTCTCCAAAACCGGGGCCGCCCGGCTCGCGGTCGAAGTGCAAGCTGCCAGCGCTGACCACCTGGACAAGATCGGCCGAGATGACATTCGCGCTCTCGCGCTTTCCAATGTCGTCTGCACGCTGCTGCCGGGTTGTTCGTTCCACCTGGGTGCGTCTCGATACGCTCCCGCGCGCGAGCTGATCGATGCGGGCGTGATTGTGGCCCTCGCAACTGATTTCAATCCCGGCACAAGCCCGACGGTCAGCATGCCGATGATCCTTTCGCTCGCCTGCACCGAACTTCGCATGACCCCCGCCGAGGCGTTAGTAGCCGCAACTATCAATCCTGCCTATTCGCTTCGCCAGCACGGCCGCGTCGGCTCGCTCGAAGTCGGCAAATATGCAGACCTGGCGGCGTTCGACGTGGCCGACTATCGCGAAATCCCGTATTATTTTGGCGTGAACCTCTGCAAGATGACCATGAAGCGCGGCGTTGTCATCGCCCCCCGAAGCTAGAGCGATGCGCCGGCTGGTTGAATGCGTTCCCAATTTCTCCGAAGGGCGCGAAACGGCGAAGCTCGAGGCGATCGTTGCCGTGATGCGCGAGGTTCCGGGCGTCTTTGTCCTCAATTACGAAAGCGACCGAGATCACAACCGCAGCGTCGTGACGATCGCGGGCGAGCCCGAGGCGGTCTCGGAAGCAGCGGTGCGTGCCGTCGGCAAGGCCGCGGAATTGATCGACTTGACGCGGCAAACCGGCGCGCATCCTCGCATTGGCGCGACCGATGTGGTGCCGTTCGTCCCGATCGAAGGCGTCACACTCGCAGACTGCGTAGCTCTGGCAAGGCAGGCTGCAGCAGAAATCTGGAAAAGGTACCGCATCCCCATCTATCTCTACGAGGCGGCCGCTCAAAGGCCTGACCGCACCCACCTGGAAAACATTCGTCGCGGCCAGTTTGAAGGTTTACGGGAGGAGGTGCGGCAGAATCCCGACCGCGCCCCCGATGTCGGTGACACGCGCCTGCATCCCACGGCCGGAGCCACTGTGGTTGGTGCCCGCAAATTCCTCATCGCGTATAACATCAATCTGAATTCCTCTGATATCAGCATCGCCAAGGCCATCGCGAAGAAGATTCGTTCCTCAAGCGGCGGCTTGCCGTGCGTGAAAGCCATGGGCGTCGATCTCCGAGCCCGCAATCTCGCGCAGGTCTCCATGAACTTGACAGATTTCGAGACCACGCCGGTCCATCGCGTCTTTGAAGTGGTCCAACGCGAAGCGGAAAGCCGCGGTGTGGGCATCGCGGGCAGCGAGATTATCGGCTTGATACCTAGACGCGCCATCGAGATGGCGGCAGATTACTTTCTCAAAATCGAAAACTTTTCACCCGCGCTGGTGTTCGAAAATCGTTTGGAGGAGTCTCTCCTCGAGGCCGAAAAAACAGGCCGTGAGAGTTTGGCGGCAAGCGCAAAGCCTGTGCTCGAAGCCATTGCCAGACCCACGGTTGCGCCGGGCGGCGGCTCGGTCGCGGCCCTGGCGGGCGCGCTGGCCGCAAGCCTGGGGCAGATGGTGTCGCAGCTCTCCCGCGCCAAGAAATCACTGGCGGCGCACGCCGACGCTTTAGGTCGAGCGGTGCGACAGTTTGAAGCGGCTTCCCGGTCGCTCGCAGAGGCCATGGACCGCGATGCCGCCGCGTACGAGGCCGTGATCACAGCCCATCGATTAGCAAAACAGACCCCGCAAGACATCGAGCGACGCGTTTTGGCCCGGCAACAGGCCATGACCAAGGCGGTGGAAGTACCACTTGAAATCGCCCGCCAGGCCGCAACCGTTTTTGAGCAACTCGGGCAACTCGAATCGATGTCCAGCCCGTCTATGTTGTCAGATGTCCGCGTGGGCCGCCTCATGGCAGCGACGGCAGTTCGCGGAGCTTTGGAAAACGTCGCGACCAATCTCGAGTCGATCTCAGACGCAGCCTTCGTCGACAAAGCTCGGGAGGAAAGCCGATCGTTATTCTCAAGAATCGCGGAAACTCCGATCCCAGCCAACTGGTAAGGCATTTGATAGACTAGCCTTTCCTACCGAGGGGACGAGATGAGAACTGTAACGCAGCCGTTGTCGATCGCTATGAGCCTTGTTGTCGCCCTACTGCTAGCCGTTTTGGCCGCACCAGATCGCAGTCTGGCCAGCTCGCTGAACACCTCTGTCATCGGCATGTTTCCCAAACAGGTCGGCGAGTTCGGATATGCCGATCTGAAGACCGCTCGGCAGTACCCGTGGTTCCCGCAGTTGCGCGAGCAGCTCCTGCCGAGCCGCTTCCGGCAGTTCGAGCAGTTTTTGACCTCCGCTGGCGTGGACCCCAATACGCAGGTCGATGAGCTTACTTGGGCGGCGATCAACAGCTCCAAAGCCTCTGGAGAAGAAGTGGTCGGGGTGGCCCTGGGCTCCTTCGACCCCTCATCGAGCGAGATGCGATTCAAGCAGCAAAAACTGCCGATGCTGGATCTTCACGGCTACCACCTGTACGCCTTCGGCAGCGGTTCCGCTCCGGAAGACATTCTGTTCACATTTATCGACTCAAATACTGCGGCTTTCGGCCAGCGGAAGGCTCTCGAACAACTGATTGACGTTCGCATGGGCTCTGCGGAAAGCCTTCTTACGAACGACCAGCTATTTCCTATGATCAACGAAGCCAACGGCAGCGGTGCCATCTGGGGCGTAATGGACCAAAGCTATGCGCATCTAGCCATGCAACAGCTCGTACCGCAGGCCAGCCAGTTCCCACAAGCAGCCGCCATCGTCAATCGGATCAATGCCATGATGTTCAGCGCGACGGCTGACAACGGACTGGATGTGCACTTCCAGGCCGCCTGCGCCTCCACCGACGACGCCAATTTGCTCGCCGCCGCGCTCCAAGCCGGCCTCATGTATCGTCGCTATCAGGAATCGCAGCAACATCCGGACCTGGCCGGCGCGCTCGATCAGGTCCGTGTTTCAGCAAGTGGCGACCGCCTAAAGGTGGAAGCTCCGGTAAGTCAGGACCAGCTCATCAGTCTGATTCACAGCCGTGCCCTCGCCGTGTCGATGTAAGCGATAGCGGCCGGGCTGCGGCGTCGTTGTTGGTTCGATGGAGTCGGAAACCTAGGTGGGACGACGCGCTTCAGAGTCGGCCACGCGCATTTCGCAAGCCTCTCGGCAATCGGGACAGTAGTACAACCCATCCAGGCACAAGCGGATATTCTCTTGCGATTGGCAAAAACAGCAGTACCTTTCGCAACGGCACTGCACTTCTGACTTGTCGCACTGGGCGCAGACTGTGGTCACCATCGCCGTTCGTTTCTCGACACAGCAGGAAGTTCCGTCCGTATGCCTACCGCTTATCGTGCCGTGCTTTCTCCACGGGCAACACCCGCTGCGCGGGTACGGCGGGCAGAATCTCCGCGGCGGCTGTCACGTTGGTTGGAAACGAGATTTCGCGCCCATCAGAGCTTGCAGCCGCCGCGTCCGCCAACGGCTCTGGCGCCGGCGAGTCCATCGGCACCAGTGCCCCTTCGGCTTCTTTCATGAACGTCAGCGTCGGTTCCCCTTCCCGGTAATCAATGGAGATGACGTCTCCGAGCGCCACTTGATTGGTCGCCAGCAAGCTCGCCAGCGGATAGACGACGTGGCGCTCGATCGCGCGTTTCAAATGCCGCGCCCCATACTTTAAATCGGTCCCCTCACGAAGCAAAAAGTCCTTCGCGGGCTGGGTCACGCGGAATAGGAACCTGCCCCTGGCGGTCTCAAGAACTCGCTGCTGCACCATTCCGAGCTCGATTTCAAGAATCTGTTCGAGTTGCTGTGGACGCAGCGGATGGAACACGACCACCTTGTCGATGCGGTTCATGAACTCGGGTGCGAATTTCCTCTTGGCTGCTTCTGCGGCTGTACGCTCGACTTTCTCGTCCAATCGCGGCTTTGATTCAGGCCGCACTTCGGGAGCAAATCCCATGCCGCCCGTCATTAGTTCGGTGATGTCTCCCCCTCCCAGGTTGGAGGTCATGAAGATCATGGTCTGCGACAGGTCCACGCGCCGGTTGTCGCCGAGCGTGAGCGTGGCTTTGTCGAGAATACCGAGCAGCAACTGCCAGAGGGCATCGCTCGCCTTTTCGATCTCGTCGAACAGCAGGAAGCTGATCTTGAGCTTTTCGGTGTGATACTGGGCAAGCGCCTCCTGCGTGATCAGCGGGTGCGTCTCGCGATGCCCCAGGTATCCCGGTGGCGAGCCGATCAGCTTCGCAATCTCGTGCGAGTGCTGAAACTCGGCGCAGTCCACCTTGATCACCGCGCGCGGATCGCCGAACAGCACTTCGGCCGTGGCTTCGACGACGCGCGTCTTGCCTGCGCC
>CAYOXF010000094.1:0-46795 GCA_964407845.1 uncultured Acidobacteriaceae bacterium | reverse complement strand
AGTATATACGACGTGTGTTACGTACCAAGCTGATTTATTTGGAGTGACGCTCCAGCACAGCAGCATCGAACACACAATGTTTTATGGGTTATTTTGATTTGGCGGAGAGGGTGGGATTCGAACCATTGAATGCAGAGCCTTGCACCGCCTTGCATAACCTTGTTCGGACACAAGAAACAAAGCACTTATAGGAATTTCGATTTCCGCCCGATTTTATCGATGTGCTCTGAAAGCTAATTCAGACGAAAAATGTAGCACGGCAATGAAAAATGTAGCATGGGACCCGTGGCACCGTTACATCCCAATTTTCTTGCTGAGCTGGGGAGTCATGCCGCCCAATTTGTCGACCCGCTCAGCGATACGCCTCATGATCTTCTGGTCCGCGGCGGTCTCGCCGGAGGGCAGACTACGCGACGGAAGTCAACAAGGACCTAACGTTCGACAAGCTTCCGCAGCTTGCAACTTTTACTCAATAGCACCCAGACCATCAATGTCCGGCACGACTCCGGCAAGGGTAACGAAGCATTCGTTTCTCCTGCGCTGTCTCTGGCTGGGATTCAGACCTCATCGATAACCCCCCAAGCGCGGTCTTCGCGCTTCAGCGGTTCCGCTTGGCATTGAACCTCTGATTCGGCTCCGCCGGAATGTAAGGAATCAGGAGATGGGATCCGCCAAAATGAATCTCGTGTGTCACCGTCTGCATGAAGGGCAGCATATACACTCCCCAGGTTCCCAGCCTGCTCAGGACGTCATCCTGGTTCCGAATCACAAGCTGCAGGGAGCTTCCCTTGCCAAAGACACACGCCGTGGGCAGCAGCGCGATCGCATACCTGACCACCTTTCCGCGTGGAACCGGAACCGGATCTTGCCGCGGGTGGATAGGGTCGTAAGGCTTCGATTTGTTCTCATCCAGCGCCCGATGCGCTGCCTTCAGCCATCCGTTGCTGAGCAACTGCCTCTTGCCGTCCTGCGTCACCATCACGAGGTCCACCATCCAGTTTGTATCGTCCTTGTCAATCGCCGCATCGAGATAGAGCGCAACCGGGCCCGTGATTTCCGTTTCCTTTGTAAATGGGGCAGTTTGGTACGTCAGGCAGTAAACTGTCGGGTCCTCGTAGGGCGCCGGCTGTGTGAACTTTTCTGGCGCAGGCTTTCCTGCCACCGACTCGGTCGCCAACCGCCCACCAGGATGGAGGTAGAGTTTTCTCCATTCCGTTCTCGCCAGAGGCCATTCGTTCTCGAATCGCCACTTGTTCACTCCCATCACGAACATCTTGATCGGGGGTTCGTCCATAATCCCAGTGTCGATTCCCTTGAGCCAGTAGTCGTACCACCGGATGATCTCGTCGTGATACTCGGCATAGGGCCTGGCCGGCTCTCCCGGCGGATAGACGATCAGCTTCTTGTTCTGCGCGGGCGTGCTGACGTGTTGATAAGCTTCGAAGGCTCCAAAGGCATAGAGCCGGAAGTCCCATGGTGCGCCCAGATAGATGGGGAGCCTGATTTTGTCGATGTCCTGCGACTGAAACACCTTATCTTCGCCCGGTCGCGGATGAAACGAACTCAACAGGCTATCGAACGTGAACGGCGACTTCATCGGGTATTTAAGATAGGAATACCACTTGCTGTTGTACTTGATGTCCGGGTGATTGAGAGCCTCCGTGAGGCGGGCCTGCAGCTCGTCCTTGGAGAGAGATTCCGTCAGACGTGGCTTTCGAATCATGTACGGGCGATTCGGGACGGGGCAGGCACTGTCGTTGCCGTGTCGCCCGTGTTGCACGTGGTAGAAGAGGGTGTCGAAGATACCGTGAAAGTGATCGCCGGTACCAAGTGGGCAGGCGTCGGGGTGAAGAGCTTTGAGGTGCGGCGGTGGATTTGCGCCGATCTCCATCTGTGCCACTGAAAACGACGAAGGGCCCATCATCCCCACGTTCCCATCGCACCAGGGCTGCGCAGCGATCCACTCGATCAAATCGTAGATGTCTTCCCTCTTATGTACAGCGCCAAAGTCAAAGACGTCTTGCATGGCTTCTGAAGCATGGCCGATGGGTTCCTTATCACACTCGGAATTGCCGATTCCTCTGGGGTCGGGAATGACATGGACATACCCTCTGGGAACCGTGTACATGAAGTTTCCGGCTTCGAGCGTTCCGTCCCAAAACGGACTGTCGTAATAGGGTTGCGGTTTGTCCGCGAGCCAGCGCACTGCCTCCTGTACGTCCTTCGCCCATTGCCCCCAAGCGAGTATCGCCGGAAATTTCTTGCCTTCGACGTCAGGACGATAAACGTCCACGGCGATGCGCACCCGGTCCCGCATCGCAACCATGGAGTCCTTTTCGGTCTTCACGTCGTAAGCGGGCTGCGACTCACGTTGCTTGATGATCTGGGGGTAGCCGTCAAAGTAAACGCCCTTGACCTCCTTGCCGTAGGGGATACGGACGGGTTCCGGCACCAGACCCTTGATCACGATCCCGGCCGCATCACCTGAGTAAACCTTTTGGCCCACGCGGGCCCTCCTTCGGGTCATTGCATTCGCTTGCAACCCTAACGTGTCAGGCAGGGAACCTTTGGAGCCCGCCCGATTGGTCTGAAGAGCCATAGGCCAGTCGCAGGATCAACTTGCACGGTGTATGGCCACAGAAGAGTTAGGTTATTACCAGGAAAGTACGCCAGCAAAGTTACGATGTAACTCAGACCCAGAAAAGCTTGGATTTCCGGAGCCGGCGAATCACCATGTGCGCCAGTCCAGAAAACGATGAGCGGCAGTCCCACAAGACCTGAGAGGGGAGCGATGAAAAGATTGATCTTCCATAGTAACGAAGCGCGGTACTTTGAGGGCTGCGACAAAGTGACGCTCCGGGTGAATGCGTGGTCGGAGTTCCTGAGATTATCACGAGCAGCCCGCCCCGAACCTGCTAGTTCCTGATTAGAACCCCAGTTGAAATCCGCCCCTGAGTATGTGCGGTTTAACGGTTCGCTAGCTCACGACAAGGGCGAACTCCTGATAAACGTTCCCGGACAAGTTCAGAACTAAGGAAATCTCGTCCAATGTCGGATGATATGAGTGTCAAAACGAGCGAAAGAGGTCATCTCGAGTTCAATGGCAGCGACAATAGCGCAAACGGGCGGCTAGGTTGTTTCCCTGTGCGCCGCCGATTGTTCTCTCAGTCGTCACCTAGCGCGCTGACCACCTCCGGAACGGATTGCTTGGTGCGGATGGCCTTCAAGATTTTTTCTGGCGTTATCGGCAAGTCCTTAACCCAGACGCCGGTTGCATTAGCAATGGCGTGGGCCACAGCTCCCAGTACGGTGCACGTGCAACCTTCACCAATCTCCTTGGCCCCAAAAGGCCCTTCTGGCTCGTAGGAATCCACGATGCCGCTGAACACTTCGGGAGCGTCCTTGATCGTCATCATCAGGTATCCATGCAAATTGGGATTCGTGATGTGGCCCGTCTTATCGAACTGCACTTCTTCCATAACGGCCTCGCTCGCTCCCATGACCATCGCGCCTTCTACCTGTCCGTGCACCATTTGAGGATTGATGGGGGTTCCGCAGTCGTGAAAGTCGGTGAACTTCTCGACTTTCACCTTGCCGGTCTCCAAGTCCACGGCTACCTCGCAGACAGAACTTCCAAACGAATAAGCAGGGCTCGTGCCGACAGTGGCGCCTTTGTAATCGCCGCCAAGGCCTTGGGGTGGTTTGTAGCAACCGGTCCCAACCAGCGGGCCTCGATCGTTGAAGTATTTTCGGGCGACCTCTTCCCAAGGCACGCTGCGTGTCGCATCACCGGACACAAACATTTTCGCGCCACCCACAGCTACGTGGCCCTCACTGCAGCCAAGTATCGCAGCAGCATACGGCTTCATTTTTTCCACTACCGCCGTCGCCGCGTTCTTGACGGCATTGCCGCCCATCAGTGTTACACGCGACGAGTAAGCGCCTAGATCAATGGGCGAGATGTCGCTGTCTTCGGTGCGGACACGGATACGCGAAGGCGGGATTCCTAGCGCCTCCGCGGCAACCTGCACCATGACCGTGTCGCCGCCTTGCCCGATTTCGGCCGCTCCGATCAACACGATCACCGCCATCCCGTCCTCGTTCACCTTGACGATGGCATTGGCATGGGGAAAGATCGGTTTCTTCACGAAATGTTCGGGCCCTTTCTCGTGCGAGAGCTGCACTTGACCTCGATAGATGGCATAACCGGCTCCCGAGACGAATCCTCCCGAGCCGATCCCGATCCCATTGCCCTTTGGTAGCTTGCCGTACTTTTCTTCCCAACCTGACTTCTTGCGCGCTGCCTGGAGCGTTGCCGTGAACTCACAACTCTTGATGTCCAGGTCGTTGACGGTCCGGGTGTTCGGAGTCATGGCGTTCCGCAGCCGAATCTCAATAGGATCGATCCCGATTTCTTCCGCCATCATATTGAGTAGGCATTCAAAGGCAAAGCGCGGCTGGGGTACGCCGTGCCCGCGAAAGGCTCCGCACGCGGGTTTGTTGGTCATCACTCGGTAGCCGTTGTACTTGTAGTTGGGGATGTGATAGAGCGTCGGCATCATGCTGCCAGCATAATAGGACGTGGCTACTCCGAAGGAAGTGTAGGCCCCGCCGTCCAGATAGATCTCGCTCTGGAAGGCCTTGATCTTGCCGTTTCGATCCAGTCCTAGCTTCATCTTCATGTGCTGCTTGTGACGCCCGCGGCCGTAGTGGATCATCTGCTCCCGCGTAAAGACCATCCGCACGGGGCGTCCCGTAAACTTGCTCAAGATCGCAGAGCAAAGGTCCAGCGGCGATGTGGCCGCCTTGCACCCGAAACCTCCCCCCACCGCTGGCCGAATGACCCGTATCTTGCCCAACGGGATGTGGAGCACATGGGCGAGCATGTACTGCACATAATGCGGGGCCTGTGTCGACGTATAGAGCACCAATGTGCCGTCATATTCCCAGTAGGCCATGGAGGCGTGTGGCTCAAGCGGCGCCTGGTACGTGTTGTTTCCGACAAACGTTTCTTCCCGCACGAAGTCCGACTCAGCGAAGCCCCTCTCGACGTCGCCGAACGAATGGTCCACCACGGTGTTGATGTTTCTTTTGTAGCGCTGGTGAAGCTGGGGTGCTCCCTCAGCGATGGCTTCTAAGGCATCCAGAACCACGGGCAGTTCTTCGTACTCCACCTCAATCAACCCGAGGGCCTTCTCCGCCGTTCTCTCGTCCACCGCCGCGACCGCTGCTACATTGTCCCCCTCGTGCAGGACTTTCTCTTTCGCCAAAACATATTCGTCGTAGCGAGCAGGCGAGACGCCGTGCTGCGTATCGGGCACATCCGCTCCGGTGATCACCGCCAAAACACCGGGGAGCGCCTTCGCCTTGGATACGTCAATTCGCTTGATCCGGCCATGGGCGATGGGCGAGCCCAAAATCTTGCCGTGGACCATGTTCGGCAGGGAGATATCGGCCGTGTAGCGTGCTCGGCCCGTCACCTTGTCGGCAGAGTCCACGCGCGGCATGGAAACAGAAACGCTACTGAAGCGGCTATTTTCGGGTGTAGGAACTTCTTTCTTGGCGCACGTGCCGCCGTCGCAGTAGTTATCACAGCGCTGAACGGCCCGAATGATGCCCGCGTAGCCTGTGCAACGACATAGATTGCCGGCCAAGCCGTTCTTGATCTCCTCGACAGTAGGCCGAGGATTTCTGTTCAGCAGTGCGACCGAGGACAGGATCATTCCAGGAGTACAATAACCGCATTGCACGGCGCCTTCCTCGACGAACGCCTTCTGGATGGGCGCCAATTCCCCGTTGTGCGCGACGCCCTCAATGGTGGTGATTTGCTTGCCTTCCATTTGGCTGGCCAGCAGGAGACAACTATTCATCGGCTCGCCGTCCACCAAAACCGTGCAAGCGCCGCAATCGCCCAGGTTGCACCCCTTCTTGGTTCCGGTCAGATTCAACTTTTCCCGCAAAACATCCGCCAGGGTCTCGCCCGCCGCGATCGCCACTGCTCGCTCATAGCCGTTCACCGTTAACGTGTATGTCCGTATCATGGCCGCTCTCCTATAGCCCGCTGTCGGGCCGTATCAAGCGCTCGGCGTGTCAGGATGCCGATCAATTCCCGCCGGTAATCAGCCGAACTGCGGATGTCCGAAATCGGTTGGGATATTTCCTGGGCCGCTTCCGCCGACTCGCGAAACGCCGCTTTGTCAGCAGCTTTGCCCACCAGGACCGCCCCCGCCTTTTGCGCCAGCTTGGGGACGGGAGCGACCGCGCCCACGCAGACGCGGGCATTTCGGATGATGCCTTTCTCGTCCAGTTGGAGGCTGGCCGCCACGGCCGCCACCGCGCAGCCGTTGGCCTCCCGCAGCGCGAAGGGAGTGTAAGCCGCGCCGAATCGTGGTGGCGGATAAGGCACGCGTATCTCGGTGAGGATTTCGTCATCCCTACGGACCGTCTGTCGCGGCCCGACGAAGAAGTCTTGCAGCGGTACCTCTCGCTCTCCGGAACGCGACCACAAGATCACGGAGGCGTTCAGTACGATCAAGATCGGCGGCATATCCCCCGACGGAACGGCCCCAGCAATGTTGCCGCCGACAGTGGCCATGTTGCGGATCTGGGGCACGGCCATATCCCGAACCGCATCCACGATGGCCGGGAACCGCTCCCAAATTACGGTGGAGGCCCAGAGCTGATTGGGCGTGGTAAGCGCTCCGATGCGCAGACTCCCGTTGGTTGTCGTGAGACCGCGTAGAGCGGCAATTCGATTGAGAGAAACAACATGGCTCGTGCTGTATCGCCCGGTCTTCAAGTCCACCAGCACGTCGGTCCCGCCGGCCATCAAGCGGGCATCGGGCGCGTACTGCCCCAT
Source organism: uncultured Acidobacteriaceae bacterium (assembly GCA_964407845.1). Taxonomy (GTDB): domain Bacteria; phylum Acidobacteriota; class Terriglobia; order Acidiferrales; family UBA7541; genus Palsa-295. Next base: position 39,936 of record CAYOXF010000094.1, on the reverse strand, counting down.
CCACTCGGAGGCTTCCTTCAGGGTATTCGCCTCATGGAACTCGATGTCAGTTAAGAGCACGGCTTGTCCTCCCTGATGCATGTCTTCAGTGAAGCTGGGTCGCGCTGTTTCGCGGAGAAGGAACACCCCAGTGAGGCAGGGGATGAATCGATTGCGGGTAGATGCGGCTGCAGCGAAAAGTAGAAAAACCTCAACCGGCCTGGGCAACCATTTTGCATTTCGGCCCCTGGGGAGAGCCGCCGTCCAACCACCGCTCGTGGTGAAACTCGCGTCAGCAGCGGTTATCGAATTCAGGAGTCATCCGGAATTCGTGTTGACTCCCTGGTCCACCGATAACATACACCTGGCCTTGTCATGGTGCAATTTAAGAATTGCCCCTTCTCTCCAACAATTCCTCAGAAATGGTTCCGGCTCGAGGGATCTTCGCCTGCATTTGGGCCATTTCCTCCAATGCATAACGCGCGTTGCAGTAAGAAGAGATCGGTTTGCAAGAGACACCAATGAAGAGTAGAGTCACAATCAGTGCGGCAAGGCTGCGTTTTGCTATCGTTGCTGTCACGCCTAGAACGTGACATGAGCACTCGCATTTGACATACCCGCCTCGACGACCTAGTAAAGGGGAAATCGGAAGTTTGCGGCAAATGTCCGATCAGCCGATTAATCAGGAGCCTGACCGCTCGGACAGTCTGCGAATGCTGAAAACTGCGGCAAAAATTAAGGTGAGAATTCCAGCGATAGCCCAACTGTTCCAGACGAATGGTCTCTGCAGCGGGACGGAGTATTCGCCTTTAAATATTCGCCGATAAGGTCCAGGCACAATGATGTAAAGGTAGGGAGGCAAGCAAAGCAGGATGCCCGCCAAGGCGACAACTGCCCCAACTCATGGCAAGAAAATGGTGAAAACTAGCGCAAGGAGATAGCAGAGCGCCGATGTCTGCCATCGTTACTATTTTCCCGGTGAGCCAACCGCCACTAAACTCAGAAGCGCCGAAATCCCACAAGTGAATCCAAGCACGCCTGCACAAGCAAGAAAAACAATGGCCTGCCACACGTTTTGTTTGCTCGGTCTTGCCATGACATCTCGCGTAAACAGACTAGCGGAGTTTGTGAACTGCGAGGCTGTTCCTGATAGCCGTGTTGTCGACGTCATCAATTCCTGCCGACCAGCGGATCAGGGGCAACAAACTTGTACAAGAAGGTCCAGTCGCTCTGGCAACCAATGTTTTATTGGTAAAATTTACGTATTTAAGTATTGGCGGAGAGGGTGGGATTCGAACCCACGGTAGAGTTTCCCCTACACTCGCTTTCGAGGCGAGCTCTTTCGACCGCTCAGACACCTCTCCGCTTGAGCGATTGTTTTTGTAGCTTAGCATTGCTGGCTGAACTTTGTACTGCGACAAAGGAAGCCGGGGGTCCCCTGCAGAGTCTCACCGCTCCTACCCCCGGGGAACGGTACCCAGAAGCCATTGGCATTGCTTAGAATGTATTGACACTGCAAAATCCTGCGGTTAAATTGGGCTTGTTATCGTGGAGGGAACTGTGCGTTCCATCGTCCCCGTTGGAGCCCGCTTCTCAATCGCAGCAGTTTTGGCCCTAGCGTTTCTGAGTCTTCCCGCCCTAGCAGCGACGGAAAGACCCCTCGGCGTGGTTCTGACGGCTGACCACGCCCGCCTTGATAACGCCAGCGCAACGATTGGCGCGGATGTATTTCCAGGCGACGCGCTCGTGACCGATCGAGGCGGGTCTATGCGACTCACCATCGGATCGAGCCAGGTCTACTTGCTCTCTGCAAGCTCCGCGACGCTCGAGCCCGATGCCAGCCGAGTTCAGACCAAGGTGAATATTGGAACCGTGGGTTTTTCCACATCGTCGCCGGCGCAACTGGAAATTCAAACTCCGCTGGGAACGATCCGTGGAGCCGACAACCGTCCGATTTTTGGGCAAGTCAGTGTCGTGAGCGCCTCGCAGATGCGGGTTAGTTCGTATGAAGGGACTCTGGCAGTTACTGACGCCACCGGTGCAGAGAAGCTGATCGCAGCGGGCGAGACCTACGACGCAACGCTCGCGGCGGAGCCGAGTGACAATCCCCCCCAGAAGGCTGTCAAGCCCGGAATCAATTGGAAGCGCGTTGCCTACGTCGCTATTCCCTTGATCGCTGCGGGAGTTTTGGCGTGCGCTCTCTGGCCGGACAGTAATTCCAACATGGGCTGCTGGAACTAGCTCGAAACAGCGCGACCCTGAAATTCTTCTCATCGATTGTTGCCAACCGGTCGTTTCTTGTGCCACACCGGCCTGTCTGAAACCGGAATCTTTCAGAAGCACATTTCCCATATAATGACAGACTCACAAAAAGCCGTCCGATTCGTCAGATAATGGAGCGGATGACTCGCCTCTCTCACATCTCTTGCGTATTCCGAACGGTCTGCTATGGGGCCCTCCTGCTGACTGTGCTCTCGGCTATCGGCGCGTCTCACGGTCGTGCCGATGAGCCCTATGCCCCGAGCCGCGACTACGATTTGGAGGATATACGCACGCACCTTTGGTTCGACGTCGTCGAGCGCGAGGTCCGCGGTGAAGTGGCTGAAAGTGTCGTCATGCTTCGTGACGGTGTCTCGGATCTCAAATTCGATTCCGTCGGGTTGCAAATCCAAGCCGTGTCGGTCGACGGACAGGAAACGAAATTCACTGTCGAGCCCAAGCAACTCCTTGTCTCGCTCGCCAAGCCCTCAGGCCGCGGCGAGCGGCACAAGATTACGATTCGCTACGACGGCCAGCCCAAGAAGGGTCTGTACTTCATCCTTCCCGACAAGAACTATCCCGATCAGTCCCAAGAAATCTGGACGCAGGGCGAAGCCGAAGACACGCGATACTACATCCCGCTCTATGACTATCCGAACGATCGCACCGCTTCTGAGATGCTGCTAACAGTCCCTGCAAAATGGATCACCGTCTCCAATGGGCAGCTGCTGAGCGTCAAGGAGGAAGCAGACGGCACAAAAACGTGGGACTGGAAGCAGTCCGAGCCACTTTCGACGTATCTGCTTACGGCCGTGGCCGGAGATTTCGTGGAGCGCCAGGATTCTTGGCGAGGAGTGCCTTTGCGCTTCGTCGTGCCCCGGGGTGAAGAAGCGAAAATCGAACCCACGTTCGCGCGTACGAAGGAGATGCTCGACCTGTTCTCCAATCGACTGGGCGTGCCGTACCCCTGGGCGCAATACGCACAAACCGCGGTCGATGACTTTGTTGTAGGCGGAATGGAGAACACCAGCGCCACGACGATGAGCACCCGGGATTTGGTGCATCCGACCCTCGCGCCTGAGCTTCGCATGGGCGACGATGCCGTGATATCCCACGAGCTCGCGCATCAATGGTTCGGCGACCTGGTGACGTGTAAGGACTGGGCCAACCTCTGGCTCAACGAGGGATTTGCGACCTACTTCGAGCATTTCTGGCTTGAGCAGCATTACGGTCGCGACGAAGCCGATTATGAATTCTGGCGCGATCAGAGCAGGTGGTTTGCACAAAAGCGGCTGTTCTCAGTGCCCATTTTGACGCGAGATTTCGACGATTCGACGAAGTATGACGGAAACGTCTACGGGAAGGCCAGCTGGGTGCTCCGAATGCTTCGCCAAGAGCTCGGCGACGAGAATTTCTTTCGCGGGCTACATCGCTATCTGGTTTCCAATCGTGGACAGAATGTGGTCACGGCCGACCTACAGAAAGCGATGGAGGAGACCTCCGCGATCAACGTGGACAAATTCTTCGACCAGTGGATTTACAGCGCCGGCGCTCCGGAGTTTCGTGTGGGCTACAGCTACGATGGGACGGCGCATCAAGTGACGTTGGATGTCACGCAAACGCAGAACGTAGAAGACTCCGTACACATCTTCGATGTCCCGGTCGGAATCGAGATTCAAACGGCGAGCGGTTCTCACATCTATCCGATCGAGATCTACCAGGCAAGCCAGAGCTTTCATTTTCCCGCAGACAGCGCGCCGCTCATGGTGTTATTCGACCGGGGCGACCAGATTCTGAAAAGGGTCGAGTTCAAACGGGATCCTGCCCTGCTCATCTATCAGCTGAAGCATGCGGAAACGGTGCCAGATCGTGCCGACGCGGCTCTTGCGCTGGGAGCGCTGCGCAACGATGCGGACGCGATTGCTGCGCTTGGCGATGCGGCACAACACGACCCCTTTTGGGGCGTGCGCGCCGAAGCCCTCCGAGCCCTCGGCAAAGTTGACGGGGCCGACGCGGAAAAGCAGGTCTTTGCCGGATCAAGCGACGAGGCCCCGTGGGTCCGAGAAGTCGCCGTACGAGCGCTTGGCTCCTTCAAACAGGACACGGACCTGGCGACGCGACTGACCGACATGACGGCACACGATCCCGCGTACCGCGTGCGGGCAGCCGCTCTGCGTGCCCTTGCCGAGGTGAAGGCGCCAAATGCGTTCGATGTTCTCGTGGCGGCGGTGAACTCTGATTCTCCTGACGGCATCCTTCGCGACGCGGCGCTGGGCAGCTTCGGTGCTCTTGGGGATACACGCGCCGTCCCGACCCTGTTGACCTGGTCCTCTCCCGGCAGGCCCTTGAATGGCCGAGAAGAAGCGATCTCCGCGCTGGGAGAACTCGACAAGAAGAACCAGAATATTACTCAGACCCTTGTGTCCTATCTACAGGATCCCCATTTCGATCTGAGAATAACGGCCATTCTCGCGCTCGGCGCGCGCGGCGACGCCAGCGCCATCGCTCCGCTGGAAGAGATGCGCAAGAATGGGGACCGTACCATGGGCGAAGGACCCTACCTAGACGCCGCGCTTTCGCTTTTGAAAACTCGCGCCGCGCAATAACCTAGCGCCGGCCGGGGCGCGCGAGAAGAATCCGTAGATCACGGAGATTGTTGCCGGTCGGACCCGTGAGGATCGCATCATCCAGACGGGAAAAAAAAGTGTAGGCATCGCTGCGGCGGAAGAAGTCCCCGGCATCCAGGCCCGCGGCACGGGCACGAGCGAGTGTTTCGCCGTCGGCTACGGCTCCCGCCGCTGGGCTATTGCCGTCGATTCCGTCTGTTCCTGCGCTGAGCACCGTGATGTCTTTCCCTGCGATTTTGGGCACACAGGCGAGCACAAACGAGGAATTGCGACCGCCGGCTCCGTCCCCTGTCACCGGACAGCTAATTTCTCCATCGGCCAGAACCGCCACGGGCCGGCCGTGACCGGCGTCTTCTTCGGCCTTCGCGAGTCTGTCAAGGCGAGCTAACAGATAATCCGCCGCCTTTTCGACCGGCCAATCGTCGGTCGAGTTGTCGCAAACCGAAACGTATCCCTCGGCCTCCGACGCATGATGGGCCGCGTGTGTGAGCTCATGCAGACCCAGTAGGACCTCGAACCGCGAGAGCGTAAATGCCGGATCGTTTTCCTTCGGTGTTTCGCGCATGGCGTGAGGTCCAAACGCTGCGCGCACTGAATCGGGAAGCTGCGCGAAAAGGTCGTAGTCTGACAAAATGCGCTCGGCGTCTTGAATGGTTGTGGGATCAGACACTGTTGGTCCCGAAGCGATCGCAGATTCCTTCCCTGGCGGGACGTCACTAACGACAAACGTCAACTTCATCGAGCGAGGGGCGGCGGCGGCTAAACGCCCTCCCTTCGTGGCTGAGACATGCTTGCGGATCGTGTTGATTTCGTCGATCGGCGCGCCGCAGGTGACCAGCGTTCTGTGTAGCTTTCTGAAATCATCGAGCGTAACCGATGGATCCAGCGGCAGCTCAACCAGGGATGAACCTCCCCCAGAAATCAAGAAGAAGATGAGCGTCCGCTTATCGCACCGGCGGAGTCGTTCCACAATCGTCCGACCTGCGACGAAGCTGGCCGCGTTCGGAAGCGGGTGACCTCCCACGAAGGACTGCCATCCGGCCAGGGCACGAGGCGGCTCCACAGGGGCCACCAGAATGCCTTCCAGACCAAACTCAGGCGCGAGGATACGGGCGAGCGCCTCAGCCATAGTACAGGAAGCTTTGCCGAAAGCGATGGCGACGATCGTCTCAAATTCGCGCAGGTCGATCGTGGATTCTCCGGCTTGAATTCTAGAGCCACGGCGTGCCAGTTTTCTCTCAAGCGCCCGAGCAATGTCGATGGCTTGAAGTGTCTGGTAAAAGACGCGCTGGGCCGTCTGCTTCACTTCACGTCTTGGGGATCGCCGTCGCCCCCGCTTGCGCGACGTCGTAGTCCTGCTCTTCGGTGCCGGCGCTCACGCCGATTGCACCGACAACCTGGCCCTCGACGAACAGAGGGATGCCTCCGCGAATGGGGGTTTGGTGTGTGGAAGCGGCAACGGCAAGGCCGAGCGCCACGGGAAGGTTCACTTGCTCACCGGACATCGCCGGGCCGGTCGACGCGCGACGCATCGCTGCGGCCTGGGCCTTTACAAGGGCGATGGCAATGGACGAGGGCTTCGCTCCGTCCATCCTTCCGAATGCAAGCAGGTGACCGCCGTCATCCACAACGGCGATGTTCATGGGAACTTGGATTTCCTGGGCGCGGCGCTCGGCTGCGGCGAGGACAGCGCGCCCGCCTTCGAGCGTTAATTTGGGGTGGTTGCGCGTGATGAGCGCCATCGCAGGGTCTCCTCCATCCGCTACGGGCCGAGCAGATCGGCATTCAAAGCATTCGGCGGACGGCGGCCCTCGAAAAAGGAAGCCACGTTGGTCGCCGCCATCACTGCCATCTTGGTGCGAGTTTCGACGGTGGCGCTGCCAAGATGGGGCGCGAGGATGACATCCTTGCGGGCGACGAGACCCGGATGTACCTCCGGTTCACGTTCGTAGACGTCCAAAGCAGCTCCCGCAATCAACCGCCTGTCGAGCGCAGCGACCAGGGCGGCTTCATCGACCACAGGGCCGCGCGCCGTGTTGATAAGATAGGCGCTGCGTTTCATTTTTTCAAATGTCGCCGTCGAAATCAGGTGGTGCGTATCGGACGTGAGCGGCACGTGCAGCGTGACGAAATCGGATTCGCCCAGAAGCGTATCGAGTCCGGTGTATTCTGCGCGCAGTTCCCTTTCTAGCTCCGGCTCGACGCGGGAGCGGTTCGTGTAGAGCACCCGCATTTGAAATCCTCGTGCCCGCCGCGCAACTGCCACGCCGATGCGGCCGAGGCCCACAATGCCCAGTGTCTTCCCCCAAATGTCGCTGCCCAGCAGCTGGTCGAGGTCCCAGCCAGGCCACGTGCCTGAACGCATCCAAGCGTCGCCCTCGACAAGCCTCCGGGCAATCCCCACAAGCAGCGTCCAAGCAAAATCGGCCGTTGTTTCGTCGAGGACCCCTGGCGTGTTTGTGGCGACCACCTTGTGGCGAGTACACGCAGGGAGGTCGATGTTGTCGTAGCCTACGGAAACCGTGGCGGCGATGCGGAGTGCGGGGGCCGCCGAGAGCAGTTCTTCGTCCACCTTTTCGGTGAGCAAGCAGACAAGAGCATCTTTGTCTGCGACGCGCCGAATCAGCTCAATGCGCGGAATGCGCTCCGGTTCGGTCCAATACTCGACTTCGAGATGTTGATCCAAGATCGCACGCGCCGGAGTGAACAGCGGACGCGTCGCCAACGCTTTAGGTTTGCTCAACGCACTCCTCAAAAGAAGCAGTAGCATACACCAGCATGAATGGATCCAGCCTTGCTTCGACGGCTCGTTGACGCTCCCCTGTCGCGGCGATTATAGTGGCCACAATTCCCTCATGGGCTCGCGACTCCTCGACGATCTCGAAAAGCTGCTTGGGAAGGAGCGTGTACTCTACAAGACCGAGGATCTACTGCTGTACGAATATGATGGCTCGGTGGAAGTGGCGCGGCCCGATTATGTCGTCTTCCCCACGAGTACAGCCGAGGTCGTTGAGACCGTGCGGCTGGCCGCGCGGCATCATGTTCCGCTGCTTGGTCGGGGGGCAGGAACGGGGCTGTCGGGTGGAGCGCTGGCGCGGGAAGGCGGAATCGTCACGTCATTCGCGCGCATGAACCGCATCCTCCAAATCGATGTCGAAAACGAGCGCGCACGAGTTCAGCCTGGCGTCGTGAACCTAGACCTAAGCCTCGCGGTTCGACACGCGGGCCTGCACTTTGCGCCCGACCCATCCAGTCAGAAGGCGTGCACGATCGGCGGGAATGTTTCCGAAAACTCAGGAGGGCCGCACACGCTTGCCTACGGTGTTACCACGAACCACGTACTCGCGCTCGAAGTCGTCCTGCCGAACGGTGACGTCGTCAATTTGGGAAGTGCCGCGGTCGATCCGCCTGGCTACGATCTGACCGGCGTCTTCGTGGGTTCCGAAGGCACATTCGGCCTCGTCACGGAGATCACCGTGCGGCTAACGCGCCTACCGGAAATGGTTAAGACCTTGCTGGCCGTCTACGATCTCGTGGATGATGCTACCCAAACCGTCGCCGAGATTACCGCGCGCGGGATCACGCCGGCGGCGTGCGAGATGATGGACGGGTGGACGATTCGGGCCGTCGAGGAATATGTTCACGCGGGTTTTCCCCTCGATGCCGCAGCGGTCCTGCTGATAGACGTCGATGGACTCAGCGAGGTTGTCGACGCCGAAGCGCAGGCCGTGGCCGAAGTCTGCCAATTGCATCACGCCAGGAGTGTTCGGCTGGCTCGTGACGACGCGGAACGTGATTTGCTCTGGAAGGGTCGCAAGAACGCGTTCGGCGCAGCGGGCCGAGTCTCGCCGAGCTATTACACGCAAGACGGCGTAATCCCGCGCACGAAACTTCCCGCTACGCTGCGGCAAATCGGGGAGATCAGTCGCAAATACAACCTCGCCATCGGAAACGTGTTCCACGCAGGCGATGGCAACCTTCATCCCATCATCCTTTTTGATGAGCGCAACAAACAACAATTTCGAGATGCGGTTTCAGCTGCTGACGAAATCATCGAGTTCTGCATCGCCGCCGGCGGCTCGATCACCGGCGAGCACGGTGTGGGCATGGAAAAGGATCGCCTGATGCCACTGCTCTTTAGCGAGGCAGATCTCGATCTGATGAAGCGCGTTCGCGCCGTATTCAACCCCACGGGTTTGCTCAATCCAGGGAAGATCTTTCCGACTTCGAAAGGGTGTGGCGAAATCTATGTTCGTCCTCAACCGGCTCAGGCGGTGCCCTCGCCATGAGCATGGCTGCTGCCCTGTCTGAAAGCCTCGGCACGATCGTTGGTTCCGGACAGATCTTCACGCATTCGGAACACTTGCGCGGCTATCTGGTGAACGGAAAAGCTCCGAAGGCGGTCGTACGGCCTGGCTCGGATCTGGAGGTCGCCGAAATCGTGCGATGGGCGGCTATGGAGAGGCTCACGCTGCTGCCTACAGGCGCGCGCACGAAACGAGCCATGAACGTTCCTACGGCTGCATTCGACGTGGCGCTCGACATGGTGCGGTTTGATCGCGTGGTTGCCTACGACGCGGACGATTTGACACTGAGCGTTGAAACGGGAGTTCCGCTAAGCAGACTCGCGGCCGTGCTCGCCGAGCATCGGCAGTTCCTGCCTTTGGCCGTGCCGTTTATGAACCGCGCCACCGTGGGTGGCACGATTGCCTCGGGCGTGGATTCACCGCTGCGGCAATTCTATGGAACCCCGAGAGACTACGTTCTGGGAATGGAATTCGTCACCGGCGACGGACGAGTGGTGAAGAGCGGCGGACGCGTGGTCAAAAACGTCTCCGGCTATGATCTGCACAAACTGATGATCGGCTCGTTCGGAAGCCTGGGCGTGATCACAAAAGTCAATTTCCGGACCTTTCCGATGGCGGTCTCGATCGGCGCCTTGATTGCCTTCTTCGACTCGGTATCAGAGGCAGCGGCAATGCGTCATCAGATCGCGCAATCGCCGCTGCGGCCGCTGACGCTGGAGATCCTGAGCCCCGAGGCGTGCGAGCTTTTATTCCGCGACCGAGCGGCAGGGGTCGAATCGGGCCCGAGGCTGATGGATACGCCGTCGAAAGCCCGCTGGGCGCTTCTGGTAAGCTTCGCCGGGAGCGGGAGAGTGCTTGAGCGCTACGAGCGCGACCTAAAAGCACTGGCCAGCGCGGGCACCTCGGCTTTGTTGGATGAGAGGACAACGTCGGCCGTGCTGGCTCGTATACGGGAATTCTGTCCGATTGCTCTGGAATCCTCACCCGGGGCCGTCATCCTCAGATTGAGTGTGTTGGCGGGCGAGATCGCTCAGGCCCTCGACGGCCTGGCGCTCTCTGCCGCAAAGCAGAAATTGCCATGGGCGGCGATGGCCCGAGGCGTCGGTGTGATTTACCTTGCCTTGTTGCCAACTGCGTATGACGGTGAGGTGCGATCGCGCGTGAGCCGAGCGATCGACGATATGTTCGAGGCTTTCCAACCCCGCGGCCGATCCGTCACCATTGCCTGGTGTGCCGAGGAATGGACGGGAGCGATATCTTTGCGAAAAACAACCCGCAACGACCTCGAATGGATGCGTAAGATCAAGCAGGCGTTCGATCCGACCCGAGTCTTTGCTCCCGATCCTCTCGGTGCGTGGGTTTAGCGTGGCGTCTGGAACGACCGGATTCACTGGCGTAGACAAACCCGAGTACGCGGACTATGCGCGCTGCGTCCACTGCGGGCTTTGCCTGAATCACTGCCCAACCTACCGGCTGTGGCACAACGAAGCCGATTCGCCTCGCGGGCGAATTCGCCAAATGCAGCTCGTCGATGAAGGGCGTCTCGAGTTGGGCCAAGCATTTGTGACGCACATCGATCGCTGTCTTGATTGCCGCGCGTGCGAGACGGCGTGCCCGTCCGGGGTTGAGTACGGCAAACTGGTCGAGGCAGCGCGGGCACAGATCGAGCAGCAATTTCAACGGCCTCTCCTGTCGCGTCTGGCCCGCGATTTCCTGTACCGGCGGCTGCTTCCCTACCCTCGGCGCATTGCCCGGACGGCGCGCATTCTGTGGCTGTACCAGCGTTCCGGACTCGCCACCTTCGCGCGCCGCATAAGCATCCTAAAGTTGCTCGGCCTAGAAAGCCGCGAACGTCTGCTGCCCGAGATCGATCGCAAGTTCTTCTTTAGCGAAATGGGAAAGACGTTCCCCGCCCAGGGTGCCCGCCGGGCGCGCGTAGCCCTGTTTGCCGGCTGTGTCGCTCAAGTTGCATTCAGCGAACTGAACCGCTCAACGATTCGCGTACTGCAGGCGAATGGATGCGAGGTGGTCATTCCAGCCGAGCAGCTCTGTTGTGGGGCGCTCCCGGCGCACGCGGGAGTTCGCGATGTGGCACGTCAACTGGCCCGCGCCAATCTTTCCGCGTTTAAAACGCGAGACTTTGATGCGATCCTCACCAATGCCGCAGGCTGCGGATCAACCTTGAAGGAGTATGGGCATCTGCTAGGCTCACACGACGTGGCGCACGATCGCGCGACGGCATTAGCAGCCAAGGTGCGCGACGTGGGCGAATTTCTGGCCGAGCTGGGTCTGACTGCATCTATGCGTCCTCTTCCACTTCGTGTCACCTATCAAGACTCTTGCCATCTTGCGCATGGCCAGAAAATTCGCGAAGCGCCGCGACGACTCATCCGCTCCGTTCCTGGAGTGGAGCTTTTCGAAATGAATGCGGCCGATCAATGCTGCGGATCGGCCGGTGTTTACAATGTCACGCAAACCAAGGCGTCAATGGAACTGCTGGCGTTGAAGATGGACTCCGTACGTGAAACAAAGGCGCAGGCGATCGTTACTTCGAATCCCGGCTGCATTCTGCAGCTTCGCGCTGCCACGGGTCGCTCGGGCATGGAAGTCTTGCATCTGATGGAGCTACTCGACCGTGCCACGAGGAATTGATCGATCCTATTTTTCGCCCACGAGATAGCGGCATCCATGCGGTCCCATACGCGCGGAGTGAACCGCACCTTGCGGCACGTCGCAGCGGTCGCCCACCCGATAGGTCTTCGATTCGCCGCCCATCGTGAGCGTCATCTCACCGGCAAGGATGATGTGGGCTGTCAGACCGGCGTGGGTGTGGTCGGGATAGTGTGCGTTGGGCCCGTCCTGCCAGATGTAGATGTCAGAAAAGCCTTCAGACTCGAGTGCTTTCTGAAGCTCACTCTCGCGGGCGGCGGTCATGCTGGCTGTGAGTATAACAAGGGGCGATAGCTCAAGGAGAGGGAGCCTTGCGGGTGGTGCGTGGTCGGGGCCCACCCGCAAGGTGGAGGGGTCGTGCTTGGTTGATGACCTCAGTTCTTCGGCAGGGGTTCTACCGGTCCGCCGTCCGGTGACGGAGGCATGGTTCGAGACAATCGTGCGCCACCACCCTGCTTCACGGTGTAGTCGGCCGGTACTTGGAACACAGAAGGATCGGGCTCCTGCCTTTGGATATTGGTCAGCTGGAACGTGGTCTCGCCCATTCGCGGATCGCTGCGCTTCATCATCACGACGGTTTGTAGGTCAGCCGAATACCACCTTTCGACGGTGATCACGATGGGATTGCTGTTGCCGATCGCGCCGGCGGGAATGGTTCGAGTCGTTCCAGTCCCTTCCGCAAGCACACCATTGATCGTCCGGGTGCCCAGCGATGCGCTCGTGACATGGCTCTGGTCAGCCGCCCGTCGGGTGAACCCTGGCGCATTACCTGCCGCATCTGGCCCGTACTTGCCGCCGCGTCGCGATTGCATCTTGTGCGCAATTTTTTGGTCGACCTCGAGAACGTACTGCGATCCGGCGACCGGGTCATTGATCATGACCACGTGCGGCGGCGCCTGATTCGAGCCTGCCAGCAAGCCGATTCCAGGAAGCGTCATATCGCGGCGCGTGCGTCCCTGACTGTCTCTGGCAACAGTGCCTGTGCTGCTACGCACGATCTGGTTGCCGTCGGCCAAAACCTGCTTGGTCTCGTTCGAAAAGCTTGCACTAAACGGCGCCCCTGTAACCGTCTTGCCGCCGATCCCCTCCTCGATACCGACGAAAACGACGGCATCGTCGCCGACTCCCGGTCCTGGAACACCCCTTCCCGCCCTATAGAACACATTCGGGCCGGGCGGGGGAGGCGGCGCTGCAGAATCCTGTGCACGGACTGTGCTGCACAGACTCAGCAGGACCGCCAGCGCAACGAAACGCCCCGTACGCACAAGCGTGTTTCTGAGTTTCATTTCGTACATTCCTCCCAATAACACGTTCGTTTCAGCCAAGCTCCACCAGCGGGTTAGTCAAAGTCGGATTGTGCAACCAGGCGAATGGCCTGCGGAGCGCCATCTTCGCTCACGATGATGTCTGCCGGAATCCGATCGGGTGCTCCGACATCGGTGACCGGCAGCCCCAGCGATGCAAGTGCTGCGCGAGAGAGCACGACGCGGATGATCGTCCCGCCCTCACCTACCATCGAGTCATCGGCATAGGGCAGTGAAACGAACGCTGTCGCCGAGTCGAAATCGCCCTCCTGGTTCTCCTCTGCCACTTCGGGGGCTGACAAGCTCGACTGCGACGGGCGATCGCTCGCAATGCTCTCGACCTCATTCCGCCCCGTACCCGTCAGCCGTGCCGTACCCGACGTATGACGCTCCGTCCGGAAGTGGAGCGCAAGACCCAGCGCGAACAGCAACGCGGCCGCCGTGCCCAGGGCCACGATTTGCCAACGCACCGCTCGGCTGACAGGCGCAGCCGTTCGCTGACGGAATTCCTCAAGCAGCAGCTGCTCGATGCGTGGCGCGACCGACTGTCGGGCGACTCGTCTTGCCAGCGTGCGCAGCGCAAAGTCGAGAGATTCACTTTGCGTCAAGAGCTGCGTGCAGCGATCACATGATTCCGCATGCAGGAAAGCAGCATCCCGGGCCGCAAAGCCCTCAGTCCCAGGACGATCGAGATCATGCAGAATTTCTTGGAATTGAGAGCAATTCATAGCGATTGCCTCCCGACTCGCTTACCTAGAACGGATCGAGTGACTGCCGAATGACTCTCCCGAAGCTTATCGAGCAGGATGGCGCGAGCCCGGTGCAGCCGAGACCGGATGGTTCCTACCGGACAGCCGAGTGCCCCAGCCGCTTCCTCATAGCTCATTTCTTCCAGTTCGCAGAGAACGACGACTTCGCGATAGCTCGCTGGCAGTGTTGAAATCGCCCGGCGCACTAGCTCCACCGTATCGCGAGACTCAAATTCGTCGGCGAAAATAGATCGGGATTTGCCCAGGTTCCCATTTCCGTGAGCCGACAGTTGAGCAAAGTCGTCGAATTCATCCGCCTCGGGCGCCATCGGTATCAGCCGGCGCTCCTGTTCCCAACGTTTGCGCAGATGGTTGCGAGCGATGCCGAACAGAAATGCGCTCAAGCTGCCACGTGTCGCGTCGAACCGTCCGGGCTCCCGAATCAACGCCATAAAAACCTCTTGCGTTATGTCCTCTGCGATCGCCGGGTTACCACTCATGTGCAGGGCAAAGCGATAGATCGCCCGATGTTTGCGCCGGTAGAGTTCGCTAAAGGCGTGCTCGTCTCCTGCCAGCATCCGCTGAAGCAGGCGATCGTCTGAGATGTCGGCCTTCTGGGTCACTTCCATAGCTATCGCTATTATGGACGGACCGTCCTGCTTCTCAGTAACTATTCCGGAGGAGGTCAGAAAAGGTTCCCGAAACATGCTCCTCGCTCATTTGCGAGTTCTTGACCAACGGCCGTCCCTTCACTAACGTAGGGGCGCCAAAACCCGGCCGCCACGGGCGACAGCGAGCCGGCCGGCGGATAGAACGGGCGCGTTCGATCAGGAGGCGTCATGCGAGAGTTTGACCCACACGTGCTGGACGAAAAACCAGTCCCGCCGCCCAAGGAGTTCACTTCACGGGCTCGCGTGAAATCGCTTGAGGAGTACCGGAAGATGTACGAGTTCGCCGAGCGCGATCCGGAAGGATTTTGGGGTGAGCTCGTAGAATTGCTGGATTGGTTCGAACCGCCCACGAAGGTCCTGGAGTGGCAGTTGCCTCATGCCAAGTGGTTTGTCGGGGGGAAGCTGAATGTCTCGCACAACTGTCTAGACCGGCACCTGGAGAAAAACGGCAACAAGCCCGCTCTGATCTGGGAGGCGGAAGACGGGTCGACTCTTCAATTCACCTACGCCGAACTTTGCGACCGAGTGTGCCGATTTGCAAACGCGCTGGAATCGCTCGGTGTCAAATCGGGTGACTGCGTGGCCATTTACCTTCCTATGATTCCCGAGCTGCCCATCGCCATGCTGGCCTGCGCACGGATCGGCGCCGTTCACTCGGTCGTGTTCGGTGGATTTAGTGCCACCGCCCTCGCTGACCGCATCGCCGACGCCAAATCAAGGGTCCTCGTCACGGCCGACGGCGGATTCCGCCGCGGCAAAGTCGTACCCCTTAAAGAAACAGCCGACGCGGCTTTACGGAACTGCCCTACCATCGAAAAGTGTATTGTGGTCAAACGGACCGCCGAAAAGGTGGGCTGGCAAGCCGGGCGCGATCTCTGGTGGCACGAGCTGGAAAAGGCAGCGTCCAAAGAGTGCCCGGCGATGGGATTCGATTCCGAGCACCCGCTCTACATCCTGTACACCAGCGGCACGACCGGCAAGCCGAAGGGCGTACTGCACACTTCGGGCGGCTATCTGCTGCAGGTCACGTGGACCGCACGTCTGATCTTTGATCTGCAAGACGACGACGTGTACTGGTGCACAGCCGATATTGGCTGGGTTACCGGACACAGCTACATCGTCTACGGGCCACTGTCGAACGGCGCGACGATCCTGATGTATGAAGGGGCCCCGGACCAGCCCCGCCGCGATCGCTTCTGGGAGATTGTAGAGCGATACAAGGTGACCATCCTTTACAGCTCGGCAACCGCTATACGGGCATTCATGTCGTGGGGCACCGAGTGGCTGGACAAGCACGATCTCAGCAGCCTGCGCCTGCTCGGCACGGTCGGCGAACCGATCAACCCGGCAGCCTGGAAATGGTATTTCGAAGCAGTGGGAAAAAACCGCTGCCCAATTGTTGATACCTGGTGGCAGACGGAGACCGGTGCCATCATGATTTCTCCACTGCCCGGTGCGACCCCGGCCAAACCAGGCTCGGCCACTCTGCCACTACCCGGCGTAATCGCCAAGGTTGTGAATATGAAGAACCAGCCCGTCGGCCCCGGAGAAACCGGGTACCTCACAATTCAGAAACCTTGGCCTTCGATGCTGCGAACCATCTACGGGGACGATGAACGGTTCGTCCGCGAATACTGGCAGAAAATACCAGGCGTTTATTTCGCGGGAGACGCCGCGCAATGCGACCAGGACGGCTACCTATGGATCCTGGGCCGTGTGGATGACGTGATCAAGGTGGCCGGGCACAGGCTCAGTTCGATGGAAATCGAAAGCGCATTGGTCAGCCACCCAGCGGTCGCCGAAGCCGCTGTCGTCGCACGACCGGATGAAATCAAGGGTGAGGCCATTGTCTGTTTTGTGACGCTGCGCTCAGGCCAGTCGCACTCGGGCCAGCTACGCACGGCGCTGATCGAGCACGTTTCGGTGACGATCGGCACGATCGCCCGGCCCTCCGACGTTCGATTTTGCGACATTCTGCCAAAAACACGCAGCGGCAAAATTATGCGGCGCCTTTTGCGAGAACTGGCCGACAAAGGCGGCATCTCAGGCGATACCACGACGCTTGAGGACATGGGAGCAATCGAGCGCCTGGCCAAAGCACAGGGACAGGAAGAGGAATAGCTTGACACCTGGAGCCTTCCAACCAACGCGATTTGTGAAGGCCGCGGTCTGCTGCGCGTTACTGGCGGCGTTCCCAGGAAAAGCTCTCATGGCCCAAGCGAGTGGCGACTGGCCGATGTATGGCCATGACCTGGCAGCCACCCGCTTTTCTCCACTCGTGCAAATCAATGCGCAAAACGTGTCGAGCTTAGCTCTGGCTTGGTCCTATCCGATGCGACCGGGCGGCATCGACCCTTCGGCCGCTTCGTTCAGCCAAGTCACGCCGATCGTTGTAAACGGCGTGATGTATCTGCCGGCGGGAAACCGCATCCTCGCGCTCGATCCCGATACGGGCAAGGAAGTATGGGTGTATCAGCGCCCCACCGGGCTCGTTTCCGCGCGCGGGGTCGCCTATTGGCCAGGCACTCAGAAGAATCCTCCCCGTCTGTTCTTCACCAGTGGCCACCAGCTGGTTGCGCTCAATGCCATGACAGGCAAGCCGGATTCCGCCTTCGGCAACGGTGGCGAAATCACGATGGACGTCCCCTTCGCCGAGGTCCCCACGATCTACAAGAACATCATCTTGGTTGGCGCCAATGTCTACGGCCCCGGGGAGACCAATCTTCACCCACAGGACGAGGTCCCCGCAGGTATTCCCGGCAACTCGCGGGCCTATGATGCGGTCACGGGCAAAAAGCTCTGGGTCTTCCACACAATTGCCCAACCCGGCGAAGTGGGACACAACACCTGGGCCGACGACAGTTGGAAGGGCCGCGGCGGGACGAACGTGTGGTCCATGACGATGACGGTTGATGAGAAGCGAGCCATCGTTTACATGCCGGTCGGCGGACCGGCTGCCAATTACTATGGAGGGGATCGCGCTGGCGACAACCTCTTTTCCAACACGCTTGTCGCCGTGGACGCCAATACGGGCAAGCTGAAATGGTATTTCCAGACAGTTCACCATGAGCTGTGGGACTTCGATCTGCCGCCTGAACCGATCCTGCTGGATCTTGACGTCGATGGGAAGAAGACTCCTGGAGTCATTCAGACGGGCAAAATTGGGTATGTGTTTGAGTTCAATCGCGTCAGCGGCAAGCCCGTCTTCCCCATCGAGGAGCGCCCTGTGGCCAAGGGCGATGTTCCCGGCGAGCAGTATTCTCCCACCCAGCCATTTCCGGCAAAACCGCCTCCCGTGGCTCGCGTCACCATCAGCCGCGACGACATCGTCACCGCCGACGACACGACGGCTGAGCATGCTAAGGCGTGTCAGGAACTCTGGGACAAAAGCAACTATTACAACGAAGGCCCCTACACGCCGTGGCTTTTGCACAGCTCGCCTGCAGACACAAGGCTGACACTGATTTTTCCGGGAGCTACGGGCGGGTCGAATTGGGGCGGTGCGGCAGCCGATCCGCAGATGGGATACATCTTCGTGAACATGCAGAACCAGGGGTCGACCGGCTTTTTGGAAAAAAATCCAAAATACAATGCCTCATTGATCGGCAAGGAGGTTGAATACCATCGCGGTAGCGGGGCGGGTAGTCAATACGGAACCTTCAGTGCCCAAGCCAAAGATGCCGACGGCAAGGTGTTGGGCACCTGGCCGTGCCAGAAGCCGCCGTGGGAGAGCCTATCGGCAGTCAATGTGAATACCGGCGAGATCGTCTGGCAGGTGCCGCTGGGGATCACCGAAGAACTGCCGGAGGCGAAACAGCATACCGGCCGACCGGGGGCATTTGCGGGGCCGATTGCGACAGCGGGTCAAGTGGTCTTTATCGGCGCAACGAACGACAATCGTTTTCGCGCGTTTGATTCTAAGACCGGGAAGGAGCTCTGGTCCGCGAAGCTCGAATACACCGCGACGGCCGTACCGATCACCTACCAGGGCAAGAGCGGAAAGCAATACGTGGCCATCATGGCCGCCGGCGGAGGACACGGTAGCGACCAAGCACTCCTCGTCTACGCACTGCCGTAGGGAACCTTCTCCTGCCGTTCGCCGAACGAAATCTGGAACGAGCCTACTGGAGGTGGGCTGGGATCAGCCGTTGGCTGCCCGGGACAGGCCGTCTGACCGGTGCCGTAAGCCGTGAGGGCCACGGACGTACGAAGCCCTTGGAAGCGGCTTTCCTTCAAGCTCTATGATTTCCAACGATCGATAGGGTCTTTCACGGCCACACGCTCTACACCGCAGAGTAAAGACTAGCTCGGTGCGCTCAAGTGGGCCGGCCTCGTTTCCCTGCGGCACGACGCTCAAGGTAGTCACAATAGCAGGCACGGGAATCGGTTGCCGACAGGACATGCACAGAACAGCTCGATAGGACTGCTTAGCAACGTCTTGGGTCATGCGGAAGATCTCCTCAACGGAGGGGAGGATAATACATGGGTGGGGAGCGCAAGTCCATCGCTGGGGCTACCCGCCCAGTCGGGCCTTAAGACGATGGGCGGACCTCAGCTCTTTCTCGGCGCCGCCTCCGATCGCATCATCTTGCCTGCCATCTTCACTACGAAACTCCGAGGCGCCAGCCGCTGTGCCCCTACCATCCAACGGTTAGTCGCTCCCGAGATCACGCAGCTCTTCCCGTGCGCCAACCCCTCAAGCCCTACTTGCGCGACTTTCTCCGCCTGTTCCGCAAAGCGAAACGCTCGATCCGGCTGTTGTGCCACCTGCTGGAACTCGGTATCGGTAGGACCCGGACAAAGTGCACAGACCCGCACGCCGAACGGACGAAGTTCCTCGGCAATTCCTTCCGCCAAGATCAAGTCGAAGGCTTTCGTGGCCGCGTAGGCGGAAATGAACGGTACCGCTTGAAATGCGGCAGTCGACGCCACGATGAGGATATCGCCATGTCGCCGCTCGATCATTTCGTTGACATACAGCCGTGTCAACTGCAACACCGCTGAGCAATTCACTTGTACCATTTCGAGCAGGCGGTCTTCGGGAATCTCCTCGATGTGGCCAAAGGCACCGAAGCCCGCGTTGTTCACCAGCAGCTCCACCTCAATCCCCTTGCCTGTCGTAAATGCGTGAATCTCCCGCGCAGCCCCGGGTTGCGCCAAGTCCGTTGGGAAGACCTCGACTCTCGTCCCGTGTCTTTGGGCCAGGCCGGATGCTAGGAAAGAGAGCCGATCGCTGCGTCGCGCCGTCACAACCAAGTGGGTGCCTGCGGCTGCAAGCTGCTTCGCGATGGCCTCGCCGATTCCAGCGCTCGCCCCTGTGATCAAGGCCCACTTCCCAGACCATTTCGCCACTCCGTTACCTGACACGTGCTCCTCCTCGACTGCCAGGTGGCATGAAACCATATCTGGACGGGGTTCAACAGCAGGAAAAATCAAGCGGCGCGATCGGCTCGAGGGAAAACAGTGTCGCGGAGGCGGACGCCTTGCTCCTTGAGTCGGTCGAGTAGCCTCCGCGCCCAGACGAACTCCGCGGCCAGAATGCCGAGAGCCAGTAGAATCGTGAGCCAACCAGGACCGGGCGTGAGAATCATCACGATTCCGATGCCAAGAAGTGTGAAACCGAAAAGAACCCGAAGAAATCGTTTGGCCTGTTGGACCGATTTTATCAACATCTGATGTTCACTCGCTTCGATGCGCACACACTACCAAGCGGGATTCAGAAACTCCTCTGAGCACGCGGGCTGCCAATCCGCCTACCCTTGCGCCGCAGCTGGACGGTGCTGATAATGGACTTCCACCAAGCGACATTGGAAATCGCTCGTCACCATTCCAAATGTGGAAAATTTTTCCGAGCGGAGGATGAAAAAATGGAGCTCCTCAGTGTACGGCTGGAGATTCCGGATGGCGCAAACCTGATTTTGGGACACTCGCACTTTATCAAGACAGCCGAAGATCTCTACGAAACTGTCGTGAACACCGTGCCAGGGGCGAAATTCGCTGTGGCCTTCAATGAGGCGTCCGGACCCTGTCTCGTCCGCGTCGAATCAAACGACGAGGAACTCCGACGTGTGGCTATTTCCAATGCGCAGAAGATCGGTGCCGGCCACGTCTTTGTCCTGCTGGTACGCCAGGCCTACCCGATCAATCTGCTGACTCGCGTCCGCGACTGCTTTGAGGTGTGCGCGATTTACTGCGCCACGGCAAACCCCGTTGAAGTGGTCCTCGCCCAAACCGAACAGGGGCGCGGCGTGCTGGGAGTGGTGGACGGCAGTTCGCCGAAGGGAGTCGAACAAACCGAGGACGCGCAGCAGCGGCACGCATTCCTGCGCAAGATTGGATACAAGCTGTAGGCTTCCTTCCTCAGAACTTATAGACAAGCCCGACGGAGAGTTTCAGATTGTATTGGTAGGTGCTAAAGAAGTAGGTGCCCAGCATGTCCGCCTGAACGCGATAGGCGAGTCGCCGATGGCTCGGCGTCAGGTCCACTCCACCACCCGCCTCAAAGGCAAAAGCACCCTCGCCGCCATACGGCGTCTTCGGAGAAAAATGAGACCCTCCGGCAAGGGCGTGTCCCCAGACTTCGATTCCCCGGGGACCGGAAAGCCGGAACCGGCCTCCTCCCATGCCGGCATCCAGAGTTGTGCCGACGCCGTTTTGAGGAGCGAAAGCAGCCACGAACTCACCATCCAATCCGAAATGCCCGGCGTGCGGATAATAGACCACCGAAACGTTAAACCCATCCAAGTTGCCGGTGATCCCGGGGAGTTCGTAGAAACGCACGTAGGTGAAACCACCGTAGATTTGAAAATTGAAGTCTTGAAGGACTCCATAGACTGGCTGCCGGTCCGTTGCAGCCGGTGCGGGAGTCGCCGCCGGCGTGGCTGGGGGTAGGTAAGCTGCTGGGCTCGGGGTCGGAACTGCTACGGCGAGGGCCGGAAGCTCGGAATGTACCAGGAGGCCGCCGGTGGGTGGGTTTACTTGCGCAGCGGCGCCACCTGCGAAAACAAGGAGGCTTGCCCCCAAGACAAGCGCAGCCGATCTCATTTCGTGGCTCCCCCCATTGCCCAGACTAGCCAATGCCCTCTGTTCAATTAAAACGGTAGGCCCCGGAAGTGTCTACTGGTTTGATCGGTCTCGACGCTAGGGAATTACTACCTGAAAGTCCACATTCGGATGTTTACGAGCCATCAAAAGCCCCCGGGTGACAGGTCTGAGAGAGCGTACCGAACAAAGCCCACGTCTGGATGTAACCTGCCTAGAATTCATTCACCTACGGCTCGCCACCACCTGTCCAGCCATTGACTCGAGAAGTAGCGTTTGTTAGCATCGGCTCGCTGCTGAACAGGCAGCGCTTATCCAGAGTGGTTGAGGGGACAGGCCCTAGGACGCCACAGCAACCTGGTGCAAATGCCAAGGTGCTAATTCCTGCCCGGTGGGGAGAGATAAGATCCTCAACTGACCGAGACCCGGTCGATTGAAGATTCAACTCCCAAACTGCAGTACCGAGCTAGGGCGCTCGATCCGCCTGCGGAGCGAGCGTGTACGTTTCATTCAGCCTGCGAAAACGGGAGGGGGCCTTGCTTACACCTCCCGTCACCGGCCAGGCGAGTCTAAAGGGAGCTACACAGATGAAATTCGCCACGAAGACAATTCACGCAGGTCAGCCGTCAGAGCCGGAAACGGGCGCACTGGTCGCCCCGATATTCCAGACCTCCACTTATGAACAGGACGCTCCCGGGCACGATAAAGGCTTCTCGTACTCTCGCACGAATAACCCGACGCGCCAAAGGCTCGAAACTGTCCTAGCCGCGCTGGAAGGCGTAGACTACGCGGCTGCGTTTGCCTCGGGACTGGGAGCCGAAAATGCCGTCCTGCAGGCCTATCTCCGTCCGGGTGACGAGGTCATCATCCCGAAAGACGTTTACGGCGGCACGTATCGGATCCTACATCGCGTTTACCAGCCCGTCGGCGTAGTGACGAAACAGCTCGACACGGGCGATCTTAAGGCCATCGATGCTGCCCTCTCAGAACGCACGCGTTTTGTTTGGATCGAATCGCCGACGAATCCCCGTCTGCTGATCACAGACATTGCCGCGGTTGCCAAGATGGCTCACGCGCGCGGAGCCTTGGTCGTGGTCGATAACACGTTTGCAACTCCTTGCTTCCAACAGCCCTTCGAACTGGGAGCGGACATTGTGATTCACAGTGTCACGAAGTATTTGGCGGGCCATTCGGACACAGTTCAGGGTGCCGCACTGGCAAGAGAGGCCTCCGTTTTCGAGCCGATCAAATTCCTGCAGAACGCCACCGGTGCCGTACCATCCCCTTTTGATTGTTGGCTCACAATGCGGGGTCTGAAAACGCTCGAATTGAGAATGCAGCGACACGAACAAAACGCCACGGCGATTGCCAACGCCTTGCACGATCATCCGCTGGTTCGGCGGGTCTACTTCCCCGGGCTGGCCACTCATCCCGGCCATGACATCGCGAGCCGCCAGATGACCGGATTCGGTGGGATGGTTTCCTTCGAGTTAGAGGGAAGCACGGGTGAGGTGGTCGCATTCGCGTCTTCGCGGCGGTACTTCACCCTGGGCGAAAGCTTGGGCGGCGTGAAGGCGTTGATCTGCCATCCCGCGACGATGACCCACGCTTCAATTCCGGCGGAGGCGCGAGCAGAGCTGGGACTTTCCGATACGCTGCTTCGCCTTTCACCTGGATGCGAAAATGCGGAGGACCTCGTCGAAGACCTGCTGGAAGGGCTTTCGCAGATTGCCGGAGCGCGATCGGCACGCAAACCCGTGGGCGCAGCAGCGCGGTAGTTGCCAACCAGCCACATACGGATCGGAACGTGCCGCCGCGCAAAGTTCGCTGGGGAGTTTTGGGTGTCGCATCGATCGCCGTTCGCCGAGTCATCCCGGCAATGCAAAAGGGCGAATGGAGCGAAATCGCTGCGACGGCCTCGCGGGACAGCCGGAAGGCGAAAGAAACGGCTCGCTTGCTCGGTATTCCGAAGGCCTACGGATCGTACGCCGAGCTTCTCGCCGACCCCGACATTGAAGCGATCTACAACCCCCTGCCCAATCACCTCCACGTTCCTTGGTCCATTCAAGCGGCGCAAGCCGGCAAGCACGTCCTTTGTGAGAAGCCCGTTGGTGTCAATGCTGCCGAAGTGCGCGTCCTGCTCAAGGAGCGGGATCGGTCCCGCGTTAAGATCGGCGAAGCCTTCATGGTGAGGACGCATCCGCGCTGGATTCGCACGCGCGAACTCATTCGGGCGGGCCGCATCGGCAACCTGCGCCTGATCACAGCTTCTTTCGGCTACTCGAACCACGATGCAAAAAATGTGCGTAACATCCCTGAATTCGGCGGAGGTGCGCTTCTCGACATCGGCTGTTACCCCGTCACGCTCTCGCGTTTCCTCTTCGGCGAGGAGCCCTCTCGCGTGATGGGCTTGATCGAACGTGATCCGGAGATGAAAACCGACCGCTTGACCTCGGCAATGCTCGAATTTCCGTCGGGTCAATGCATTCTCACGTGCAGCACCCAGCTTGCTTATCACCAGCGAGTCGTTCTTTTCGGAACCAAAGGCCGAATGGAGATCGAACGGCCGCTAAACCCTGGAAGCGATCAGCCCTCCCGCATCCTGATCGACGACGATCCCAGCGATTCCTCGGGGGCCGGCATCACCGCCGAAATGATTGACGCTTGCGACCAGTTTACGATTCAGGGCGATCTGTTCTCACAGGCCATACGCGAGGGGGGTGAAGTCCCGGTGCCGCTGGAAGACTCCGTCGAGAACATGGCCACGATCGACGCGATATTCCGCTCGGCTGAATCAGGCCAATGGGAGCGACCCTAGACGGGAGACTTTTTGCGGGTCGATTGCGGCCTATTTTGATATCTTTGAAAACCGAAAGGCTTTTGGGGAAGATGGACATTCGCCACGATTGGTCGCGCGATACAATCCGCAGTATCTACCAACTCCCATTACCAGAACTGATTTTTCAGGCTCAGCTCGCCCACCGCGAGTTCCACCGACCGGAAGAGGTGCAGCTGTGCCGGTTGCTTTCGATCAAGACAGGTGGCTGCCCAGAGGACTGCGCATACTGCTCGCAAAGCGCCCATTACGACACGGGCGTAGGGCGCGAACCGTTGATGAACACTCGCGATGTGCTCGCGGCTGCGGTCCGCGCCAAGGACCAAGGCGCAACACGTTTCTGCATGGGTGCCGCCTGGCGCCAGGTCGCCGATGGTAAGGACTTCGACCACGTGCTCGAGATGGTGAGCGGTGTCGCCGCGCTCAGGCTGGAAGTCTGCTGCACGCTCGGCATGCTAACGGAGTCTCAAGCGCGGCGCCTGAAGGAAGCTGGCCTCACCGCCTACAATCACAATCTCGATACGTCCCCCGAATTTTACGGCCAGATCATCACTACGCGGGCTTACCAAGATCGCCTGCGTACCATCGCGCACGTCCGCAATGCGGGTATTACGGTCTGTTGCGGCGGAATCCTGGGCATGGGCGAGTCAAACGAGGATCGCATCAGCCTGCTTGAACAGTTGTCGCACCTCGATCCACATCCGGAAAGCGTTCCCATCAATATGCTTGTCCGCAATGCCGGCACTCCGCTCGCCAGCGCCGAGGAGCTCGATCCGTTGGTTATGGTGCGGACAATCGCTACGGCACGGATTCTGATGCCGGCCTCTCGAGTCCGCCTCGCTGCAGGACGGCGTGGTTTGTCCCAAGAAGCGGTGGCGCTGTGTTTTCTTGCCGGTGCAAATTCCATTTTCACGGGCGAAAAACTACTCACGACTCCGAATCCCGGCGCCGAACAAGACCACCGTCTGTTAGAGACCCTGGGCATGAGGGCCCTCGAGGGTGCCTGAAGCGGGCTGTGCGACGCTGCCGGGGCCATGTGCACCCGCTACCTTAGGCTCCTTCCGCGGACGAGCGAATGATGTGCCGGATCCAATCGTCAAAACGCTGGGCCTTTAGAAGCAGGGTCTACTTTGAATCGGGTCGCTGTTTGACACCGACTGGTGTTGAGGGTAGAAACGCATTCCAGCAAACATGGCTGACTCCAAGCCTCCCTACAAACCTTTCATTGTAGGCATCGGCGGAACCACACGCACGCCGTCATCAACGGACCGCGCTCTTCGCATTGCCCTCAAGGCAGCGGAAGACGCCGGGGCGCGCACCTTCCTCTTCGATGGTGCCCTGCTGTCTCGCTTGCCGCATTTCACGCCCGGAAATCATGAGCGCAGCGAGGAACAGCGCCACTTCGTGGAAATGGTGAGAGAAGCTGACGGGTTGATCGTCGCCAGCCCCGGATACCACGGAGGCGTTTCTGGACTGGTCAAAAACGCACTCGACCTGCTGGAAGACTTGCGCGAAGACCAGCGATCCTACTTGGACGGCCGCGCGGTCGGCTGCATTGTTACGGCGGCGGGCTGGCAAACGTGCGGAAGCACACTCGCGGCGCTTCGTTCCATCGTGCATGCCCTACGCGGCTGGCCTACTCCCTTGGGTGCGACGTTAAACACCACGGAAACGATCTTCGATGCATCCGGCGCGTGTATCGACCCCAAGGCCCTTACCCAACTCGCGACCGTCGCGCACCAGGTTGTCGAGTTTGCCCGCATGTACCATCACGGCTAGAGTTTCCTCAGGCGCGGAAGCTCCTTGCCCTTTCGATTCCCGTTGTTGAGTGCGCAGGTGTTCTCAGGGTCTTGCTGGATTAACGGGCGACAGGCATTGGAATAACAATGTTCGGTTGTTCTTCCGGCGGCAGGGCGATCCCGTCACGAAACATGACCACTCTACCCGAATTGGCTGGCACACGTTCACCAGGAACCACAATGCCAACGAGATTTAGCGGATCCGCGGCAGAAACAGCAACCATCTCGCCCGAGCGCTGCTGATTTCTCATGGCACGCAGAGACTCCACGGCCACGGGCAGTGCGAATTGTTCTCCCAAAAACCCGCTAACAAAACGCCCGCCCCGCACTTCCCCGCGATCTTCCAGCCGCCGGAAGGTGATTAGCAATTCTCGCCACTTCGGCAGGATGGTCTCGCGAACTAGGAGTTCGCGAAAAACGATTCCGTAGCGGCGTAGCAGCATCCTGCAAATGGCTTCCAGCGCCTGCGCTCGGTCGCAGTTTTCGTTGGCGTAGAGAAGTGACCAACGTCCGGCGCTGTGTCGCGGACGCGAACCGCGCGCGCTGCCCTGGCCGGAGCGGCGCTTGGGATCTATCAGCGCCCTCAAATTATCGAACCCGTCTGCCGTAAGCAGGCCCGCGGCAACCAGCTCCCAAAGACCCATTTCCACTTCTGCCTTTAGCTTGCCGACGCCCCGCACAATATCCGTGAAAAAGGATGCACCCCGCTGCCGCACAAATTTGAGAATCGACGTGGCGTTAGGGCTGAGCCCCGCCACTTCCTCCCCGCTCGCTCCGCTTCTTGGAATCATCCAGTCGGACTCCTCGCGCACGAAGAAGGTTATGGGAGCCACCTTCGTGGGGATCACACGGTGTTTTACATCCGCGACTGCTTCGAGCGTCGCAGGATGCGGAGAAAGACGTCCCCATCCAACCGCACCCGTGAGGCAGAGCTGGTCGAGAACTTTGGGGTCAAAATCCGCGACGCGCCTTTTCAGGATGTGCTGCTCCCAGGAATTCGCCGGCGCTTCGAATCCCTGCATTTGACCAATCGCTTCCAGCGTGCCCCGCTCCCCGAGAAGCTGTGAACTCGGTGCCAAGTGTTGCCAGCGAAGCAGCCAGTTCATGAATTGCGCAGGAGTAACGGACTGGACTTGCTTGCGAATTTCTCCAAGCGTCAGCCGATGAATGCGCGCGAGAAGGCGGCGCTCACACCATTCCGTTTCTTCTCTACCGGCATGAGTGAACTTGCCCCTAAGCACGACGCCGCTGGACTCCAGGCGTCCCAGGGCCTTTTCGATTTCCGACCGAGTAAGCGTGAGGAGAATACTCAGTTGGTCCGCTGTGACTGGACCCACATGGGCGATCCATCCGGTCACAAGAGCCAGTATGGCGTCTTCCCTTGACACGACCGGCGACTCTACCGAACGCTGGGATGTTTCCGATTGGGC
Organism: uncultured Acidobacteriaceae bacterium; assembly: GCA_964407845.1. Taxonomy (GTDB): domain Bacteria; phylum Acidobacteriota; class Terriglobia; order Acidiferrales; family UBA7541; genus Palsa-295. The sequence continues at coordinate 12,264 of CAYOXF010000094.1, read as the reverse complement.
GTCTGGCCAGATTTGACCGAACGCAGACGCGCGTTCTGCCGCGAACCAATACGTCTGATTGCCTACTCGCGCCTGCCCCGCTCGGCCGGAGTCGACGAGTTGGCCCGAAAGTGTCTTCCAGGCCGGTACCGATTCGTGGAGCTTAAGCCAGAAACCGTTCGTCCCCGGCTCGGCCATACCAAAGGAAGCCGGGAGGGCGATCACGGTAAGTAGCAAGTCATGCAACTCTTCCGCGTCCCGTACGTCTGGCCACGCCTGATCGCACACCTCGGCAATCGCAGCCGGATTTAGCTGTCCGATTTCTCCGAGGGCGGCGTCGGGCAAGATGCGCCGCATCTCGACGGCGCGAGCGCGCCGCTCTTCGAGTGGCGCATCATCGAGGTACGCATACGGATTGGCATTCAGAATTTCGTGCGCAAACGGCGAGGGCATCGGCGTATCGACGGCCAGGCAAGTGATTTTCCCTTCGACGATTTGGCAAAGCACACGCTCGAGACCCTCCACGTCCAATGCTTCGGTAAGGACGTCTTTCATCACCTCGCGGATCAGGGGGTGATTGGAAATGGGAATGTCGGCGGGAAGATTTTCCTGGCAGGCGAGGGCCTCAGGAAAAACCGCGGCGAGTAGGTCATCGGCACGCATACGCTGGATTTGCGGCGGCACTCGTTTCCCGCCACGAAATCGAAGTAAGGCCAATGCCCGTCCCGCATCCCACCGCCAGCGTGTCGTAAAGAGCGGGGAAGCCAATACCGCCTGCTCTAGAACGGAACGCACCGAATTGGGATGAAGAAAATGAAAGACGTCAGCCAGCGGGAAGCTGTGCTGTTCACCGAGCGAGAGGTTCAGACCATTGTCTGTGGCGGCAGCTTGTAACTCGAAATTGAACGAGCGGCAGAATCGCTTGCGCAGCGCGAGCCCCCAGGCCTTATTGATACGGGCTCCGAAGGGCGCATGGATTACCAGTTGCATGCCACCGCTTTCATCGAAGAAACGCTCGGCGATCACTGTCGTTTGCGTGGGCACCGCTCCCAACAAACTACGACCACTCACGACGTACTCAACGGCCTGCTCGGCTCCAGCTTCGTCGAGACCACATTCGAGCTTGAGCCCGTTCACCGCCTCGGTGCGTGAAGCCGCCACAGGAGACCGGGTGCTGACTTGTTCGCGCAACTCAGCGACGTGCCGAGACAGTTCGATCGTGCGCGCGGGCGCTTCGCCACGCCAGAAGGGTATGTTGGGAGGTGCACCTTGTGCATCCTCGACCAGCACACTGCCGGCTTGCACGCGACGAATGCGCCAGGAAGTGCTTCCCAACAGCATGATGTCACCGGCCAGGCTTTCGACCGCGAAATCTTCGTCCACCGTGCCGACAGCGGTGCCTTCCGGATGCACAACGACCGTGTAAAGCGAGTTCTCAGGAATTGCGCCGCCACTCGTGATGGCTGCAAGACGGCTGCCGCGCCGCGCCCGGACTATCCCGTTGATGCGATCGCGATGTAGGTATGCCGCGTAGCGCCCACGTCTGCTGCTGACACCTTCCGACAGCATCTCGATGATTGCGTCGAAATCTGCGCGCGTGAGATTGCGATACGGATAGGCACGTCGCACCGTATTGAATAATTCGTCCTCCCGACAATCCTCTGCCGAACACATGGCTACCAATTGCTGGGCTAGGATATCGAGTGGGGCCTCGGGAACGACGACACAGTCCAAATCACCTTCGCGAATCGCACGTACCAGCGCAGCGCACTCGACCAGCTCGTCCCTCGTGGTCGCAAACAGGCGGCCCTTGGGTACAGCCCCACGCCAGTGGCCGGCCCGGCCGATACGTTGCAAGCAGGTCGAGATAGAACGTGGAGAACCAATCTGGCAAACCAAATCGAGATTGCCGATGTCAATCCCGAGCTCCAGAGATGCGGTAGCGACAAGCACCCGAATCTCGCCGGTCTTCAATTTTCGTTCGGCGGCGAGTCGCAACCTTCGTGACAAACTGCCGTGGTGCGCGGTAACGGCTTCATGCCCCAAACGCTCACCGAGGTGATGTGCCAGGCGCTCGGCCAGGCGGCGCGTGTTGACAAAGACCAAAGTGGAGCGGTGCTGCGTCGCCAGTTCCGCGATGCGATCGTAGATTTCGCCCCACATTTCATTGGACGCCACCGGGCCAAGCTCGCTACCGGGAACCTCGATGGCGAGATCAAGCTCACGCCGATGACCGATCTCGACGATGGTGGGATTGGGTCGGTCCATCCCATTCAGAAAATGGGCTACCAGCCCGATCGGTCTTTGCGTGGCGGAAAGACCGATACGCTTGAGGCGCTTACCACTCAGACGGTCGAGCCGCTCCAAAGACAGCGCCAGGTGGGCACCTCGTTTGTCATCGGCCACAGCATGAATTTCATCGACGATAACGGATTCGACCGTTTTCAAAATCTCTCGACTTCTTGCGGCAGTGAGCAGGATGTAGAGCGACTCAGGAGTCGTCACCAGAATATGGGGAGGACGTGCCAGCATGGCTCGACGCTCATGCGCCAGTGTGTCCCCTGTGCGTACGGCGGTGCGGATCTCGGGCATGAGGATTCCGCGCTTTCCCGCGAGTTCGAGAATTTCACCGAGGGGAATCTCTAGGTTCTTTTGAATGTCGTTGCTGAGCGCCTTGAGCGGCGAAACATAAAGAAGCTCAGTCGCGTCGGTCAATTCCCCCGCGAGCGCCTTCCGCACCAAGCGGTCGATGCAAATCAAGAAGGCCGCCAGCGTCTTTCCGGAACCTGTAGGGGCAGAGATCAGCGTGTTTTGCTCAGCCAGAATGTGCGGCCAGCCCTCGGCTTGCGGCTCCGTCGGTGTACCGAAGCGGCTCACAAACCAATCGCGAACGAGCGGATGCGCCCATTCCAAGCCGGAAGTATTCTCAGGATTCATGAACACGGAAATTATAGCGTGAATGCCGAAAACCCGTAGACGAGGAAGATTCGGCTCACTTTTCTTGCATGGACTCGATGTAAAGAGCCAAGTTGTGAACTTTGATCTTCACCAGCGCCTCGTCCCGGTTCACGGCGCGGAAGGCCTCTCCCCAAACGGGCATTTCGCGGGTTCCATGGGCCAGGACAAACTCGTTCCCTTGAATCGCACCTTCGACCATAGCCAAAGGAAACTTCCCACCGTTCCTTTTGCTCAACTGGGTTAAGTCCGTAGGCTTACTGTTCAGCGCTGGCGCCGCCGGACCCCCGCCCTTCAGATCAAGACCGTGGCAAGAGGCACAGTTTGCGCGGAACACCGCTTGGCCCGCTGCTTCAGGCGTCGTCGGCGTGGTCACTTCCCCTTTGGGTTTGTTCTGCGCAAGCATGGAAGAACTGACATACAAGCCGACTCCCAGCAAGCAAGCCATCCGTATTCGATCCATTCGGTGCCTCTCTAAGACCCTGATCGTACACCTTCTGGTTACGCTCCGATTACATCGGAGGCAGCGATTTTGATCACGAAGGAGGGGACAAAATGTTCGGAGGGAGGCAACCGGCAAATAACTGTACTTTTTGTTGAATGGGGTGCTACGCTTTGCTGCATCCCGAGGTTCGGTCCCAGTAGAGGTGTCGAACATGCATCTCGCATCTGAGGCCCGTTTCACACTCACACGACATCGGTTCACGACGTTTTTGTGGTTTCTTCTGTGAACTGCCATGGCGATGCTGTGCTCACAGTTTCGATGTAATCGTACGGATGGAGCACTTTCTCGCTAAAGCTCGAACGGAAAACGACCCAAACTGGTTTTCGTCAGAAGACGGGGAAGTACACAGTGATAACTGCCCCGGAGCAATGGCAAGAAGTAAAAAGGGTCCTCTCTGCTGCCCTCGAGCGCGCACCCAGTGAGCGGTCTGCCTACCTCGATCAAGTTTGCACAGAGCCGGCCGTGCGGCGGGAAGTCGAGTCGCTGATCGCCGCACATGAACAAGGGGACAGCACGCTCTTGCAGCCTCCCACCGCTGAAGCCAAATTGGAACCTGGCACCAAGCTGGGATCGTACGAAATCATAGCCCCCCTGGGTGCAGGGGGAATGGGCGTGGTCTACAAAGCCAAGGACACCAAGCTGCCACGACAGGTGGCGATTAAGGTCCTTAACCCGAGCCTTGCTGACGCCAACTCCCTGGTCCGCTTCCGGCACGAAGCGGACGTGCTGGCTTCTCTAAGCTCTCCAAACATCGTCACCATCTACGAGGTCGGTCAGGAAGGTCACACCTTCTACATCGCCATGGAGTTTGTAGATGGGCAGGTCCTCAGTGACGTTTTGAGGACCGGCCCAATGGCGATCGATGACCTTTTCGACGTCGCAACACAAATCGCTACCGGACTAGCCTTTGCTCACCGGTCCGGGATCGTGCACCGGGATTTGAAGCCTAAGAACATCGTGATCCGACGGGACGGGCTTGTCAAAATCCTAGACTTTGGACTGAGTAAGCTAGTACCTGAATTGCCGCAGTTGCCTCCTGACAAGACAACCGCGCTCACCGGTCCGAGGATCATTCTCGGAACCGCGGACTTTATGTCGCCGCAACAGGCTGCCGGCCTCCCACTGGATTTTCGTTCCGATCAGTTTTCCTTCGGTTCGGTTCTCTATGAAATGGCTACCGGAAAAAAGCCCTTTCGACGCGGGACCCCGGAGGAAACGCTCGCCGCGATTATTGGAGAAGAACCCGAGCCAGCCCGATCACTGAACCGCAAGGTACCGGCTGCTCTCGACGTCATCATCCGACGCTGTTTGCGAAAAAATCCGGAACAGCGTTATGCCTCGACAGAGCAGCTCGCGCAGGAATTGAAGGAAAAGAGCGAGCAGTTTTCCCGGGTCGGCCGAGCGCACCTCCCGGGTTGGGTGTTGTCCCTTTTGCTAGCCTTGGTGTGCTTACTGGTAGCTGGCGGCGTTTGGACACTTCTGCCACATCTGCCCGAATGGATCCGAGGAAAGTCGCTTCTCGTTCAGACAGCAGGAGCGACACAGCTCGCCGTCCTCCCATTCACCAACGTTGGAGACGATCCTGCTAACCAGGCTTTCGTTGACGGTTTGGTGGAAATCCTGAGCAGCAAACTCAGCCAGTTGGAACAGTTTCAAAAGGCGCTTCGCGTGGTGCCTGCTACCGATGTACGCCATGAAGGCATTGTCAGCGTGAAGGAAGCGCGGCAGACCTTTGGGGTCACTTTGGCCATTACCGGAAGTGTCCAGCGGACCGGTAATCGCGTGAGGATGACGATCAATCTTGTCGACCCTCTAACGCTTCGCCAGCTCAAATCGAAAACGATTGACACGGAGGTACGTGATATTTCGACTTTGCAAGACGGGGTTGTGCTGGAAGCCGCAGAGCTTCTGGGCGTCAGACTAACAAGTCAGGCAAAACAGGTTCTGTCTGTCGGAGGAACCACTGTACCGGATGCTTACGACTTGTACACGCAGGGTGTCGGTTACCTGCAGAGATACGACGTAGCCCAAAATATTGACCACGCGATTTCGCTATTCAAGACGGCTCTTGAGCAGGACAACCGGTACGCGCTCGCCCAGGCAGGACTCGGCGAGGCGTACTGGCGCAAATACGAGCAAACCAAAGACCCGCAGTGGGCCGAGCAGGCCAGGAAGAGCTCTGCAGCGGCCATCAGGTTGAATGGCAAACTGGCCCAGGTCTACGTAACCCTAGGAATGATCCAGACGGGAACGGGCGACTACGACCAAGCAATCAGGAATCTCCAGAAGGCACTCGTGCTCGATCCCCTAAATGCCGATGCCTACCGAGAACTGGCCAACGCCTACGGGAAAATTGGGAAACTGAATGAGGCGGAATCCACTTACCTGAACGCCATTGCGGTGCGGCCAACTTATTGGGCCGCCCACAGTGACCTGGGCGCCTTCTATTTTCGGCTGGGCCGCTACGATGAAGCGAATAAGGAGTTTCAAACTGTTGTGCGGCTCACGCCAGACAACGCGCGCGGATACAGCAGCCTCGGCGCGGTCGCCTACGAGCAGAAACGCTACGACACAGCCGAAGAAATGTACGAAAAATCGGTGGCGCTCAAGCCCACCCAAGCTGCCTACGAAAACCTTGGCGTGCTCTATTTCACACAGGGTCGCTATCAGGATGCCGCACACTGGTTCGAACTAGCAACCCAGATGAATGATCTCGACTCACAGAGCTGGCACAGCTTGGCCGCCGCCTATCAGTGGTCCGATCAGCCAACTAAGGCAAGGGCTGCCTTCCAACGAACGGCAGAGCTAGCTGAGATACAGCTCCGCACCAACCCCCACGATACGGATGTCTTAATCAACCTGGCAGACGCCTATTCCATGCTCCACCAAACGCAACGCGCCCGTGAACTGCTGGACCAGGCATTGGCCCTCGGACCGACTGATCTGTCCGACATGTTCCAGATCGCGGTGGTCTACGAGCAATGTGGAGATCGAAAGCAAGCCCTAACATACTTAGGAAAAGCGATCCAAGGAGGCTACTCGCGAGACGTTATTGAGAGGTCACCCAGTCTAGGACAATTGCGCCGGGACCCCAGATACCAAGCTTTGTTCGGCCCCTGAGACTACATTCTCAAACTCATGAAAGGAGCGTCACTATGGAAACTGCAACGAAAAAAGCGAAAACACCATGTCCAGGTCCGGGTCCACTCGAAGTGTGCATAGAGGTGAAGGAAATCGGGCACAACAGAGCCTTTGTTATCCCAGGCCGAATCAGCACGGGGAAGGGTGAAACAAAGGTGCCATACATCAACTGGGAAAATCGCACCGAAGGGGTTGTTCGGCTTTGGTTCCCCTTTGGGGAAAAAGTATTTGAGAACCACGTTGAGCGCAAGGAGGGCAAAGAGGTCAAGAAGTTCAAGGTGAACGAAAAAAACTTCTTTGTTGCGCATACGTTCGATATTCCTCCGAAAGGCACTCTCACCCTTTTTGTCAAAGATGGCGCGACCGATGGTATTTATCATTATCACGTGTATTGTGAAGAGATTCACGAGAGTGCCCAAGGCAACTCTGAGCCGGAGGTGGTCGTTCCTTAGTGCTTAATCGTCCCACACGAGGCGTGTAATCGACCTGTGCGTTTGCAGTCCTGATGACGGCTTTATTAAGCTTGTCACCAGCCTCGCGAATAGCGACGAGGAGCGTGGAGTGACTTCGCTTTCGACGCTTCGTTGCGCTGTGCGAAGAACTGCGTACCCTTGCCGTAGTCTGCCTAACCATCCTTGAGGGAGTACGGCTACGATCCCCTGTCAACGGACACGAACCTGATTGGGTAGCAACAATTTGCAACCCTCAATGCTACTGGAGCTATTCCAAAATTTGGCGAAGAGGGTGAGATTCAAACATCCTTGGTGTAGAACGGTGCACGAAGGTGTGGGACGGTGAGAAGGCTCTGCACATCCTTGATCCTATGTACCGCGGGATCACGTTTTGTCACGGAGCCGAGGCCTCGCTATCTTCATCTCAGCAGACTCAAAGATGCTTGCTGCAAGATCATTTGGCAGGACCCCTCAAAGCGCTGGAGGAAGAACTTCGTATGAAGGCCGAGCCACAGCATCAGAAAGCACATGGTAACCAACACCCACTTTTCGCGATTGTTTACGTCCGGCAAGTCACGGTTTTTCTGGTCTGTGATCTCCCCGTAGAAAACTCGCTGGTAAGCCCACAAAAGGTAACAGGATGAAAGAATTACCCCTGTAGCAGCCAAAGCCGCCCACTTCCAGTGCACCTGATAAGTACCGAGGAGGACGAGAAATTCGCCCACGAAACCACTCAGCAAGGGCAATCCCAGAGAAGCCAGCACCGTGAACAGGAAGAAAGCCGAATATTTCGGCATGGGGGTTGCCAGACCCCCAAACTCCGTGATTTCAAATGTGTGCCGTCTCTCATAGAGCATGCCGACCAGAAGAAACAGCGCGCCCGTAGCGATGCCGTGAGCGAGCATCACATAGACGGCACCCTGCAGGGCGATCTGCGAGAAGGCAAAGATTCCCAGTACCACGAATCCCATGTGGCTCACGGAGGAATAAGCCACCAGTCGCTTGAGATTCGGTTGCATCATGGCCACGAGTGCGCCGTAAATGATGCTAATGATCGCCAGAATCCCGATATAGGGAGCGGCCTCATGAGACGCATCCGGGAAGAGCGGTAGGCAAATGCGTATGAGTCCGTACGCACCGGTCTTCAGAAGTACGCCGGCGAGGTCTACCGATCCTGCCGTGGGTGCTTCTGTGTGCGCATCCGGAAGCCATGTGTGAACAGGGAAAATAGGTACCTTGATGGCGAAAGCGACAAAAAAGCATAGGAACAGCAGCATTTCCGTGCTTGGCGGAAACACTACCACGCCGCGCTGAATCATGGCCTGAATCGTCGGCAGATCGAACGTGCCGGTCCGGTTGTAAATCCAAATGATCCCGACCAGCATGAAGATGGAGCCCGCCAAGGTGTAGATCAGAAACTTTACGGCGGCGTAAATCCGTCGCCCGTGGCCCCAAATCCCAATCAGAAAGGTAAGCGGGATGAGGCCGAATTCCCAGAAGAGGAAGAACAGAAACAGGTCAAGCGAAACAAAGATGCCAATCACGCCCGTCTCCAAAAGCAGGAGCATGATGTGAAATTCCTTAACCCGGTGCTTAATATCGTTCCATGAGGCCAGAATACCTACGGGCGTCAGGAACGTAATAAGATGGATCAGAAAAATACTGATGCCGTCTACTCCCAAGTGGTAGTTAATGTGAACAGAGGAGATCCAGGGAGTGAAGACCTCGAGTTTGAATCCGACAGAGCCCGGTGGGATGGCCCAGATAGGAAGGAAGGAAAGCAAGAATTCGGCGATTGCAACTGTGAGACTCAGGCGTCGAATCCAGAGGTGGTCGTCACTCCGAAGAAAAAGAAGGGCGAACACACAGAGGAGCGGCAAGAAAAGCAACAGAGATAGAAGATGACCGCCTAAAAACATGCGCCCGCCTCACAGAACTAGGGAGTGGGGAACCAGTCAATCGACGAACTGGCGGAACAACCAAGAGTGCAAAGTCCACCTAAAACCGAGATATCTTAACCCATACGATGAGAGCAAGCAAAGCGCACAGCGTCGGGAAAAAGTGAAATGGCGGAGAGGGTGGGATTCGAACCCACGGTTGAGTTTCCCCAACACACGCTTTCCAAGCGTGCTCCTTAAACCGCTCGGACACCTCTCCGTGGTGAGAGCGTTAGAAAGCCTAACAAATTGATTGCACACCAGCAATTCTGACGATCGGCTTTGTCGAACCATCAAGGATTGGTCGGGCCAACAGTTTGCGTCTATGTCTGCTACACTTTCTCGCGCAACTCCGGGGTAGTGCAATTGGTAGCACGCCAGCCTTTGGAGCTGGTTATCTTGGTTCGAGTCCAAGCCCCGGAGACAAATTCTCCTGCGCTCCACAATGCGTTTTCCTCTCGCCAAGTCAGCCACCTCCCGAGTATCCTAACCGAGCACTCGTGCTCGCGTTCGGGAATCCGCGTCCCCGTCTCTAGATGGGCACCAGGAGCGGTATCTGCAACTTGAGCGACTGTCACCTTTGGTAGGTTACTGGACGAGACAAGGAGGTCTCGATGACAGCTGCTCAAGCCGCTTACAGTCTCCTCACGAGCGACTTGGAATGGAGCGCCGATTGGGCATGGGGATTGCCCCTAATCGTGTTGACGGTGCTCATCCATGTCATGGGGCTCGTGCTGATAAACCAGCGAGCCACCCGCGCTTCCAGTCGTACCATTCAGCGGCGGTACCCCACGGCCGTGTTCGTAGTCGTCATGGGTTGTACGACCTTGTTGGTTAGTATCCTGCACGGGATGGAGGCCTGTATCTGGGCAGCCGCCTATCGAATTCTCGGCGCTTTACCGGACACGCGTTCCGCCATGCTTTATTCGCTGAACGCCATAACAAGCTACGGGCACACAAACGAGCATTTGGAAAATCGCTGGCACCTCATGGGAGCACTTGAGGCGCTCAACGGGTGGCTGTTGTTCGGACTTACGACCGCTTTTCTATTCGCCATGATTCAGAAAGTCTTGTTGATCGACAGTAACCTGGAACACCGCTAGCCCTGGAAAAACTGAGGCGCCAACCGCACACGTCTTCTGTGTCTCTACCTTACGCTGCGGATTCCAAGCTTATTTTGATCCGCCTGACTCTTTCTGGTGCAAGCCAGTGCAGATGTCGATCGCGTTCGTTGGGTCAATCGCACCATTGCCTTCCTGCACGTGTTGGATCTTGCCTTGCTTGTCCACGACAAACGTGGTGCGATTGGCGAATTGCATCTGTTCATTCAGGATGCCGTATTCCTTCGAGACCTGGCGCGTCATGTCGCTAAGAAGCGGAAACTTGACTCCGATTTTTTCGGCGAAAGCGGCGTTGGAGGGGGGAGCATCGATGCTGATGCCTAGGACCGCAGTATCCTTAAGGTCGATCTTACCCGAGTCGATACCAGCCTGGTATGCCTGAAGTTCTTTCGTTCAACCGCCGGTGAAGGCAAGCACGTAGAACGCCAATATGACGTTCTGCTTACCACGATAGTCGCTCAGCTTTACTGTCGTGTTTTGATCGCTGCGCAACGTGAAGTCGGGCGCCATGTCTCCTACCTTTAAGAAGGTGTGCGCAATTTGAGGCTGTGGTGGCTGCTGCGCTCGAGCGGCGGGTAGAGTGAAAATTCCGGCCAAGAACGTAGCCAGCAAGAGGGATACCGATCGTTTTGTCATCTCTCGTCCTTTTCTTCGGCTTCATCAATTGCCGACGGGCGGAAGTATACCGCCTCCGGTGAAGCACGTCCCATGGTAAACGGCCCCTTTCGCTGGTTTATGCTCGGTGGGCCCCTCTGGCCCTGAGCTGTCCAAGCCCCTCCAAGGTCTAGAGGATGCCGCCCGTTCCGGGGTAGCGGAAACGAACGTGCCCTCAATTTTGTGCACTTGGTTTTGAGCCTTTCGTGTATCGTATCGTCCGGGTGCATCCTCCGCGCCCACACCGCTGCGCCAGCGGTCAATCCCCACGACACGGGGTAGCCGGAGACGACTCGCCGTATTGCTGCGAGGGGTCATTCCGGAATTTCGCCCCTCGCGATGGTGGAACTTCCTCTTTCGCATCGGGGTCGATCATCCACAGAAACACATATGTGTTTCGAATCGGGTCATAGGAGGATCCAAATGAAGCGTTTGGTTACGATTTGCATCGTGGCTCTGCTTGCATCATTCCTGTTGTTGGCATCCACAGTTCAGGCGCAATCCACTCAAATCACCCCAGGCACCCAAATCCGTCTCACGCTGGCTAGCGGGCTCAGTTCGAGCGTGGCTCACAACGGCGATCCCTTCGTCGCGATCGTCGCCGAACCCGTCTTTTCCGGAAACCAACTGATCCTGCCGGCCGGCGCCAAAGTTCATGGCGTCATCAACGACGTGACCCGCCCGAAATACTTCTCCATGTTTCGAGGCGGAGCATCGATGAGTTTGACGCTTAACTCGATCGAGGTCGAAAGCCGCATTTTCCCTGCCCACATGAGCATCCTATCGCTCTATAGCGGCACAGCGGACAACACCAAGCGCCGCAAGGACCTTAAGACGGTCGAGGGCGAAATCGTCAAAGAGGACCGAAGCGTGAAGAATGACGCCGTGGCCATGGCCATTGGCACGACGGGCGGCTCAACGGTCGGCCTCATCTTCGGTAACGTCATGCGGGGCACGTGGATTGGCTTGATTGGCAGCGGCGTGTACGTTGTAGCGAAAAAAGGTAAGGACATCGAGCTGCCTGCACAATCGGGAATGCTCGTACGCATGGACTCAACCGTCGCGCTTCCCGAATCGCTTTTGCACAACGCGTCCTACACTTCCGGAGGCAACTAAGCACTTCGGAACTGTTTACATTCTGGGTCGGCATGAGAGGCGGTTGGCGGCCGGCATAGGTTTGTTCCCGACGAGCGGTTAAGCCACGCAGGCCCGCGAAAACGCGCGGAATCTCTGGTGTGTCGCCATAGCGGCGGCGGTTCCAGAATCTCCTTCGCGGTTCTCACAAGCGCCCTCGTGCCAGAGCTCACCGCCGTTGGGTCTGTCTGCAGGAACGGTACGGTCCATCGCTGCTGCTTTTTGCCTTTCCTTGTCAATTTTTTCCGTTCCGTTGCTCGCTTTCACCGCGCAGAGCGCTGTGCTAGACTCGCGAAGCGGTTGCGGCAAAGGAAGATTTGCTGTACACCGCCATCGGCGGAACTTCGGGCTCTGTGCAACGATTCTCCGCAAACCCCGCCAGGCCC
>CAYOXF010000093.1:0-28324 GCA_964407845.1 uncultured Acidobacteriaceae bacterium | reverse complement strand
GAAAAGAAGGCTCGCGTCGAGGACGCCATGCACGCAACGCGCGCGGCAGTCGAGGAAGGCATCGTTCCCGGCGGCGGCGTGGCGTTGATTCGCTGCATCACCGCTTTGGAAAAGCTCAAGCTGCAAGACGATGAAGCTATTGGTGTCAACATCGTGAAGCGGGCGCTCGAGGAGCCGCTGCGTCAAATCGCTCTCAATGCGGGAGAAGAGGGCGCTGTGATCGTCGGCCGCATCCGCGAGTCCAAGGATGACAACTTCGGCTTCAACGCTGATACTGAGGAGTTTGGGGACTTGGTCAAGGCCGGTGTCATCGACCCGGCCAAGGTCACGCGCCTCGCTCTGCAGAACGCCGCTTCGATCGCTGGCCTGATGCTTACCACCGAAGCACTCGTGGCGGACATCAAGGAAGAGGAGAAGAAAGCGGTCGGCGCACCTCCGGGAGGTGGCGGCATGGGCGGCATGTACTAAAAACCGTTACAGTCTAGCAGTTCACAAGGGCGGTCCGATGCGAGGCATCGGGTCGCCCTTGTTTTGTTAGCGTTCCTTCTGACAAAAGCGTCTGCCAAAGAAGCGGGCAACCTTTGGGCCGATCATGGGAATCTGTTGAGAGAATCGATGCGAGGACCAGAACAGGACTTTCGCCAAGCCGGCCAGGTGTTCCGATTCCGTTGGATCAACTACCTCATGCTCGCACTGCTGGGCTTGACGGCGGCCGTTGCCGTCGCCGGCTCGGCGGCGCTGCAGGCTCAACAAACCCCAGCGGCTCAATCAAGCCAAAGCCAGCCGCCGCCGAAATTGAAGGTCGAATCGAAACTGGTCTACGTCAATGCGGTCGTGCGCGACAAAAAAGGGAAAATCGTGTCGACGCTGAACAAGGAAGATTTCAAACTGGATGAAGACGGACGCCCTCAGGCGATTACAAATTTCATACGCGAAAGCGATCTACCGCTGACACTCGGGCTCCTCGTCGATACCAGCATGAGCCAGCGGCACGTCCTCGACAGCGAGCGCGACGCAAGCTATACCTTCCTTGATCAGATGCTGCGAGTGGAAAAGGACAAAGCATTCCTGATCCATTTTGACCACGACGTGGAACTACTGCAGGACTTGACCGCGGATCGCGCGAAACTGAAGTCGGCTCTGAAGCTCCTGCAGATTGCTGATTATCAGCGCGCCAGCGACGATGAGGGTGACAGCCAGGGAGGCGGACATCATCACGCCGGGACGCTTCTCTACGACGCGGTTTATCTCGCGTCGAACGAACTCATGAAAAAACAGCAGGGGCGCAAGGCCCTCTTTATTCTCTCCGACGGCGTGGATCGAGGCAGTAAGGAGTCGCTCGAGGACGCGATCGAATCAGCGCAACGGGCGGATACTTCGGTCTACTCGATCCTTTTCGCCGAAGAGGAAAACCAGCAGTACGGGCACCACGGAGGATGGAGAATGGGCGGCCCGGGCATGGGTGGGCCGGGGGGAGGTTACCCGGGGGGAGGGTACCCAGGAGGTGGCTACCCAGGGGGCGGAGGAGGAGGGGGACAGCGCTCTCCTCGACAACAGCACCCCGATGGCAAGAAAGTACTCGAGCAAATATCAACGGAAACGGGTGGACGACTGTTTCAAATCTCAAAGAAGCTGTCGATCAGCGACATATACGCGGAAGTGCAGGAAGAGTTGAGAAACCAATACACTCTGGGCTACACGCCCGACCGCGCAAATCAAGAAACGGGCTACCACAAAATCCATCTCACCACGAAACAGACGGACCTGACCGTTCAGGCGCGAGATGGATACTATTCGAATTAAGCATCTGCAGGCATGACAGTAACCTATTCTGTAGCGAATACTCTGTCGCGGCGAGTTGGCTCGTGGTGCCTTCATCGTTTGCCTCCTCGTGCCGGGCCAGGGGTCGATAGGTCCGCATTCTCACCGTGTATCATCGACCTCGGGCCCATGGCGCTCCGGGAGCGTCAGAGACCACCAGCAGAACGTGCCGATCACCGGCACCAGACCGCAAAACAGAAACGCGTTGGCGTAATGCTTCACATCGAACATGTGGCCGAGGCTAGGCAAGACGGCGGCGACAATGGCAGACCATGACCCGGCTCCGATGCCTGCGACGAGGCCTATTTGCTCGCGAGGGTAGGCAAGAGCACTCGTCCGCAGAGCGATGACCACAAACCCGGAGGCCACGAACATCGACCAGAACATCAATCCCAGCACCAGGGCCGAATCCTTAGAGGTTGGCACGAGGATGAGCGGTAACCCCAGGACACCGAGCGTGAAAAACAGCCACGACGGACGGGGATGGGCACCCACGAAGCGGTCCGCGAACCAACCCCAGGCGAAATAGCCGACCTCCCAACCGAGTGCTGGAATCCAGAGCACGCGTCCGAGCTGGGCCTGCGTGAAACCCAAAACCTGTGCGAGGTAGAGCGGCGCGAGGTAGAGAATTAGGCCGATGGGCAGCGCGCCCAGCGCGTAGGCTGCCACGAGGCTCCAGAATCGGCGTTCCAAAGGATTCGGTAGCACGAATTGATAGGTTTGATGCGCCTTCAGAGCCTTGGAAAAATCGATGGTGCCTCGCCAGAGCAGCACCCAGAGGAGGCCGGCGATGCCCGCTGCGACAAAAGCGGCACGCCAGCCATAGGCGAGGGCGATGGGCGTCGCGATCAGCGGCGTCATGATCGCACCGAGCGAGCCGCCGCTATAGGCCACGGCGATGCCGCGTGACTGCTGTTGGTCCGGTAGCCAATCCATCGCCGTTCGCAGGCCACCGGGAAATGTGGCGCCTTCACCGAACCCGAGCGCGGCGCGCGCAACGGCAAAGCCAAAAAATCCCGAGAGAATCGCATGCGCTCCGCAGGCGATCGTCCAGATGGTAACTGCGATTGTCATACCTCGGCGCAATCCGATGCGATCGAGGACCGTGCCCCATAGCGGATTGCCGAGCATGTACGCCACGCTGAACGAGCTGAGAATTTCTCCGTAGTGCTGGGCGTTGAGTTGGAGGTCGGCAAGGATCATCGGAGAAAGCACGGCGAGAATTTGGCGATCCATGTAGCTCAGAAAGGAGCAGGACAGCATCATGGCCACAGGCCACCAGGCGCGCGAAGATGGGGGCGAGGTGCCAGGCTCACCCGCTGCTCGCGGCGACTCTTGTGTTGGGTGCGGCATCGCTACGCCTAAAAGCGAAAGGACGAAGGATCATAGCGCGAAGCGGGCGTCAGGCCGCAGGAATGTTCACTTGCATTTCAACCAACAAAGCGCCAAGCTGAGCACCCCGCAAATCCGGCACCGGACTGGATGCCCGACAAAGCCGTCAGGAAAGGAATTAGAATGGGCGCTGATTTGAAGAAAATTCGTCGCATCGCGACCGAGGAAGCCTTCTCCATTCCCGAGGTTGCGGCCAAGCTGCGCGACGTTGCACGCGCTCCTGGCCATAGCCTCGACCTAACTCTCGTGACACGAATCTACGACGCCAAGCAGGACGATGTGCAGGCGCGACTGCTGCCGCGCCTGCTGGATCTCGAACAGGAACGCCTGCGCGATATGGACCAAAACGGCGTTTCGATGCATTTGCTTTCGCTCACCGCGCCCGGCGTCCAAATGTTTGATGCCGACACGGCCACCGAGCTTGCTGCGCTAGCCAATGACCGGCTGGCGGAGGTTATTCGCAAGCATCCCACCCGCTTCGCCGGCCTCGCGACATTCGCGCCCCAGTCGCCCAAGCGAGCCGCCAAGGAGATGGAGCGCGCGATGAAAACGCTCAAGCTCAACGGCTTCATTTTGAACTCGCACACGCACAACGAATATTTGGACAATCCGAAATATTTCCCGATTCTCGAAGCCGCGGAGGCACTCGACGGCTGCATCTACATTCATCCGCGCGCGCCATCGGACGGGATGGCGGAACCGTTCCGCGAATACGGACTCGATAGCGCGCAGTGGGGCTACGGCATCGAGGTCTCGACCCACGCGGTGCGCATGATGGTGGCCGGCGTGTTCGATCGTTTTCCCAAGCTAAAGATTTGCATTGGACACATGGGCGAGGCCGTGCACTTCTGGCTGTGGAGGCTCGACTACATGAACAAGAACGCGCAGAATCGAGGCGCCGCACCGAAGACCAAGTTGACGCCCAGTGAATACTTCCGGCGCAACTTCGTAATCACAACGAGCGGGCAGGAATCTCACCTCGCCCTTGATTTCTCGATCAAGGCGCTGGGCATCGATAACGTATTGTGGGCGATCGATTATCCATACCAGCCGACGGCGCCAGCCGTGGCCTTCATGGACTCAGCGCCAGTGTCGGAGGCAGAAAAAGAGAAGCTCTATCACGGCAACGCCGAGAGAGTGTTTCACATTGCCGCGAGTGCAGCGGCCGAGGCGTAACAGAATAGGCAAACGCTTTCAGCTGCAGAGCTCGGCCCGACGCTGCATCAGCGCGGTGCTCGAAAGGAAGTCAGTAACGCCAGAAGAAGTATGCCGCCATCGCAAAGCCGATCGCAATCACCAGCCTGCGAACGTGCTGCGGATTCATCTTCTGGGCCAAATACGCGCCGCCATAACCGCCCACCGCCGCGCCCAGAATCATCAACAGAGCCTGTGGCCAGACGATCACGCGTGCCCAGATAAAGGTGACGATCGCGACGCCGTTGGCCACACTGACCAATACCGTTTTCATGCCATTCATGGCATGAATGTCTTCCATCCCGAGCAGCGCCAGCAGGGCCAGTAGCAAAATGCCCGTGCCTGCGCCGAAGTATCCGACATACATGGCAATTACGAGCTGGAGGAAGAGGCCGGCGAGAAATAGGCCACGCGGGAGCTTCTTGTGGCCGGGTAGGTGACCGGCGCGGCTGCGAATCCACGTGGTCATACGGCCGCTGAAAACGAAAAGCAACGTGGCTACCAGCAAAAGCCAAGGCACGAGATGCAGGAACATAGCGGGCGGCGTCCGCAGCAAAATCACGGCGCCCAGCACGCCGCCGATCGTACACGTGCCGAGAAGAGGCGGTAGCAGCTGGCGAGCGTCGGACGTGAATGCGTTGCGGTAGGCGACCGCGCTCGCGGTCGTGCCCGGCCACAGCGCGACGGTGTTGGTCGCATTCGCCGGTATGGGCGCCATGCCCGTGAAGAGCAGCGCGGGAAACGATATGAAGCTGCCACCGCCCGCAACCGAATTGATGGTCCCGCCAAGGAGCGCAGCCAAAAACAAGAAGATGGGATGATTGATATGGTTAAGGTGCACGCGAAAGAATACCCCGCGCGGCAAGCGATGTCACCCGCCGGCGTCTACCTATCCGCGCTGACAAGCGGCTAAGTCCCCAAATGAGCCCCCCGGACCGGCGTGTCCTTGCCCTCTAAGGGCATGCTATATTGCTTTCTGGTTGGATAAGGCGATCAGCGCCTCGCCCGCAAAGCAGTTTCACAAGAGCCCGGAAATCGGATATGAGCGCTGACATCCCGCAGCAGCAGCCTCCTTCATGGCTCTCACGATGCCTCCGATACTTGGGGGTACGGCAATGGAGCGGGTCCGCTATACCCATGAAGGTATCGCTGGAAACGAAAGTCGCTATCGCGCTGGGTGTGGCCCTAGCCAGTATCATCGCACTCGGCGCCTTACAGTACCGCGCGGCGCGACGGTTAATAGAGGACAACCGTTGGGTGTCGCACACGCAGGACGTACTCCGCGAGCTCGAAGCCACTCAGATGCGTCTGAATGATGCCGACGCTTGCGCACAGAGCTTCGCTATATCGGGTGACAGCTCGGGCTTGCCCGCTTGTCAGGAGGCAAGCCAAAAGATCTCAGACCATCTTCAAAATCTGCGTGTCCTGGTCGCCGACAGCGCGTCCCAACAACATCGACTTGCCAATCTAGAAGCGCTGCTAGGCGTCAGTCTTCGCGCGCTTCAGGAAGAGATCGATCTGCGCAAGTCCGGTGAGCTCGGGGCCGCGGGACTCGTGGAGCTGGAATCTTCGATCCGGAGATCGGTTGTCGACGCGCGCGCTGCGTCGGGAGAGATGCAGCGCGTAGAGCTCGAACTGCTCGGCCAGCGCCAACAAGCCGCGCGCCAGTCCGATCGCCAGATTAACTTGCTGATTCTCTCGGGCAGCCTCGCAGCGTTTATCCTCCTCGGCGTTTCAGGGGTCGCGCTTCACTCCGACATGGCCGCTCGTCGGCGAGCACAGGCAATCTTGCGAGAAAGCGAGGAGCGATTCCGGATGCTCGTGGAGGCGGTGCAGGATTACGCCATCTTTCGGTTGGACCCAGAAGGCCGCATCGTCACATGGAACGTGGGAGCAGAACGCATCAACGGATACAAGGCCTCGGAAATTCTCGGCAAACACTTCTCCTGCCTCTACTCGGAAGAGGATCTCCGGTCCGGAAGACCCCAGCGGGAACTGGAGGTGGCCTCGAAGGAAGGAAGGTTCGAGGATGAAGATTGGCGCGTCCGCAAGGATGGATCGAGATTTTGGGCTAACATCGTTGTCACCGCACTTCGCGACGACACCGGCAAGCTTGCGGGTTTTACAAAGATCACGCGCGACTTCACGGAGCGGATGCTCGCAGAAAGGTCTGTGCAGGAATCCCAACGGAAATTGCAGGCCTCGGAAAAATCGCTGCGCGAGTTGTCCTTGCAGTTATTGAGCATGCAAGATGAGGAGCGGAGACGAATCGGCAGGGAGATGCACGACAGCCTGGGACAATACCTCTCGGTCTTGAAGATGAAGCTAGATACGATCGGCTACGATTCTCGAACAGGCTTCGCAATCGCAACCAAACAGGAAGTTGACGAATGCACCGCGTTGGTCGATGAGTGCGTAAAGGAAGTCCGGACGATTTCCTATCTTCTGTACCCTCCTATGCTCGAGGAACTGGGCCTGAAATCGGCGATCCCGTGGTATCTGGACGGGTTTTCGAAACGCAGCAGAATTCGTACGACTTTTGAAATCTCTGAAGATTTCGAGCGCCTGCCCCGCGATGCGGAGCTGATCTTGTTTCGGGTACTCCAAGAAAGTTTGACAAACGTGCACAGACATTCGGGCAGTGCCACCGCCAACGTGCGTGTGCGGCGTATGCCCGAAGCAGTCGTACTAGAGGTCACGGACCGCGGAAAGGGAGTGCCAGCCGGCGTACTGGAAGAATCTGCGCGAGACTGGATGGGCACGCCGGGAGTGGGCTTGCGAAGCATGAATCATCGCGTGCGCCAGTTTGGAGGGAAGCTAGAGCTGATTTCGACCGACGCCGGAACGCAACTGCGCGCGACGGTTCCCGTAAAGGCGTCCATACAGGAAGACCGTGGCATACATACAGCATCTGCGTAATGGGACGAATCGAAGAGCAACATATCGACGGGCCTGCTGAATGATGGACCGGGCGGCGTTGCTTGCCGGACGAAAGTGCATTCGGTATAGTCGAGGTGGGAAATCCAGACATGGGTGAGAATTCGGTTCCGTTTGCAACCATCGAAGAGGCAATCGAGGAGATACGGCAGGGGCGGATGATCGTTCTGGTAGACGATGAGGACCGCGAAAACGAGGGCGACCTGACGATGGCGGCGGAAAAGGTTACGCCGGAAGCCATCAATTTCATGACCAAATACGGGCGCGGGCTGATCTGCCTATCACTGACCGAGGAGCGGTGTGAGGAGCTCGATCTGAAACCGATTTCGGCGCGGAACACGTCCGCTTTCGGCACGCCGTTCTGCGAGCCCATTGACGCGCGGCGAGGTACGACCACCGGCACGAGCGCGTGGGACCGCGCGACGACAATTCTCGCCGCGACCGATCCGCACACGAGACCGGACAATTTGGCGCGGCCGGGCCACGTCTACACGCTCAAGGCTCGCAATGGGGGCGTTCTCGTACGCGCCGGGCAAACCGAGGCGTCTGTCGATTTGGCGCGGATTGCTGGCCTTGAACCCTCAGGCGTGATCTGCGAAATCATGAACGACGACGGAACGATGGCTCGCACACCGCAACTCGTCGAATTCTGCCACGCGCACGGAATGAAGCTGGTCACAGTCGCTGACCTGATTCGCTATCGGATGCAGCATGAGCGGAATGTTCGTCGTATTGCCGAATCAACACTGTCTACAAGATATGGCGACTTTCGAATGATCGCGTTCTCGAGCGACGTCGATCACGAACTGCACGTCGCGTTGGTGCGCGGCGACATTTCAGATCGTCCGATTGGGTTTGCGACGGAAGATAATCCGCCGCTTGTACGCGTGCACTCGCATTGTCTGACCGGCGACGTGCTCGGTTCGACGGCATGCGATTGCCGTGAGATGGTAGAAAGATCGCTCGAGGCCATCGCGGCGGAGAACCGCGGCGTTTTCGTCTACCTGCATCATACCGGCCGGGGGTTTCGCATTGATTCGCGGACCGAGGAAGGAGCCGCACTGCCTCGCATCCTGTATCACTATCGCGAGCACATCGAGCGCGATCCCAGTGCGCAGCGGGTGATCCAGCACGAGAGCGGGATCGGGGCGCAGATCCTGAAAGACCTCGGCCTACGGAGAATTCGTGTACTGACGAACCTTCCCCGCAAGGTTGTCGCACTCAAGGGCTACGGACTCGAAATCGCCGATCAGGTTCCCCTCGCGGTCAAGCCAGCTGGCCAGATGCACCAGGTGCTATAAGGGCGCGTCCACGAACCTTTCGCCTAGCGGCCGAAGACCAACACAACAAAGGAATCGGGCACAAGACTGGGACGCGGACGGGGGTTGTCCGGCGTGGGCGCCTGGGGCGGCGCGAACTGAGCGGTGACGAGATAAACCTCGTGCGTTTTCAGGTCCAGCGCCATCGTTCGCGCACCCTGCTGCGTTGGCACATCTTCGAGGACGCTGAATTGATCCGGCGAGTCTTCGTGAACAACCGTCAGCGTGCCGCTGCCGTTCGATGCGAATGCAAATCCCGTTCCCGGATCAAACTGATTTGAATCCACGCCGGCACCGATCGGCGGCGTCGCAAGCACCTTGCCTGAATCGGCGTCGACGACCGCCATCATTTTGTTGGCGCAGCCCGCGAACAGGCGCCGGTGCTTTGCATCCATCGCCAAACCCGACGGCTCCCGGCACGGATCGAGTGGCCAGTGCGCCATGATGGTCAGATTCTTGGAATCGAGCTCGACTTCCTCGCTTTTGTTCTCAACATTGACGTACACGTGTCCGGCACCATCAGCGACTGCAAATTCAAGCTTGCCGCCGATAGAAATGGTTCCCGCGACCTTTCCCGTGATGGCATCGACGACAGTTGCGCTGCCGCTACGGCCGTTCATCGCGAAGACGCGTTTGGTCGCGGGATCGTAGACGATCGCGTCCGGATTCATCTCGGCTTGCGCGTGACCGATCACTTCGAGCGACTTGAGATCGAAGATCGAAATCGTGCCGGCCATGCCATTGGAGGTGAAGCCGTTACCCAGGTCCGGCGCAAGCGCGATGCCGTGCACTCCCAGCGTGTCCGGAATCTCTCCAACGATTTTCCCTGAGTCAACATCAAGAACCATTACCCTGGTGCCGCGCGAAATGAAAAGTCGGCGCGTTGGCGAATCGAAGGCCAGGTAATCCCAGAAACCGTCGCCGCCTACCTTGATCGTTTTGATCAAGTGATAGCCAGAGGGACCGGCTGCCGGCAGAGCGGAGGCCGAAGCATTTTCCGAGTGCGGCAACAAGCTCAGCAAGGCTGCCCCTACCCCCAAAGCGGCGATGAACCATACAGACCTTCGGAATGGCGAGAAGTGCTCGAGCGCCATCGCAACCCTCCTGGCGCGGGCGCGCCGTTTGATTCGTTTGCGACGTAATGGTATGCGGCGTCGCGTGGACAGTCAAATGAAGCAGAGATTGAATTGCATTAACCTTCGATGGGAGCATCGAAACCGCATGGGTTCGACGGTCAGCTAAGTGACGACATTCCCACGCGAATCGTACTCTGAAACTGGACCGAAGAGCGCAGCTTGATCGCCGATCTGCGCGCGGTCCCCGACAACGACGATCTGGGCATTGGCCGAATCGAAATGCCGGCGGGCAGCAGCGATGGCATCGTCGGCCGTGAGCGCACGGATTCGTTCGCGATAGGTTTCCAGATAGTCCTCGGGCAATTCGTCCAGATAGACGGTCGAGAGCTGCCCGAGCAACCCATTTTGCGTGGCGATACCGAGCGAGAAGACACCGGTCAAGTAATTTCGCGCGCTGTCGAGCTCATCCGGCGTGACGCCAAGCGCGCGCATACGGTCCATCTCGTAGAAAATCTCGGTGAGCGTGGCAGCTACGACATCGTTACGGACAGCGGCACGCACGGTGAAATACCCGTGTTGGCGCAGCGCGTTTACGCTGCTACCAGGGCTGTAGGTGTAACCCTTTTGTTCGCGGATGTTTAAAACGAGCCGGGAATAAAACGCCCCGCCATAGATCGAATTCGCTAGTGTCAGCCGATACCAGTCCCGATCGCGGCGCGTAATGGCAAGATTGCCAACCAGCACGTGCGTCTGCACTGTGCCCGGCAGGTCGACCAGATGAATGTGCCGGCCCGATGGCCGCGGCGGCGCGGGCGATGCCGGTGGCCGGGGATTGGGAGCGGTCCAACTGCCGAAAACGCTCTGGACCTGATCGAGCATCGCTTCGGTCGAAAAGTCGCCAACTACAAGAAGGAGTGAGCCCTGCGGAACGTAATGCTCACGATAGAATTCGACCAGTTGCTCTCGGCGGAACGCGGCGACCTGCTCCTCGGTCGGCGCGATGACGGCATAGGGGTGCTCGCCAAAAAGTACGTGGCGTAGGCGCTCATTCGCGAGGAAGGCCGGAGTCGTGCGCTCTATTTTCACCTCTTCGAAGCGCTGGCGCCGCTCGCGTTCGAATTCGCCTTCCGGGAACGAGGCGTTGCGCGCCAGATCGGCAATCAACTCCAAGATGGGGAAGGAAAATTCCGCGAGCCCCGAAACGGAAATGACGCTGGAATCGGCGCCGGAACTGCTTCCAAGGCCAGCGCCCATACGGCGCAGGTCCTCTTCGATCCGACGGCTTGGGCGCGAAAGGGTGCCCGTGCGGACCACTGAGGCCGTCATTTCGGCCAGGCCCGGTGCGCTGCGTGCGACGGCGGCATTGCCACTACGAAAATAAAGCTGTGTGGAGATCCTTGGAAACGCGCGCGATTCAGCCAGCACGACTTCTAAACCATTCTCCAGCGTGATCACGGTTCGCTTCGGCCACGCCCAGGGACGCTCCGGCGCGAGAGCCGGAGGAGTCTTGGGGCGCAAGAAAGAGGCCGCCGGGGCACCCAAAGACATCATTGTGCACCTCCGAGACCCACCGGTCGGCGCTTGAGGACTGCGCGATTGCCTTGGACTAAATACGTTTTTGCGACCGACTGAACTCGGTCAGGCGTGACGCGAAGAAAGTGATCGAGGATTGTGTTGATGCGGCTGGGATCACCGTCAAAAAGGGTGAAGCAGGCGAGATAATGCATCAATCCAAACCGTGGCATATAAGAACCCATGCCTCCTTCGAGCATGGAATAATAGTCGGAGCGGAATTTCACTTTTACGTCCTCGAGTTCGTCTTGCGCGATTCCCTTGTGTTGCAATTCTTCGATCACCTCATCGAACACGGCGACCGTGCCTTCCGAAGTGAACTCTGGCTTGTGAAAGATGCGTGTGACCATTTGGGTCGGACCGTTTGTGTCGATCAGGTCCGCGTTGCCGTCGACATCCACAGCGATCTGCTCCTCGAGCACCAGCTTGCGGTAAACCCGCCCAGCACGGCCGCCGTGTAGCACGCGGTCGACGATGGCAGCGGCGTACCAATCGGCCGTCTCACGCTCCGGCATCGTGTAGCCGATCGCGACGGCAGGCAGCGGGCCGAGCTTTTCCGTCACTTCTCCGTGGCGTTCTTCTGTTTGTGCCGGTTCGGTGACGTCGGCGCGGGGGGGCAGGGGCTGGGCGGGAATGTCCTCAAAATACCTCCTCGCAAACCCGAAGGCCTCAGCCGGATCGAGGTCGCCGATCATCAAGAGCACGGCGTTATTGGGCGCGTAGTAGGTCCGGAAGAACTGTTGCACGTCGACGAGCGTGGCGGCATCAAGGTCGGCAAAATCGCCGTAGAAATTGTGGGCGTTGGGCCAGTTGCGAAACGCCACGGGCGGCAGATCGAGCCACGGAAAGCCGCCATAGGGTTGGTTCAACACGTTGACGCGGACTTCTTCTTTGACCACGTCGCGCTGGTTGCGAAGATTCTCGTCATCAACCTTCAGTGCGCGCATGCGATCCGCCTCCAGCCACAACACTCGCTCGAGTGCGTTGGATGGAACAGACTCGAAATAATTGGTGATGTCGTAGTTCGTGGTGCCGTTCAGGAGACCGCCCGAGGAGTTGACCAAGCGGATATGCTCCATCTTGCCGGCGTTTTCCGAGCCCTGAAACATCATGTGCTCGAAAAGATGCGCGAAGCCGCTGCGGCCGCGCGGTTCGAGACGAAAACCGATCTGGTAATAAACGCCGACGGTCACAAAGGGAGCAGAACGATCCGGCGACGCAACCAGACGCAAACCGTTGGCAAGCGTCGTGTGTTCGACAGGGATATGCACTTTCCTGGGAGCCAGACTCAAAATCATTCCTCCTTGATCTTTCCGAGCGTGCGCTGGATCTGCTTGAGCGCTGCGGACGGATCCGTTGCCAGGACGCGGCCGGCCAGCAGCGCCAACGCTTCGTAGGCCCGCCGAACCTCACGTGGATATCGTCGAAGTGCCCGGAGGTGCTTCGCCATGGTGGCGTAATCGCCCCGCGAAAGTGGCCCGGTCCAGGCAGCGCGCGAGCCAATCCTCTCAATATTATCGAGCATTTGCCGCGCCAAAGGTAGGAGGGTCCGGAAGGCGCGGCGCCGAGAAAAGCCGATACCCGCAAGCATCTGGATCGATATCTCCATCAAAGGAAAGCCGCTACCCGCGGCGAGGACGGCTGTTAGGTGATATACGGGCTTATCTCGACCAGCGATCACGACGGGCACCCCGCCGAGCGTTCGTGCGATGATGCGCGCCACGCGCAACGCTTTGGTACCACCTTCGATTGCGATCGTGACGCCACCGAGGTTGGGGATGATCTTGCCCCCGAACGTCTGCATGGGATGAAGCGATCCGGTGGCCGCGCCCAGATGCGCGAGCGGAGCGAGGACGCTCGCATCGAGAGCGCCACTCGTGTGCAAGACGACCTTGCCGCGCCAGGCGGATCCGCCGATTTTCGCGAGCGTGGCGACGACTGTGGGAACTGAGTCGTCCGGCACCGCCAGGACTATCACATCGGCCGCCAAAACGCCCAGCGAGAGGCCTGCGCTCGGTTGGCCAGCGCCGATAGCGCGAACGGCGGCGCGAGATGTTGCCTTGGAGCGCGTGACAACTGCGCCGATCTGCCAGCCGCTTTCGCGGAGGCGTTTGCCAAGCGTTCTTCCTAACCGGCCGGCACCGACGATCGAGAGTGTAGGCTTCACCGAGCGTGCTAGCATAACGTGTAGAGTGCCCTCGATGCGGGAGAAATTGCGTTGCATCCTTTTTGGACTGGCGTGCTTGGCCTCGCGGCGCTGCTCTGGGTGATCGAAGCCATCGTGCTCGCGCGAGGCGTGCCATCGATTCCATCCATCAAGGACGTCGCACCCGCTGCGGACGCAGATTGCCCCACGATCTCAATTCTCTTTGCGGGTCGCGACGAAGCAGAAAAGCTGCCGGGTGCTCTCGAGACGATGCTCGGGCTCGACTATCCGCGCTACGAAGTGATCGCTGTGGATGATCGCTCAAAGGACACGACAGCTGCGATCCTGGAAAGCGCGGCGCGGAAGGATTCGCGACTGAGACCCCTGCGCGTCCATACCCTTCCCCCTGGATGGCTTGGCAAGCCCCATGCGCTCGAGCAAGCTTACGAGAAGTCGAGTGGAGAATGGATCGTTTTTACCGACGCGGACGTTCACTTTGCACCGGATGTGCTGCGGCGAGCGATCACCCTGGTGAGTGGCAGAAACTGGGCTCACCTGACTCTTCTGAGCGGCGCGAAGATGTTCACGGTTGGCGAGAAGATGGTAATGACGTTTTTCGGGATGGCATTCATGATTGGCACGCGTCCTTGGGAGGCGAGCAATCAGCACTCTCGGGCCTACTCGGGTGTCGGTGCATTTCAGATGATTCGGAGGGGTGCGTACGAAAAAATGGGTACGCACCGGCGGCTGGCGATGGAAGTGGTCGACGACATGAAACTTGGCAAGCTCGCCAAGCAAGCCGGCGTAAGCTCAGGTGTGGCGAGGGCGGGAGATTTTTTGAGCGTGCACTGGCATGCAGGTCTCGCTAACACGGTTCGCGGAACAACGAAGAACTTCTTTGCCACAACGGGATACCGGCCATCCGTTGCAGCCGCCCAGATTATCTGCGTGCTGTGGCTTTGCGTCTTTCCCTTTGTAGCGTTGCCGTTTGTGCATGGCTGGGCGCGCCTGTTCGCGTTGGTTGCTCTAGGGCTGCCCGTGCTCGCGACGGCGGGTGTGGCGTTTCAGCTCAACGCGCCGACGCTCTATGCGCTGACGTTTCCAGTGGGAGCGCTGGTGTTTGCCTGGATGCTGGCGCGATCGACGATTGTAACGCTTTGGCAGCGCGGGATTGTGTGGCGAGGGACCTTTTATCCTCTCGAGGAATTGAAACGGGGCGTCGTTTGAGGACTTACACAACGACCGCAACGTTTCAGCCGCGCCAGCCGCCTCCTTCTGCTTCCCTTTACGGGGAACGGCGGGGACGCACGCGAGCGGCAGCGGGTTTCGCAGTCGGCCGGTCGGGAACGTTCTCGGAGTCTGCGCCGGGGACCTTGTCTCGAACGGTAGGCTGTGGCGGCATGATGGCGGGTGCCTCGGCGGAGGTGAGGATGCCGAGGTCGCGTTGTTTGAGGGCACGAATGCGATCGCGGAGCGCGGCAGCATGTTCGAACTCGAAATTCTTCGCCGCTTGCCGCATCTGCACCTCAAGCTGCGCAATCGCCTCAAGCAATTGCTCTTCGGTGGTGATGTCACCGACGGCGGCATCGTAAGACGGCACCGTAATGTAATCCGCATCGATGATCCGCGCCAGCTGCATATCCACAGACTTCACGATCGACTGCGGCGTGATGTTGTGCTCGCGGTTATAGGCCTCCTGCTTCGCGCGTCGGCGATTGGTTTCGCCGATGGCCTGGCGCATCGAGTCGGTCATCTGATCGGCGTAAAGAATCGCTCGGCCTTCGATGTGGCGGGCGCAGCGGCCCATCGTCTGAATCAGGGAAGTCGCGCTACGCAGGTAGCCTTCTTTGTCCGCGTCGAGAATGGCGACCAGAGAAACCTCTGGCAGATCCAAACCCTCGCGCAAAAGATTAATGCCGATGAGCACATCGAATTCGCCGCGACGTAAATCCCGCAAAATGCGCACCCGTTCCAGAGTTTCCACTTCGGAGTGCAGATAGCGGCAGCGCACACCGACCTCTGCAAAATACTCGGCCAAATCTTCAGCCATGCGCTTGGTGAGAGTCGTGACGAGAACGCGCTCGCTGCGGGCGGCCCGCACGCGAATTTCTTCCAGCAGATCATCCACTTGTCCCTTGACCGGACGCACTTCAGTTTCGGGATCGACGAGGCCCGTCGGGCGAATTACTTGCTCGACAAAAACGCCTCCGGACTTGGTCAGCTCGTAGGGGCCCGGTGTGGCGGAAACATAGATGACCTGATTGGTGCGGTGCTCGAACTCCTCGAAATTGAGGGGACGGTTATCGAGCGCCGATGGCAGTCGAAAACCGTATTCGACAAGGGTCTGCTTGCGCGATCGATCCCCCGCATACATCCCGCGAAGCTGGGGGATCGTTTGGTGCGATTCGTCGACAAAGAGCAGGTAATCCGAGGGCACGTAATCGAGCAGGGTGGGCGGCGCTTCACCCGGTAGGCGTCCGGACATGTGGCGCGAGTAGTTTTCGATTCCGTGGCAATAGCCGATGGTGCGCATCATCTCAATGTCGAAGTGAGTGCGCTGCACGACGCGCTGCGATTCGACGATTTTCCCCTGGCGCTCGAGCTCACCCTTCCACCAGTCGAGCTCTTCGTAGATAGTCTGTATCGCGCGCTCCCGCTGCTCGGCCGGGAGAACATAGTGCGACTTCGGATAGACCGGCAAACGCGTGATATCGCCTTCGCGGGAGCGGATCTCACCGGTGAGCGGATCGATCTTGCGAAGGGCCTCGATCTGGCTACCCCAAAGTTCGACGCGCACAGCGAAATCTTCATAAGGTGGATAGATCTCGATCATGTCTCCCCGCGCGCGGAATGTGCCGCGGCGAAGATCTTCGGAGCGATCGTACTGGATTTCAACGAGCCTGCGCAGGATGGACTCCCGAGCGATCGATTGGCCCTTTTCCAGCATAAGCATCATGCCGTAGTAGGCCTCTGGCGAGCCGATACCATAAATGCAGGAGACAGACGCGACGACGATCACGTCGCGGCGCTCAAACAGCGAGCGCGTGGCACTCATGCGCAGCTTGTCGAGTTCATCGTTGATCGTCGCCTCTTTTTCGATAAACGTGTCACTCGATGGAACGTAAGCCTGGGGCTGGTAGTAGTCGTAGTAGCTGACGAAATATTCGACGGCGTTCTGCGGAAAAAAGGACTTGAACTCGTGAAAGAGCTGCGCGGCCAGGGTTTTGTTGTGCGCGAGCACGATCGCGGGCCGGTTCGCCTGTTCGATCACCTTTGCCATGGTGAACGTTTTTCCAGAGCCCGTGACACCGAGCAACACCTGGTGGCGTTCGCCGTCGCGCACCCCGTGAAGGAGCTGCGCAATCGCGTCCGGTTGATCGCCGCGGGGTTCGTAGTCACTGGCTAGCTTGAAATTCATGAAAGGGACGCTTTGTGCGCCAAGCGGCGCTGTTCTAAATCCTTCATTATAGCCTAGGCGGGTCAGGGTCTAAGACGAACCAGAGGAATCAGAATGCGAGCGTCGCAAAGGCCGCTGGTGTTCGGGGGAATCTGGCCTTTGACCATAGCGATTTCGTCGCAATCGGAGAGCCTCGAGCACGAGACACAGTCCTTGTAGATTTTGTCGGGCAACTCTTCGCGCCGCGCGATTTCGAAGCCGAGGTGGCCGAAGAAGCTGGGCGTCCGCGTAAAGAGGCAGACGCAGGTGACGCCGTGGCGACGGGCTTCGTTCAGGAGCGCTTCGACGAGCCCTCGGCCGACGCCGTGACCTTTGCTCTCAGGCCGGACGACGATCGAGCGAATCTCGGCGAGGTGTCTGCCGTACAGATGAAGAGCACCGCAGCCGACGATTCGGTTACCGTCGTCGGCCACCACAAAATCGCGAACATTTTCAGAGAGCTCCGACACACTGCGAGCGAGGAGCGTGCCCGCATCAGCATAGGGCTGGATAATGGCGTGGATGCCGTCGACGTCTGGGAGAAGGGCGTTCCGTATACTGATCATGAGCGGTGTTTCCGAAAGAATAATTATGCAGCTTCGCGCATATTTATTCTAACACAACGATGAGAGGATAAAGTGACCTGCGTCTGCCATTCTCGATTACCGACCTCACTTTGGTTTTGCACCGTGACCCGCTCGATCGGTTCGTATCATCCCGCGGCTCCGCCAAAGGGGAGAATTCTATGGAGGCGAGGCGGGGATTAGGGTGGCTTCAGACTGGAACTGGACGTGGCTTTGATTGTGAATCTGAGAGCCCGTCGCGACACGGGTGATCTGATAGTCCACCTTTTGATCGCTCGTCTGCGTGGAGCGGACAAGAAGGCCGGCAGAGAGAGAAACGGAATCCAGACGTTCACCCGAACCGGTCCAAGCGCCGGAGACGCGGAGGCCGTTGTGGAGATAGTCGTCCGGCGTGGCGTCGGAACGAGGCGAGCCGCGGCGGGAGATGGTGAAGCGCGTCAGGATCATAGCGCAGGCGTCCCGGGCGGCGGGTGCTGGATTCGTGGTTCCCGCATCAGAGGGGCACGATTCGTTGCGCAGATAGGTGGATTCAGCGCGCCAGATCAAATCGGACAGCGGAGCGCCGTCGACCCGGTGTTCGCTCTTCCATTTCTGGCCAATCTCAATGCCCGAGACGGGAAATCGACTGCCCGAGGCGAGTGCGCCGAACCACGAGAGCGCGGATTGTGCTGCCGTACGGTCCGGAAAGATATCTTCGAGACCTTCGAGGCTGACTAGATCCCCGCTGGGCTCGACTGTGAATTCAAGCGACCGCCCTTCGAGACGAGCGTATGGAGCGGAGGGAGAAGGCTGCGCGGGGTCGACGGCATCAGCCTGGGAGTCGACGCTCGACTTTTCGTAGGTCGCGCGGAATCGCGTTGCGCCTGGAGCACTGGCAGGCGGCCGCTCGAGCACGTCGAGGCGAACAAGAAGATGGACAGCCAGCGTGGATTCGGTGATGCCTTCGGGATTCACGATGGGCGTAGTGATTTTGCCAGACGTTGTGGTGCGCGATTCAATTCGGTACCGGAGGGTTTCGCCGGGAACATATCGCAGGGCGACCTGTATGCGTTTGCTCGCGCCGGCAGACAGTGCAAGTACTGACGCGAATAAAACTACGCTAAGCCAGCGCGGAAAACCCTCGCTACGTGTCCTGAAGACGGAATTTCTAAGCACTGAGCTGACGCTAGCACAGGCATCGAGAGCGAGGCAAATCTGGGCCACGAGAGAGGGCCAGCCCCGTCTAGGAGGCTTCAGCGGGCGCGGCGGGGGGCCGCGGTCGAGATTTGCGCGGCTTGAAGCGCTGGGAGCTTCCCTGCAAGGTGCATGGTTGGGGCGGCGGGACTCCCGAGTGCAGGCGCCGCCGAGACCGTCTCTAAGCGCACATCCACGTTGCGGTTGAAATCAATCGTTCCGGAACCTTTGGCCGTGCTGTCCACCCCCTGAAGCAGGAGCTGCTGAAACTGAATCGTGCGCTGGCCGCAAGAAAACTTCGCAGACCCGCTCAAGAAACGTAACACGCTTCCGGCCGCGGAAGATCCGCCCGCCGGAGGGGTGAAACGGACATTCTGCAGTTCTGGATCTTCGAAACGCGCGTCACCCTGGCAGGTGAGAGAGTCTAGGAGATCGGCGCGCGTCGATCCGCGGGCATCGAACAAGATCTGCCCGCCGGCAAACTCGGCGGAGAAACCGGCCAGAGACGGCGTCGCGGCGAGCAGCGCGGAGATATCGACACGCGAGAAGTCAAGATCAGCGTGATAGGAAGGCGTCGGCTGGAGGCTCGCATCAAACAAGCCCTTGACCTGGCCGCCGTAAAACTGCGCAGCCGCGTTGGCAAGGGCGAGGTGGCGGCCTTGAATCTCGACCTCCGCCTGGAGGTCAGAAACGACGAGCGGTGAAAGGGTGAAGCGGCCGACGCTGAGACGCCCGGCGGCTTGCAGCTTTTCAGAGACCACGCTCATTCCCGGCCGTGAGTTCAGAAAAGGGAGCATGCGATCGAGAAAGCTCTCGCGCCAGCGCGGATTCAACCAGCGATCGAGGTCTGCGCTGGAGAGCTGGTCCGCTGAGAGATCAAACTGCCACGCCTTCCACCGGTTCTGGCGCTCGAACTTTCCTCTCCAGTTCGCGCCGAAAGCGTGCGCAGAAGTCAGCCTAACCTGGCGGACGTCAGGCTTTAGATCGACCCGCAACTTGATCTGCTCGATCGGAAGATTGAGGAAGGGAGCGCGCAACACAGCGCCGTCTGACGCGCTGGCGGGCGCCCCGAAGTCCATCCATCCAAAGGGCTGACGCAGTTCGTCGAGGAAACGGGCGCCGCGCGTAGGCTGCCACCGAAGATCACAGGCGAAGGGGCCGGCCAGGTCCCAGCCGCCGGCGATATTCCATCCAAAGGCGCTGGCTCCGGTGATGAGATCCCGGACTTGGTTTGTGGAACCAGAAATATGCCAAACGGAAATGGCTCGACCTGCCGACCTGGCCGAGTTCTCGAGACGGAAAGAGCCGTCCGGGCGCGCCAGTGTCGGGCCCCAGGAGATGCTGACCGGACCAAACGAAGCGAGGCCGTTGCTATGGCCACGCTCGTCGGGGCTGTCGTAGCGAAGGTTGAAACGTCCCACGCGAGCGGGTTTCCCAAGCGCCTCACCGGAAACGTCGATCCCGGAGCTGGAAAGCTCAGCGTGCACCAGCCGGAGCGGCCAGCTAGAAACAGTGGCGTCCACTGCGGCGAAGCCGCGGACGGACAAACTGTCCGCGATGCCGGGATGAAACGCGCGTGCCCAAGCGAGGAGGTCGCTCGCCTCAATTTGGGATGAGTAAAAGACAACCTGGGGGAACGCAGCAGCGTGCTGCGATGGCTCGTGGCTCCAATACAAGCGCCCGTTGGCATGGAGGGCCGAATGCGGCGCTTCGATGGCTGCCTGTGTTAATTCGATATAAGGCACCGACGGCCGCCAGGCCATCTGTGCAACCAGACTGAGAGAAGGATTGTCTGGGCGAAGCCCCAGGTCCCAGCGATGAAGCCGCTGCAAGGCAGCGCGTGAGCTCACGGTCCAACCATCGTTGCTGTCATCGGTGCGCGCGTCGACTGACAGAAACAAGGCACCACGAAGGCCAAAATCATCCTCGCGTGCCAGGCGAAGCACATCGGGCAGAGACACGCCTGCCCAAGTGACCTCGATCGCAGCGGGGCGCAGGCGCGATGAAGTGCCTCCCACGTTGCCAGATACCTGAATCGTACCTGCTTGCTGGAGCACCACGGCCGCGCGCCAAGGTGTGGCCTGAAGGTTCAAACGCCAGCGCCCGGGCCCGTTCGTTTCGACAGCGCCCGTGACGCCCACAAACGCAAAGGGCAGCTTCTCGTCGGCAATCTTGAAATTGATGCGGCCGCCATCGATTTCAATGCGGTGAAATCGCGTCGACGTGGAGGGCGCGATGGGACCGGCAAAGCCGCGCGGTCTAGGCGGGTTCGGGCGCGGAAGCCACTCCGCGAGATTCCAATCTCCGCTAGGGCTCCGAACGAGATTTAGGCTTGGATGAGTAAGCGAAATCGTCCCGAATTCTAAACGGCCGCGAAGCAGGCTGCGCCAGCGCAAGCGCACGGCCATCGAATCGGTACGCAGGAAATATTCGGCTCCGAATCGCGGATCCTCTCCGACGACAACCGAGCGTGCCTGGACGACAGGACCATCCCAGAAACTGAAATGGTAGCTGCCAACCTCAACCGGGCGGCCCATGGCGGTTTCGAATTGTGCTGTGAGGATGCCGCGCAAGCGCGTGTGCTGCATGGCAAGCGACATCCCCTCTGTGGCAATCCAGAGCAGAATCAAGAGAGCAACAATGCGCTTCGGCCAGCGGTCCCAGGCGCGCGGGCGCAAACGAACTGCTGCCGGCGGCTCGGCACTCGGAATTGGTTCGACAGAGATTTCGGACATATCAGTCAGCGAAAGCCGCGCGAAATCTAGCGCACCGCACGCAACATCCGGTGCCAGCGCGTTTCGCTGGGAAGATGGAGCAACGTTCCTGTGATGCCACGAAGTGAACCCAGCACGCTGCGGTCCGCATAATCGTCCGCTGTCGCTCGCACCGACCAATAAACCAGGATGGGACGGCCTATGATGGCACCGCGGTCGACAAAACCCCAGTAGCGGCTGTCGAGGCTACTATTTCGGTTGTCGCCCATCACAAAGTAGCGATTCGGCGGCACGACCAGCTCACCGTCTTGAAGATAGTTCTCGATCTCATGGGCCCATTCAGGGCGCAGACCTCTGGCGGTGAAATGATCCGCGGGAGGGAAATTCTCACTCATAGGATCATAGGCAGTGAGGTCGTGATATGCGTACGGCTCAGCGACGGGAAATTCGTTGATGTAGAGCTGCTGGTTTGTGATGCGGAGGCGCTCGCCAGGCAAACCGATCACACGTTTGACGTAGTGCGCGTGATCGTCGTACGGAAAACGGAAAACGATGATGTCGCCGCGACGCACAGCGCGGTAAGGCAGCACCTTTTCGTACCAAGCGCCATTGCCTTCGAAAATGAACTTGTTGACCAGCAGATGATCACCGACAAGGAGCGTCGGTTCCATCGATTGCGATGGAATCTTGAAGGCCTGGACGACAAATGTGGTCCCGAAAAGAACGAGCAGAATCGTAACGAGAAGGGACTCCAGGAAATCGATGAGTGAATCCCGACGAACCTCACTCGCAACCTGCGGTCGCTCGGCGAGCGCTGCGGCCTCAACATTTTGTGGAAGTGGAGAGTCTGTTGCCATAACCTAGCCAATTCCTCCGATCGACCCGAGGACTTCTAGCGCCGAGCGGGCGGCGGATTGTTCCGCTTGCTTCTTGCTGCGACCCTGGGAGGAGGAAAGTCTCCGACCCGCGTGCCAGACTTCGACCTCAAAAGTCTTTTGGTGCTGAGGGCCAGACTCACCCCGCATTCGATACTCTACCGTGCCGAGGCCACGCCGTTGAAGCCATTCCTGCAGCGCGGATTTGTGATCGGGCCGCTCGAGGCCCTCAAAGCCGCTCTCCAGAGCAGGTAGCAGAAGGCTACGGCGGAGAAAGGCCGCGGCAGCGGGCAGGCCAGCATCCAGATAGATGGCGCCCACAACGGCTTCGTAGGCATCGGCCAGCAATCTGACTTTTTCACGCCCGCCCGTCTTCTCCTCCCCCGGACCCAGTCGCAAGTGCTGGCCCAGCCTCAATCCCTGTGCCGCAAAATGGATGGCGGAAGCGCTCACCAGCTTCGCCAGAGCTTTCGATAGCTTCCCTGCGTCCCAGTTGGGAAATGACTCGAGTAGCTGATCGCTGGCGACCAAACCCAAAACGCGGTCTCCCAAGAATTCGAGGCGCTCATTATCGATTCCGTCGGCGCCCTGCCGGTGTGACCGATGAGTCAGGGCGCGCTCGAGCCGATCGGGATGCTCGAAGCGATGGCCTAGGACCGCCTCGATTTCTCCCCGCTCCTGTTCGGTCATGGTGAAGCTGCCCCGCCGCGCTACCGAGCCTGCTTCTTGGCTGCGTCTGCGCTCTGTTTGCAACGATCCTGTAAGGCACCTGGAATTTGGCCGCAGCGATTAAACGCGTCGGCCGCCTCTCCAAAGCGATTCAAGTTCTGCAAGTCGAGGCCCAGAACGAAAAGATCCGTAGGGTCTGGAGCAGTAGAGCTCTGCGTAGCTTGCTGCAGTTCCTTTGCCGAATCTTCCGACTGCTGCCGGCGGAAATAGACGAGACCCAAACCGCTATGGGCCTGGGACAACAGCTGAGCCTTGCTCTGGCTAAACTGCTCGTCGGTCATATTCGGCGGCTTGGGCAGCGCGCCAATCACTTCGATAGCGTGCTTCTCATACTTTTCGGCTTTGGCTAGATCACTGGATGCGTTCGGATCATTCGGGTTTGACGAGTGGGGAATCACCCAACCAATGATCACGAGGACAGCTACATCATCCGGGTTCAGGGCCAGAGCCTTGTCTCCGCTCGCGTAGAAGTTTTTCCAGTCCTGCTTCATGTAGTAGGCGTGCGTGAGTCCGGCATAGACAGATTCGTTGTAGTGGCTCATCGGATACTTCTGGACGAAGGCTTCGCCGAGGTTAATTTTGGTGTCGGCGTCTTGCGGATTCGAGTCGTAAAAGGCCTTGTAGGCAGCCTCTTCCTGCGGATCTGGCTTAGCCGCGGGGGCCTGGTTTAAGGCACGCTGCTCCAACTGCTGATTTGTCTGCTGCTTTTGCTGTAGCTCCGGCACCAGGTTGGGATTCGTGCCCTGGCCGCGAGCACTTGTTGCAAACACAAAAGCAACAGCAAACATGGCCAGCGCGCGAATTCGACCGCTCTTGAATGAAGATTTCATGATTTGTTTCCTTTACCCGATCCTAATGGCCGGCGGCCTTCTTCATCGCCTCCGCACTTTCCTTGCAACGCTCCCGTAGACTGCTCTCCATCGCCGCGCAACGGCCGAAGACGTCGGCCGCTTCCTTTGAGCGCTTCAAATTTTCCAGATCGACACCCAGGACATATAGATCTGCCGGATCCGGGGTGGGGTTGTTTTGCACTGCCTGTTGAAGTTCCTTCTCAGAATTATCGTAGTCTCCGCGGCGAAAGTAAACCAGGCCAAGGGCGCTATGGGCCTGCAGAAGTTTTTGCTCCTTTAGCGCGCCGAACTGTGCATTGCTGAGGCTAGGCGGCTTGGGCATCGTCGCCAAAACTTCGACGGCGTGCTTTTCATAGGTCTCGGCCTTGCTGAGCAGCGCATCCGCGTCGGCGTCATCCGGATGATAGACGTGGGGAATGACCCACCCGACCGTCGTAAGCACATCGACATCGTCAGGCTTCAGCGCCAGTGCGCGATCGGCGGTAGCGTAAACGTCCGGCCAGTCCTGACGCTCGACGTACGCATTCACAAGCTCTGCGTCCACGGCTTCTGTCAGCGTGCTCTTTGGATATTTTTGAAGGAACGCCCGGCCCAGCTGGATCTTCTTGGCGGGTTCCTGATTCTCCTTGTAAAACGTCTTATAGTCGGCGATCTCTTTGTTGTCGATATGACCCTGCGTCTGCACATCGGTGAGCGAGTGGAGTTCGGTTTGCTGTTGGTCGGTGGACGCGTTCGCAGGCGCAAGGGTCTGATTCTGATTGCCACGCATCTGGGCAAGCGTCAGCGGGGCGCGGACTCCAACAACGACAAACGCAACGAACAGGGCGCGAGGAAGGCATGGGCCCGACCGCGACCTCATGTCGTTTCCTCCCTCTCTACACGAATCTGATCCCGCGGGCAGTTCATGGCTGTGGTTGCCGATTTTCCCCGGGGCGTTCGGGTGCCTTGTAAGCCGTCTCGACGCCGCTCTGAGCCGCCGCGCGCGCCGCTTCCGGCGCGCCATCAATGCCCAGAGCCGCGCGATATTCACTGACTGCCAGCGCGCGCTCATCTTCGAGGTCGTGAATCCTCCCAAGATATACATGGGACCAAGCCAGGATTCCAGGCTCGATGGCCGGCGCCGATCCCTGCGGAGTGTGCGCCGGCGAATTTTCAAGCCACACAATCCTCTCGAACAGCCCACGAGCCTCGTCGGCCTTGCCGGAAAGGACCGCCGCGATCGCGAGGCCGTAAAGAGCGTGCGGTTCGTCGGGATACTTGGCCAGTACCGCTTGAAAGGTCGCCGTAGCCGCCGCAGCGTCCTTGCGGGCAATTTCACGATCCCCCTGCTGCAGCAAACCCTCCAACTCCGAAGGTTGGGCCGCGGCCGTTGTAGCGCCGTGCTCATCGGGAGCGGGTGAGGAGTCGGCGGGAGCAAAAACGAAGTCCTTTAGGCGCTTCTGCTCGGCATCCACGCTGATGCCGGCAATCAATTCGGGAAAGTAGTACGACATGGCCGGTTGGTCCTTCTCAAACCTCTGTAGCTGCGTAACGAAGGGACGGACGAGGATGAAACCGGACTTGTCTGCTTCCTTCATCGCTGCTTCGAGGCCGTCTGGCGGAAGATGCCGAAGTCTCAACTCGACCGCCTTAATCAGGCATTCGTCGGTGAACGAAACAAAATCGCTGCGGTACTCTTCGGGCAGTTGCGGAGCGCGGGCAGCCACGTTCAGAAGGTCGCGGCGTATATCCACGGCAGGACGGTAGCGCAAGACTAGCGGATCGAGCTTGAAATGCAGAAAAGCATGCTGGATGGCATCGATGCGCGCATCGGGATCGGTGCCGACAACGATTGCGTACTTGTCGCCGAAATTGCGAAAGTTTGTGCGCGCTCCCACGAGCGGCTCGACGTAAACAGCAAAGGTGCGCCCGCTGGAGGGCCGCTCTACCTCACGCAAGTATGCATTTGTGACGGTCACGATGCGGCGCACGGGAGGACGATAGCGCTCGACGAGCGGCTCATATTCCGGCTGAATCCTCGCCCAACGAACGTCCAGATGCGCCTCTTTGTAGAATGGTGCAAGAACGCTCTGAAATCCGTCGATCGAGAGCACGTCCGGCGGAAGAAATTCTCGGTCCGTGTCAAATTCGAAGCTCGGCGGCGGGCCAGCGGCGAGCGCAAAGCTGATGTATCGGGAAAGCGTATCGGCTGGGTCGGCGAGAGCATGATCGCGGTAGAACTGACGGAGCATGTCGGTGGCAGGGCCTTGCATTTTCAGCAGGTCGCTGCGGAGGGCAAGCCGGGCGGGCATTTCTGAGAGCGTGCTTTCATCGGCGCCGAACCCGGCAGCGTCAAGCGCGCACATGGTGGCGAAGATCTGCGGGTCTGCCTCAACAATGATGCCGAATGTGTCGGCTTGGCCCCGGAGTAGCCTCGCGCCCAGGGCGACAAAGGTGACCAGGAGCGCGACGGCGCGACAGGTTTCTGCGAAGGTTCGAATCGGTTGAATCTTCAAGGCATGGGTCCCAGTTCAAGCTCCGATGCCCTGGCGGGCACATTCCCCAAAGCACGCGGCGCCTGAGCCATCCCCCCAGTACACACAAACTCTAACGAGCGGGCCGAATGGAGTCAAGAATCGTGGGAAGGCACTTGCGAGATGGCTCAGAACCCTCAGCCGCGGACGCGAATCTCGCTGAAGTGCAATAGAACCCGACCACCGCCCATGGGGCGTCCGAATTCTGATTGCGGACGGAAGCGAGAGAACAGAAGAACTTGATCGATCTGACGCTGGACGGCGGCGTTCGTAGGCCCGGAGAGGATCTTGTAATAGACGACCTGTCCCTGAGCATCCAGGGTGGCCTCAAGGAGCAGAGCGCCCCCACTCGCATGGCCGTCGGTTCCACCAATGTCCGCGATGGGAAAAGGAGCAAGGCTTTCAAGCTCGGCCGGCTGGACAAGATTTAGGGGCAGATCATCGGCGTCGGCACTGACAGGCAGGCCAACGAGCATACCCTGTGTGACGAACAGAAAAACGGCGATCGCCGTCAAGACGCCTCCGGTAGCCGGAAATGCCAGAGGCTTTAGAATATTCTGCGACATCAGTCGCGTGCGGGCCCAAAACTCGCTCGCTCCCATCCACCAGGAACGTTTGCGCGATACCTGCACACGAATCCTCATCGCCAGATCGGCAGGCGCAATCACGGGCTCGACCTTGGCGAGATGACCTGCAAGGATACGATAGCGTTCCAGCTCGCGCCGGCAGTTCCCGCAAGAATCGAGATGCCGACGCAGGTGTGCGCGATCCCGTGCGAGAACGGCACCGTCCAGGTAGCCGGGGAGGTAGTGCTGGGCTTCGCGGCAATTCATCGTTTGCTCCCCTGCCCTTCCTTGGCTTCTGCCATGGTTGGCCCGGACGTGCCAACGACTTCGGCAGACGACACAAAATGAATCCTCTCATGCGGACGCCGTGCGGCTCTCATGGTCTGATTCGACGTATCGTGAGAGTGAACGTCCGGCGTGTGCAAGAGCGGATCGAGGATTTCCTTCAGCATCCGCCGCCCACGCAGGATGCGCGACTTCACCGTGCCCACAGATACTTCTAGAACCTCGGCGACCTCTTCATACGACAGCCCCTCGAGATCGCGAAGAATCACGGCGCTGCGAAAAACCGGAGGGACTTCAGCGAGCGCCCGGCGCACGTTGGTCTGCATTTCGTGCACGGCACATTGCTCAAAGGGCGTCGCCTCGCCGTCCTCGAGCTCACACGCGGTGCCATTCTCCGGCCCTTCGGCATCGATCGAAACCTGCTGCCGGTGGTGCCGCCACCACCAGCGACGGTGGTTGAGTGCTTGGCGCACTGAAACGCGATAGAGCCAAGTTTTGAGAGAGCTGCTGCGGCGGAAGCCACGAATGCCTCGAAAGACGCGGAGAAAGACCTCTTGCGTCACGTCGGCTGCGTCGGCGGCATCTGACAGGATCCCGTAGACCAGGTTGTAGACGCTGGAGTGGTAGTAGGTGACGAGGTAATCGAACGCAGAATCAGAACCTGCTTGAAGCTCGGCCACCAATTCGGCTTCGTCGCGTACCCACGACAGGCTTTGTACTAGCTCCGCCACAGGCTCCATCGCGCCTCGAACCGTTCCACTATGGATCTTAGACACCATCTGAGCTTGAAGGTTTCACTATAGCAGAAAAAATGATCCTCAAGGGAAATGACCAAAGTACTGGCGAATCTATCTTCCTTGCTTTCAGTTACTTCGGGTCGGGATTTGCCAGCTAGCGAATGTCGAACCAGCTAGCACGGGATGGCGGGATATTGACTGTCCTGTCTAGAAAAAACTAAGGAGGAAGCCAGAGGCTTCCTCCTTAGCTCGCCTGATG
Organism: uncultured Acidobacteriaceae bacterium; assembly: GCA_964407845.1. Lineage (GTDB taxonomy): Bacteria > Acidobacteriota > Terriglobia > Acidiferrales > UBA7541 > Palsa-295. The sequence goes on along the minus strand of CAYOXF010000093.1, from coordinate 145 downwards.
CTAGTTGCCGATTGGGGCGTATGGTGCCGCCGTCGGGCACGTCGGGCCAGATACGTTGGCGACCGCGGCCTGCGATGCAGCGGGGGGTGCGTTGGTCTGCATGATCACGTTCGATGCGTCCACGCAGTAACCGATCGTCCCAGTC
>CAYOXF010000092.1:0-73572 GCA_964407845.1 uncultured Acidobacteriaceae bacterium | reverse complement strand
CTCGGCAACTTCTACACCCTCCGCGATCTGTTCGCCAAGGGGCACAAGCCTTCCACGATTCGCTTTCTTTTGCTCTCGGTGCCATATCGCCGTCAGCTCAATTTCACCGAAGAGGGCCTCATACAAGCTCGCAATTCCGTCGAGCGGCTGCGCAATTTCGTCGCGCGCCTGAAGGCCGAGCAGTTTCCACCGGGATCAAACGCGGAGGCGCACAAGCGGATCGAAACCGCAGAGAACGATTTCGACGCGGGTCTGGCGAACGACCTCAACACGGCGGTGGCGCTCGCCGCCGTGTTTGATCTGGTGAGAGATGCCAACACAGCCATGGATGGCGGCGCCTTCCTGCAGCAGGACGCCCCTCGGGCGATGGCCGCGATGGAGAAATTCGACCTAGTACTAGCTTTGCTCGCCGACGATGACGATGAAAGACTCGCCAAACTGGGCTTTTCGCCGGCAAACCAACGCATGCCCGCGGCCCAAATCGAGGCTCTGATCGAAGAGCGCAACGCAGCAAAAAAAATGCGGAACTTCCAGCGAGCGGACGAGATTCGCCAAACACTCGCAAATTCTGGTATTCTGATAGAAGATACGAAGGACGGCACGGTTCGCTGGAAGTACAAATGAGCATTTTCTCCCAACACGGACACTCACTTCACACCCATAGACCTCCTTGTTTCGAACGGCCGAATCTCTTCGGCGTTGATTAATTGGCATTTCTCCACTGGCTGCCGGACCGCGCATTGACAAACGCGCGGCCAGGAGACTTATTTTGGAGGGATCCATGCAGGTGGTCGAGAAAATGAGGAAATTGCCACATCGGGTCACCGCCCTGCCCGGCCCGAAAGCGAGAGAGATTGTAGAGCGGGACCATCGCGTAATCTCGCCGTCCTACACGCGCGATTACCCTTTGGTTGCGAAATCGGGCCGAGGCGCGATGGTCGAGGACGTCGACGGCAACACCTTTCTTGATTTCGCGGCGGGGATCGCCGTCGTGGCCACCGGACACTGCCATCCCGAAGTTGTCGCTCGGATTCAGAAACAGGCGGCCGAGCTCATCCACATGTCCTGTACCGATTTCTACTACGAGGGCATGGTCGAGCTTGCCGAAAAGATCACCTCCGTGACGCCAGGCAGCAGCGCCAAGCGAGTCTACTTCGGCAATTCCGGCACCGAAGCGCTCGAGGCGGCCATGAAGCTGGCTCGCTATCACACCAGGCGCGACAAATTCATCGCCTTCTATGGCTGCTTCCACGGCCGCACGCTCGGCTCGCTGTCGCTCACCGCGAGCAAGGCCATCCAACGGAGGCGCTTCGGCTCATTGCTCGGCGGCGTATTTCACACTCCGTATCCGAACATGTATCGCGGAGCCTATGGCGTCCGCCCCGAACACGCCGCAGCCGACGCGCTTCGCTACATGGAGACGGAACTGTTCAGGCACGTCGTCGATCCGGAAGAGGTCGCGGCGATTTTCGTCGAGCCGATACAAGGAGAAGGCGGCTATGTCGTCGCACCGCCTGAGTTTCTGAAGGGCCTCGAAACCCTCTGTCAGAAGCACGGCATTTTGCTTGTCGTCGACGAGGTTCAGTCCGGCATGGGGCGCACGGGAAAGTGGTGGGCGTCGGAGTACGCTGGCATCGAACCGGACATCCTTTGCATCGCGAAGGGGATCGCATCGGGAATGCCCCTCGGTGCCATGGTGGCGAAGTCGGAGGTAATGGACTGGATCCCTGGCTCGCACGCATCCACGTTCGGAGGCAACCCGGTTTCGGTTGCGGCGGCGCTTGCAACGTTCGACCTGCTCCAGAACAGTCTCATCCGCAACGCGGCGCAGCTTGGCGAATTCATCGCCAGCCGGACGGCCGATTGGCGCGAGCGCCACAAGTGCGTCGGAGACGTTCGCGGCAAAGGACTCATGATCGGAATCGAATTTGTACGCGACCAAAAGACGAAGGAGCCGGCGCCCCAACTACGCAATCAGGTGATCCACCTGGCGTTCGAGCGCGGACTGCTTGTGCTGGGAGCCGGAGATAGCTCGCTCAGACTCGCTCCCCCGCTGGTGATCGACCAAGAGCAGGCCGATTTTGCCGTTCGCACGCTCGACGAATGCATTCGGGAAGCCGAACAATCGCTTTGAAAAAGCCGGACGGTCGGTCGAACCGAGGAGCTATCGGGCGAGCCGTTTTCGATATTTTGCGTGCTGGATGTGTTGGACGTGCCCTTACCGTAGTAAAATGCCGAGCTTCACCGTACATTCTATCCGAAGAGCGGCATCAGGAGGGGAGGTTTGCCAGAACTTCGCAAGGACCCTATCACGGGCCGCTGGGTAATCATTTCAACCGATCGCTCCAAGCGCCCCACTGACTTCATCCGACAAAGTGTCGAGATTAAGGAACCCAAGAATTGCCCCTTCTGCCCCGGAGCCGAGGGGAAGACACCGCCTGAGATTCTTGCCTATGGCCGCCGGAATGGCAGCCGGGACACTCCAGGCTGGTCACTGCGCGTCGTCTCCAACAAGTTTCCCGCTCTCGGAATTGAAGGCAGCCTCGATCGCGAGGGGGAGGGACTGTTCGATCGCATGAGTGGCATCGGCGCCCACGAGGTCATCATCGAATCGGCGGACCATCGGCTTACCCTGGCAACGATGCCGCAAACAGCCATCGAGGAAACGCTGTGGGCCTATCGCGATCGCGTCCTCGACCTTAAGAACGACCGCCGCTTTCGCTACATCCTGCTCTTCAAAAACCACGGCGAGGCTGCTGGGGCCACGCTCGAGCACACCCATTCCCAACTGATCGCGCTTCCCATCGTTCCCAAGCGCGTCCGAGAGGAAGTCGACAGCGCCAAGCACTACTATGACGAGAAAGAGCGCTGTATCTTTTGTGACATGATCCGACAGGAGGTGGAAACCGAAAAGCGCCTCATCCTGAGCGACGATCACTTCATTGCGCTGGCTCCCTATGCGCCACGCTTCCCCTTTGAGACATGGATCTTGCCGCGCCAGCACAGCTCCGCCTTCGAGAACATGCCGATGCCCCAGTACGGCCATCTCGCCCGGACGCTGCGTGAATTCCTTTCCCGAATCGATTCGGCACTCGACTTTCCGGCTTACAACTATGTCATTCACACGTCGCCGGTCGGTGAGGAAATCAACGACCACTATCATTGGCATTTGGAAGTGATGCCGAAGCTCACCCGCGTCGCAGGATTTGAATGGGGTACAGGCTTCTACATCAATCCCACCCCGCCCGAAGAATCCGCTCGTTTCCTCCGCGAAGCAAGAGCAGCGGATTGACACTCAAAAGACGTGGGGCGCTTAGGATTGTTTCAGTCGTTTCCGTGCCGAAACGAACAGCGTCACACCCAGTACCGCGAATATCCACACGCCGAGCCACGGCGCTTGACGCAGATTTGGCATGTGCCGATCGCCCCAAGCCGTAAACAAGCTAGCTGGCCATGGCAGATGTAGTGCAACGGCAAGCCAGTGGGGCACGTGTTGGCTCAGTTCCGGGTCCTCGAGCAAGTTGAGGACAATGGCCAACAATCCGAAAACGCCCCCTGCGGCGATCAGCCCGCTGGAATAAAGCGCGCCGGGGCTCACCTCACTCTCCGCACCGCTCTTCTTTTCCACGCCTTGCTCGGCCAGCCACCGCACCAACCCTCCTAAAAACATCGCCATCGTCGTGCCAATGGAAATGTACGATCCCACAGCGAATGGCAGCGAGCGGACGCCCAGAATCTCGATCGCAATCACGAGGAAAACCCCGAGGAAAACCAGCCGCCAGGGGAGCCGGCGGTTCAGAATCCCGTTAATGACGGTGGCCATCAATCGCGCCTGGGGCGCTGCCGCCTTCGCGCTGCCGATTCCTTGCTCCCACTGAATTTCGATCTGTTTCGTTGTGGGGTCGTAGAGGTATTTCCCATCCGGGATGACGCTCGAACCAAGGGCGTTCACCAGTACGTAGGTCTTCGCGTCGTGGACGTAGTGATCGTCCTGACGCTCTACTCCCGTGGGCAAATTGTTGATGTCGAGGGGAATCTCCAAGGGCTTGTACTGCGCGAGTCCCACGTTCATCAGAATCAGCGTGCCGCCGATGGCGAGGGATGAAACCAGTACCCCGATGACGAGCGCGATTTGCTGCTTTGCCGGTGTTGCACCGACCAAAAAACCCGTCTTCAAGTCCTGCGAAGTCGCACCCGCGATGGCGGCAGCGATGCACACCACGCCGCCGATGGTGAGTGCCAGCACGGCGTACGCACTCGCCGTCCAGTGGATGACCAGGAAGACCGCACAGGTTGCCATGAGCGTGGCAATCGTCATGCCGCTGATGGGGTTCGATGAATTTCCGATCAGTCCGCTGATCCTCGAAGCAACGGTCACAAACAGAAAACCAAACACCACAATGAAAAACGCGGCGATCAAATTCGAAAACGCACCCACTTCGGCTCCTGGAACCGGCTTAAACCGCAAAAAGGCCCAGATCATGACCATAATCAGAATCGAGCCGCCAATCACAATGGCCATGGAAAGATCACGCTCGGTGCGGCTCGCTGCGGGCATCGATTCTTGCTTGGCCCGAACGTCCTTCAGTCCCGCGCGCAACGCCGCTAAAATGGTGGGCGTCGTTTTGATCAGTGTTATCAATCCCGAAGCCGCCACCGCCCCCGCGCCCATCGGGCGAATGTACGTTGCCCAGAGTTGATCGGGACTCATCTGTGGAATCGGCACGGTGCTTGGATAGAGAGCCGCATCGGGCGCGAGCGAGCCGAAGAATCGCATCGCCGGCATCATCACCAGCCACGAAATCACTCCGCCCGCAAACAAAAATCCGGCCACGCGCGGCCCGATGATATAGCCGACTCCGAGATACTCGGACGTGATCGTGCATCGCATCGATGCGCCCGGCAGCCACTTCGGTTGATAATCGGGCTGGGCCGGCCACAGCCCCAGCGTGTTCATCGCGAACGTATACAGTCCGCCAAGCCCCAGTCCCCAAAACACGCGCCCGGCAAACGACCCACCTCGCTCGCCGGCGACCAGCACATCGGCGCACGCCGTCCCCTCGGGAAATGTCAGGTTTCCATGCTCTTTGACGATCAACTGCCGCCGTAGCGGAATCATGAACAGCACCCCGAGCGTCCCGCCCAGCAGCGCCAGAAAGAAGACGCGCCAGTATTCCGTGTTCAGCGAAAAACCGAGGAAGATCAGCGCCGGAATGGTAAAAATCACGCCTGCAGCAGCCGACTCTCCGGCGGACCCCGTCGTCTGCACGATGTTGTTTTCAAGGATGGTCGAGCGCCCAAACGCGCGCAGGATGCTGATCGACAGCACAGCGATGGGAATCGACGCTGAAACCGTCAGGCCCGCCCGCAAGCCCACGTAGACGGAAACGGCGCCGAAGAGAATCCCGAATAAGGACCCCAGGACAATCGCGCGAAACGTGAATTCTCCGACGCTCTCCTGCGGTCCTACGTACGGACGAAAATCGCCCGGCGGGGCGGTCGAGCTCCAGGCCTTGGTCGCCACTTTTGTGCCTCCCATGATCGCGATCGAAGCGCCCGTCCGAATACCGACGCGGTCGAACGGATTCGGCACACTAGCACTACACGCCGAGCCAAGCAAGGCGCAGCCGGGACGGCCTTTCATCCCGAGCGTTCCTTCACCAGACGATGCACTCGTGGCTAAATGTTTTCGGGAGAAGCTGGGCCGAGCGGAACTTACCTCTTCTGTGTCAGGCGCTCGCGGACACGATCACTCAGAACTTTTCCGTCGACCGCCTTGCCTTCCAGACGCAGGCGTGCAGCCTTGATGACGGCGCCCATCTGCTTGAGAGAATCCGCTCCGGCTTCGTTGATGGCATCTTCGATAGCGTGCTGTATCTCCGCATCGGTGGGGGCCGGTGGCAAATACTCTTCGATGATGAGGATTTCTTTCTCTTCCTTTTCGGCCAAATCCTTCCGACCGCCGTGCCGGAATTGGTGGGCCGATTCGTGTCGCTGCTTGACCAGCGTCTGGAGCACCTGAAGGGACTCCATGTCGTCGAGCGGTCGGACCTTTTCGATCTCTTTGTTCTTGAGCGCGGATTTGACCATGCGCAGCACGCTCAGCCGCAGTTCATTCTTTTCCTTCATAGCGGCTGTCAAGTCGCTTTGGATGCGATCGATGTAACTCATTTGGGTTTTGCTGTCCCTTCTCTACGCGTGAAAACAGAATATCACACGCATCGTCGTCCGCGGGCGGAATTGACACCCTCGCGTGGCCCCGATACCCTTGAATCTTATGAAAATTATTGTTGCTGACAAGATCAGTGAACGAGGTATCGCCTTGCTCCGCGAGGCCGGATGGGACGTGTTGACTCCGACCGCAGCGGCGCTGCCGAGCGAGGTTACGAGTGCAGATGCGTTGGTCGTTCGCAGCGCCACCAAAGTGGGGGCCGCTCTGCTGGAAAAGGCCACGCGTCTGCGCGTGATCGGCCGTGCCGGCGTCGGTGTGGACAACGTGGACGTGGAGGCGGCGACCCACCGCGGTGTTCTGGTGATGAACACACCTGGCGGAAACGCCGTGAGTGTTGCCGAACACACCCTCGCGCTCATGCTGGCTCTGGCGCGCGCCGTACCACAGGCCAACGCCTCGACGCACGCCGGGCGCTGGGAGAAATCTGCATTTTCCGGCACCGAACTGCGAGGGAAAACGCTCGGCCTCGTGGGTCTGGGCCGCGTCGGCACCGAAGTGGCACGTCGCGCCCGCGCGCTCGAGATGAAAGTACTGGCCTACGATCCCTACGTCACACCTGCCGCAGCGCGCGAAGTGGAAGTGGAATTGGTCCCGCTCGAGGACTTGCTGAGGCGCTCTGACATGCTCTCTCTGCACACCTCGCTCAGCCCGGCCACCGACAAAATGATCGACGCCTCCGCGCTCGCAAGAATGAAAAAGGGCGCATGGTTAGTCAATTGTGCCCGCGGAGAATTGATTGACGAAGCGGCGCTCGCCGAGGCGCTTCGGTCCGGCCATCTCGCTGGCGCGGCCCTGGACACGTTTGCGCAAGAGCCCCCGAGGAACTCGCCGCTCATCGGTCTGCCCAATGTGATCGCGACGCCGCACATCGCCGGCTCGACCGCTGAAGCACAGGAGGAGGTGGGCACGGCCATCGCCCAGCAGGTGCGCGATTACCTGGCCGAGGGTGTGATTCGCAATGCAGTCAACATGCCGGCGCTTTCCCCCGATCAATATCGTCGGCTGCGACCGTATTTGGAATTAGGTGAGCGACTGGGATCGTTTGTCGCGCAGGCCTCGCCGTCGCGCAGTTTCAGCCGCGTCCGCATTTGCTACGCCGGGGAACCCGCAGAACTTGGATCACACATGATCCGCAGCGCGGTGCTGGTCGGCGCGCTCAATTCCGTGCTCGACGAAAAAGTGAATCTCGTGAACGCACCTCGAGCGGCCGCCGAGCGCGGCTTGCTCGTGGAGGAAACCACCAGACGGCGCAGCCACGGATTTCCAGATACTGTCGAAGTGGCCATCGCTGACGGCGGGCGCGACTTTGCTCTGGAAGGAACGGTCGGGCCAGACGGCTCGCCACGCATCGTTTCGCTCGACGGGATAAGCCTCGAAGCCCCTCTGGAAGGCACGCTGCTGCTTTCGCGCAATATCGATGTGCCGGGTGTGATCGGCCGCATCGGCACCGCTCTCGGCAGGCTCGGAGTCAACATCGCTACGTTTGCTCTCGGCCGGCGCACACCGGGCGGTGGCGGCGAGGCGCTCGCGCTGGTCGGCCTCGATGGCGACGTCACGGCGGCGATCGTTCAGGAGATCCGCTCGCTTCCATCGGTCACCGACGCCCGTCTCGTGCATCTGCCCGCCGCTCCGCAGGCGACCGCCGCGCTCCACTAGGGTTCATCGCCGACGCTTCTGCCCTATGATTGTTCAACACGCCTTGGACCACTCCGAACGTAGCTCGGCTGGATCTTTCCAGATGGGAAGGTGGGGCTTATCATCAGAACCGCCCCTCATCAACAACCAGGCACGGGAGAACCTATGAGACTTAAGGACAGAGTTGCGATCATCACAGGCGCAGGGACGGGAATCGGCGAGGCGATTGCGCATAAGTTTGCACGCGAGGGCGCGCGGTTGATGCTGGCAGGGTTACCAACGGATCCTTTGAAGGACGTGGCGGCAACGATTGTGGCAAGTGGCGGAGAAGCAGAAGTCGTGGCGGGAGATCTGGCAGAGGAAGCGGAGGCGCGTGCTTGCGTGGACGCCACGGTCCGGCGGTTTGGGCGGATTGATGTCCTGGTAAACAACGCCGGGATTTTTATCGCCAATGCCGAGACAGACGCCTACCGCATCGAAGATTTTGACCGTACCCTCCGCAACAACGTCCGCACCGCGTTTCTGATGACCAAGTTCGCACTACCACACCTGCAGAAAACGCGCGGCAATATTGTATTCACCGGCTCGGAGGCAGGAATCAACGGTTCCGCAAATTTCACGCCCTACGGCGCCAGCAAAGGATTCCTCCATGCTTTCGCAAAGGGTGTGGCCCTGGAGCAGGCCAAATACGGCGTGCGCGCGAACTGCGTCTGTCCGGGAGCGATCGACACGGCTTGGACCCGCGGGCCCGGCGGCCCACTGAGCCTGGAGGTGCAGAAAACAATCGACGGGATGGTGCCACTCGGACGGCGCGGCACACCGGAAGAGATGGCAAATATCTTCGCGTTTCTCGCATCGGATGAGGCCAGCTATGTGACGGGGGCGCTCCTGCTGGCTGACGGCGGTGTGACACCGGCGAAGGGAAATGCGGGAGAATTTGTGCCGGACGAATTGCGTCGGGCCCCGGAGCCTACCTTGCCGCTGCGCCACGCCCACGACGGCCTGCGGGGCAAATACGTGTACGTCGCGAAATAGCTAGGTGTCGGTAGCGTCGGAACACGTCTCAGCGCAGGGGAGGCGGAGGGACCAGGGGTAGGCGGCGCGGTTCCCCGTGGAAACCACGAATCTCGACGTCGTCCAGCAAGAACGACGGGGCGATGACGGTGCTGGGAATTCCATCCTGCGCCGAACCGAACGAACCGAGCGCCGTCCCGGCCAGGCCGCCCAGCGGGTTCTGCATATAGGTGTAAACGGTTGTGTCGTTGCCTATGGCGAGCATATTGCGCAGCGAGCGCAAGGTGAGCCCTTCGATGATTCCGCCACGGACGGGTTCCTCGCGGCCGTCCGCTACCCAGACGCGATAGACGAACAGTGGCATGCGCTGGCCGCTGCCAAGCCCACCGGCCATTGCGCCGACGAACTCAGAAAAGTCTTCCTGCTGAAGTGCGGAAAGAGCTGGATCGGCCATGCGCTTGATTTCAAGGCACCAGTCATGGCCGTCATCTCGGCAAGCATCGAGAAATTTCTTGCGAAGATCTGCGGGGGTGAGCGCAGCGGACGATTGAAAGAACAAATTGCTGCTCAAGGGCTGCGGCTCGGAAAGCGCCGCGGAGCGTGCGTGGCCGTTTGAGATGTAAAAATCGGGGCCGGGGCGTCGGGACATCAAAAGGTTCTTCAGCACTCCGTTGTCGACGATCGTTACACGCTCGCCGCGCACGCCCTCCGCATCCAGGTCATAGCCTCCGAGCAATGGCTGGCCTTGAAAATCGTGGGCCGTGGGATCGTCTACAAGCGTGACGGTGGCGGGCAAGACACGAGTCCCGACGCGGCCGGTCCATTCGCTTCTACCGCCATAGCGTTCCATCAGCTCGTCGAATTCATTCGTCATCGCCAGCGGCGGGCGCGCGCCGGAAAGCGAAGGCTCCAGAACTTGTGCGAGCGTCGCAGCCGCTGCGGATGCATCGAACAGCACCGGACCGGTGTAATCGGGAACGAGCGGGCCATCGCGTTCCGCCATGAGCTCGCTAGCGGCTTGGGTGAGCCCTTTGGAAACGGCCTCGGTATCGGGCAAGCCGGAAGGATCGGCAGTATAGACGGCATAGAAATTATTGAGCGGCATACCGTCAGCGGCGGTTGTGTCCATTCCTGCTTCGATCGCAGCAAAATGGCTGGACGTGCGAATGATCGTGCCTTCGCTGGTCATGAGATAAGAGGTCGTGTAAATCAACGAATACGTGACACGCGTCCCGTAAAGCTCCGGGAAGTTCTTGAGAACGGCTGAGGCGGTCCTCGCTTCCTGCTCCCAGTTGCGCGAACTCCAATCGGGCTCCATGCGCGGCTCGACTTTCACGACGGGCTCGGCCTGGGCAAAATCGTCGATTTCCGGTGGCTTGGTGAGGCTGCGGAGAAACGCCTGTTTCAGCGACATCTGCGTCACGGCCTCTTTATACGCCTGGTCGGTGGCGAGCCAAAGATCTTGGCGCAGCGAATTGTAATCGCGGTCGATGCCGACCTGCCCGGAGCGACCGAGAAAACCCTGAAAGCCGTCTTCGCTGATGAAATTCGAGCTATCGAGGTGGTAATTGCCGACACGAACGTCCACGATCATCTGGCGACTCCGGGCTGTTGCACTGCCAAGCAGTGCGCCAAACGAAGCCGTAACGGTACGCACGTCGAGGTCCAGGAGGCGGTACTCGACGTAAAAAGGTTTATCGACGCCCGGCAACGCGAGCCGTGTGCGGGATCGCTCCATTTCATCGCGCAGGGCGCGAAGGGTCTGGTCGTTGTCCCCTGCGGGAAGCTTGAGCTCGGGCTGTGCGGCGGGTGCCTGGGGCACTTTGGCCGATGACGGCGTGGCGGCAAGAAGCGCCAGAAGAACAGCGAGCCAACCCGGGGTTCTCACGGCTGCTGCCCCCCCTTGGCGGCTGGATCGTGCGCCGGAGGTGGCAAGATCGGCGGCCGATCGGTGGAGGTCTCTTTCTTCGCAAATTCCATTTCGGAGATCAGGATTGCCGGAGCAACCGCCGAGACCGGAACAGAGCCGGATTCGGCACCGCAGTAGCCATTAAAGATTTCCTGCTTATCGCTGGTGGCTACGATCTTGGAGAGCGAGACCAGCGGAGTTCCCACGATATTCACGCCGCGCACGAGCTGATCGGAGCGGCCGTCGGCGAAAACCCGGTACACAACGAGGGGAGTGACTTGAAAGGCTTGCGGCTGTGCGCGGCCGGTGAAGGTGAAGCCGCCTTCGATGTCGTCGATCAGCAAGCCATAGGGCATGTGCTGCTGCTTTACCAGTTCGATTAGCTTCTGGCGAAGTTCGCTGAAGGGCACGCCAGTGGAACTCGACACGATCAGATTGCCTTGGCGCGCCACGGGAACGAAGCCAAGCTGCCGACGGCCGTGTCCGTTGGAATGGGGAATGTCCATGAGCGGCGAACGCGACATCAGAAACGTCTTCAGGACGCCTTTGTCGACAAGCTGGACACTTGTGGCGGCCACTCCTTCATCGTCAAACGGGTAATAACCCAACAGCATTTGGCCATTCAGGGTTGCCTCCGTCGGATCGTCCTTGATGGAGATGAAGGCCGGCATGATTTGCTCGCCGATCTTGCTGGTGAAGGTCTGCCCCTCAGTAATGTCCTTCTGGCGGAAGCCTTCGACGCGATGGCCGAAAACCTCATGGAAGAAAACGGCGGCAGCCCGGCCCGTGAGAAGCGTGGGGCCGGCGTAGGGATCGGCAAGCGGTGCCTGGTCGAGCGCCTCGGTTTCCTGAATCAATTTCTGAACCGCTGCGGCGACGGCTTTTTCGTCGGGGGCATCCTTCGGGTCGAGCCAATCGAAATTGGTGTAGCGTTCAATATCCATACCGTCAGGCGCTTTGCTCTGCACGAACAGCTCGAGGCGATAATGAACTTCTCCGAAGGCGAGCTTCGTCCCCGCGGTGTCAGCCTGATACTCATTCATTCCCAGCGCCGTGAAGGTGGCAATCGAATTCAGGACGTAAGGGGATTTGCTGAAGGAGGCGGTGTAGCGGCGCACGCGCTCTTCCCAGGGCTTGCGGTCGACGTGAACCTCTACCGGGGAACCGATGGAAACATGTGGGGCTTCGGCGGAGAAATCCGGTGCCGTGCCTTCGGCAGTTTGTACCTGCACCTTCTGGCTGGTCTTGACCTTGATGAGGGCTTCTGACGCCGCGCGGTACTGACGATCTGTCTCGCGCCAGATTTGCCGACGAAGGACAGAAAGGTCGTCGTCGAGCGAAACGGTCGTGCCGGGGCTCGTCCAACTTGCCTGGCGATCGCCCACTTTGTGCGTGTCGTCCAGTTGATAGCTTCCGACGCGCGTCTGCACTTCGAGCCATCGCCCACGCTCTTCGGCGCTCGAAAGCAGGGCGCCATTGGATCCAGAAACCTCGGCGTAGTCGCGGTCCGAGACGGTATAGCTAATGAAGTAGGCCGAGGGATCCGCCTTGGAAAGCGTGGCAAACGACCGGTCCAACTCCAAGTGCATCGCGTTCAAGACGGGTGGTACGGGAACCTGCGGCGTTCGATCCGCTGCGGGACAGGCCGAGGCGAACAGTAAAATACCGATGAACAGACGTCCGAGAGTCAATTGGCTTTTCATCGCAGCACAAAGTCCATCAGTTTAGAATAGGATCGACTGGATTCCCAGTGAAAAGCCGACGCACCTTGCCACTTCGGCTAGGAAGCCAGCCCGGGGTTCTCCCGGGGGAAGGAGATTAGATGCGGGCAGTGGTTGTTCGGCGGTATGGGCCGCCCGAGGTTCTCGAGGTGCAACAAATCCCGGATCCTCAGCCGAAGCCCGGAGAAGTCTTGATCCGCGTGAGAGCGATCGGTGTGAATTTTGCCGATCTTCTCCAACGCATGGGGCTGTATCCCGGCGCGCCAAAGCCGCCGTTTGTACCAGGCCTGGAGATCGCCGGGGTGGTCGAAAAAATTCCCGACGGAACCAGGCAGGGTGAAGGGGAACGCCTCGAACCGGGCGACGCCGTTACGGCGATCACGCACTTCCATGCCTATGCGGAGTGGATCGTGGTGCCTGAGAAGGAGGTCTACCGACTGCCGCCGGGCATGAGATTTGAGGAAGGTGCCGCGATCTCGGTGAATTACTTGACGGCGTATCACTCCATGTTCGTGATGGGCAATCTGCAACCAGGTGATCGCGTCCTGATTCACGGCGCGGCAGGGGGGGTCGGGATCGCGGCGGTGCAGCTTGCGCGAGCGCGCGGGCTTTTGACCTTCGGTACGGCCGGACCGACAAAGCAGGAATACCTTCGGAAAATCGGCGTGGATCACGCGATCGATTATGAAAAGAGCGACATCGTAGAGGTCGTGAGAAAATTCGCCCCGGACGGCATCGAAATGGTAATGGATCCGATTGGCGGGAAGTCCTTGACGCGCAGCCAGCAGTGTCTTGGGCCCACCGGGCGGCTGGTCGTCTATGGGCTAGCCGATGCCGCTGGATCCCGAGGCAGGCGGAGCCTCGTGCGGGGCCTGAGGGCCCTGGCGCAGACACCGCGATTTCATCCGCTGAAGCTGATGTCGCAGAATCTGGCTGTGATCGGGGTGAGTCTCGGGCAGCTCGGATCGCGCGGCGCCTTATTGCGACGTGAACTCGAGGAAATCTTTCGTTTGTACGCCGAGGGAAAGATAAAACCCGTGATCGCCAAGACATTTCCGCTGGATCAGGCCAACCGAGCCCATCAATTCCTGCATGACCGCAAGAACATCGGAAAGGTGATTCTGTCGGTCCGATAGCCGGGCGGGCTAGGGAGCCACGGCTGCTTTGCTAGACGCGCGAAGATCGGGAGCCAAAACATCCACGCGGTCGAACGGAATTTCTTCATATCGGGCTGTGGGGAAGGCTTTTTTCAACTCATCGCGAAACGCACTCACGTTGCCGGCAAGCACGAGATCGAGATTGGCTGCGCTGAGATACTTCTGAGCCATTTCCCGCACCTCGGCGGAGGTTACGCTTCGGATTTTCTCCGGGTAGGTGCTGTTGTAGTCGGCCCCGAGCTCATAGGCGGCTGCCGTGAGAACACGGTCGGCCACCTGTTCAGCGGTTTCCGACTGAATCGGATAAACACCGGCGAGATAATCGCGTGCGAAATCCATCTCTTGCAGCGTGACGTCGCCTGAAGACATTTTCGCAATCAGATCCACCACCAGCCTTGCCGCGTCAACCGTCGCCGCCGTGCGCGTAAACGTTCCGATGTTGAATGAGCCTGCGTAGCGGTGCGGATTGAATGAGGAATACGCTCCGTAGGTGAGTCCTTTCTTTACACGCACCTCCGTATTCAAACGGCTGTTGTAACCACCTCCGAAAATGCGGTTCATCACGAGCACCGGGATGTAGTCCGAATCGCCGCGCCGGATTCCCAATTTGCCCACGCGAATCTGGGTCTGCACGGCGTCCGGCTTGTCGATGAGCCAGATATGAAGGCCGGAGGTTGCCTCGGGAGCGGCCGGAGCGGCGGCCGGGACATCGGCCTTCGTCCAGGCCCCAAAATACCGATCGGCCAACCCGAAGGCCTCTTCCGACGTAACATCCCCGGCGAAGGCAAGAAGCGCTTGATTGGGCGCGTAGTTGGCGTCGTGGAATTTGGCGAGCTGCGCGGGATCGAATTGCTTCACCGTCTCAGGTGTGCCCTCTTCGGGCCAGCCATAGGGCGAGCTGCCGTACAAGGCACGGCTGAAGACCACCGAAGCGAGATAGTCGGGATCGGAATACTCGACGGTGAGGTTCGACAGCAGCTGCTGGCGCTGGCGCTCGAGCTCATCGGGTTGGAAAGCAGGATGCAGAACGACATCGGACATCAGGTCGAGCCCGATGTTGACATCTTTCTTCACGATATCGAGCGTGACTGTCGTGGAATCCTTTCCTGCCGAGGCGGTCAGCGAGCCCCCGACAAAATCGATGGCCTCGGCGATATCGCGCGCCGATCTCTTCTGGGTTCCCTGCGTCAGCAGATTCGCGGTCATCTGCGCGACACCGGGCCGATCCGGAGGGTCTTTGATGCTCCCGGCAGAAAGAATTACCAATTGCGCAGCAAGGGCAGGTTCACGGTGGTCCGTGATAACAAACACGCGCAAGCCATTCGAAAGGGTTTTTGTCGCAGCGTGCGGAAACTGAAACGACTTTGGCCGACCGGCAGGTGGCATCTGGGGGACCAATTTCACGCCGGGAGGCACGATCCCGGTACCGCCCTTCTGTGTGGGACTTGCTGTCGCTTCCTCGGAAGGCGATTCGGGTCGCTGCGCAGACGCGGCACTCGCAAAACTTAGGAGCAGCACCAGGGAAACAATCCAGGACGTTTTTGCGCGCTTCATCAGTGCTCCAGTCCTTCGGTTACAAATGCGTCTATCGAGCAGGGGCTGCGGGCGTCACGAACAACACGGTAGCCCGCTGAGGGATGAAGTATTCCTTGGCCACGCGCTGGATTTCTGCAGGCGTGACGTCGAGGTATCGCTTGAGCTCGGTGTTGACGAGGCCGGGATCCTTGCCGATCACGGTCGCCGACTCAAGAGCAACGGCCTTTTCTTCATCCGTATCGCGGCCCAAAATGAATCCGGAGATCTCCTGGTTCTTCGCTTTTTGAAGCTCCTTTTCATCGATCGGCGAGTTTTTCAACCCGGCGAGCACCGAAACCACAGCCTTTTCTCCGTCCGCGGCCGTGTGTCCTGGATTCATAATCGCGTAGGCCCAGAACAGATTCGGATCCTCGGTCAGGTTGCTGAAGCCGGCGGACTGTACGGCAATCTGATCCTTGTAAACGAGCGCCTGATAGAGGCGACTGCTTTCCCCGCCGGCGAGAACGTTCGAAGCAAGGTCGAGCGGATAGGCATCGGGAGAGTAGCGCGCCGGAATTTTGTAGCCGATCACGACGGCTGGCAGCGGCGTGTTGGTATATGACTTTTCGACCGTGCGCTCGGCAGTCTGAGGGGGCTCGGGCGTATCGCGGCGCGGAATCGGTCCTGCCGATGCCGGAATTCCGTCAAAGTATTTGTGCGTCCAAGCGAGCGCTTGATCGGAATTGAAATCGCCGACAATCACCAGCGTGGCGTTGTTTGGCTTGTAGTACGTGGCAAAGAAATCGCGCACATCCTGAAGAGTCGCCTTCTCCAAATCGGCGATACTGCCAATGGGCGTGTGATGATAGCCGTGAACGGTAAAGGCGGTCGAGCGTAAGTCCTCTTCAATCGAACCGTAGGGCTGATTATCGACACGGACGCGACGTTCTTCCTCGACCACCTGCCGCTCGGATTTGAAATTGGCTTCATCGACGTTCAAGCTGCCCATGCGGTCGGCTTCGAGCCAGAGCACGGGCTCGAGATAGTTGCTGGGAAAGGTCTCGTAGAAATCGGTCGTGTCATCGCCCGTTTCAGCATTGTCGGCTCCGCCGGCCGCTTCGATGATGCGGGAATGCTCATCGGGCCCTACATGGGCGGAGCCTTTGAACATCAAGTGCTCGAACAGATGCGCGAATCCCGTCCGGCCGGGCTGCTCGTCCTTGCCGCCCACGTGATACCACATTTGAAGATTGATGACCGGGACGGAATGCTCTTCGAGCAGAACCACCTCTAGGCCATCGGCGAGCCTGTGAGTCGTGAAATCCAGATGTGGCGGGCGGGCCTCAGCGGAGGACGCCTGCGCCCGCAATGGCGTCCGGATTCCTGCCGAACCGCCGAGAACAAGCAGCATCCCCGCGACAAATAAAACCGCCGCTCGCTCTGTCGATT
Source organism: uncultured Acidobacteriaceae bacterium (assembly GCA_964407845.1). Taxonomy (GTDB): domain Bacteria; phylum Acidobacteriota; class Terriglobia; order Acidiferrales; family UBA7541; genus Palsa-295. The sequence continues at coordinate 56,940 of CAYOXF010000092.1, read as the reverse complement.
TCTTCGTCATCAACCGCCCCCTCGTAGCGCGCACCAGTATCACGAGACGGCACCCAAGTGTCAAACGGCTCTGCCCTGTGCAAGCGGTTCACTACCCCTCGGATTGGACGCGCGCGAGCCGAAAAAGGGTAGCGGGTCGTCGAGCCAAGCGGCGGTGTTTCCCGATTCGCCTCGTCTCGCCTGCGAGAAGGTTGCCCAGCCAATCCCTCTGTGGTCCCATGGAGAGTAAGATTGTGAGGCATCCTTGCGAAGCATAGGCACTTTGGTGGGGCTTCTGGTAGTTGCGACCGTGGTAGGTTTCGCCTACAAGTACTACTTTTCCGAGAGCCAGCAAGCCGCGCCTATTTCGCACCCCACGCAAACCATCGATGTTATCGGCGTAAAAAACGATCTGTTGGGAATTGCGCAGGCAGAGCGAATCTATCAGACCGAACATAATTCCTACGGCTCTCTTGACGATCTCGTTTCCAGTGGCGCCATGGCCATCAAAAAACCCGGCCGGGATGGCTACACGTATGAAGCCAAAGTCTCCCCGGACGGATTCCTCATCATCGCCCACTGTCCGAGCGCGTCCCTTCCTGGCTGTACGAATTACCTCGTCGATCAAACCATGGAAGTCCAGCCCGCACCCTGAACGGTTCTCTCGCGACGCCTCGGCTAGCTGCCCGTTGGTTTGAGCGCGGAATCCCTGTGCTAGAATCACACCAGAGTGCAAAAGGTCCTCCAGAGCCTACGTGAGCTGCAGAGTGTGGACCTGCGGCTCAGCGACGTCCGCGCCCGGCTGGCCCGGTTCCCCCAGAGACTTGCTGAAATCGACGCGCGCATTCGGGCGGCGAAGGCGGAGCTTGACGCCAGCAAGCTCGCGCAGCTCAACGCGATCAAGGAACGCAAGAAATACGAGATAGACGTGGAGCAGTGGAAGGAACGAGTCCGTAAGTATAAGGACCAAGGATCGCTCGTTAAGACCAACGAAGCCTATCGCGCGCTCCAGCACGAAATCCAATTAGGCGAAGCTGAAATCGCTAAGGCCGAAGACCGCCTGCTCGAGCAAATGGTTGCCGGCGAGGAATACGACCGGCGCATCAAAGCGTCGGAAAAATCGGTGAAGGAAATTGAAGCGACCGCGGCCGTAGAGCGCTCCAAGATCGAAGCGGACAAAAGCGCAGCTGAGAAAACCCTTGCGGAACTGAATGCCGAGCGGGAGCGGGCCATCCTGGGGATTTCGGAGAATCTGCTGGATCACTACACACGTATCGCCAGAAAGCACAGCGGCGTCGCACTGGCTGAAATCCGGGACGAGAAGTGTAGCGCCTGCGGCATGATGATCCGGCCGCACGTCATTCAGGAAATTCGACGCTCCGACAGCCAGGAGTTATTTCACTGCGAGACCTGCACGCGCATTCTCTACTACCTCGAGCCGTCCGCATCCAGGGAAGCCGCGGCGGCCTCCACCTCCGCCTCCTCGAGCGGTGAAATTCTATAGGAGTGTCGGCTGCTGCGGGCGCTTCTCGCGCTCCCAGCCCACGAATTGCCCATACCCATGAGCCGCTTTGTCAAGGTCCCGAAGCCGGCAGTCGCACGTTTGTTTTCAGATTCCGACCGAGCGATACCCGCCTCGGGAGTGTACATCGCCAACATTGACGGCGCTTCACGCGGCAACCCTGGACCATCGGCCTATGCGGTCGTGATCCGCGATCCGGCCGGGCATGTGGTTCTGGAACTCGCCAAACGCATGGGCCGCGAAACCAATAACGTAGCCGAATACTACGCGCTATTGGCGGCACTGGACTACGCCACGAGCCAGGGAATTGGCGCGCTTCGGATTCGCAGCGATTCAGAGTTGCTCGTCCGCCAGATGCAAGGACGATACAGGGTGAAAAGTGCTGATTTAAAGCCTTTGTACGAACGCGCGGGGAAACTCGTGCGGCAGCTGGCGTACTTTGCGATCGAGCACGTGCCCCGGGAACAGAACGACGATGCCGATCGACTGGCGAACGTCGCGCTCGACTCGGGTAATCTTTCCTCCGCCTCCCGGGCGGGTCCAGACGAGAAGATACCCGCTCGACGCCGGTCGGTCCCCTCGCGGCGAATTCGCGCACGCTTTGAGAAGGGCGTCTTCACACCGCTCGAGCCACTGGATCTAGCGGAAGGCAGCGACGTGGTCGTTGAAATCCACGTTCCACCGCGCGAGTAACCGCACTTTCGGCTGCCTCCGTGTGACGGCAGTCCTCTGGTACGAAGGCTCTATTGCTGGTTGAAGGGCGAGCCGTCACACTAGTTGAGCGGGAGACGCCAGTGATTAGCGTGCCGGACGCACTGCCGATTACGCTCGTTCTTGCCGTGCTGGTCAGCGTCTTTCTGTCGCTAGAAAGGCAGGCTCCGGTCGAACGCGTACGCCTCTGGGCCTATGCCTGGTCGCTCACGTTCTTGCATTTCTTTGCGCGGGCCATGGAAAACCAAGGCGGGATCGTTCAAACGATCCTCACGCCGGTCGATTACGCAGCCCTCGAACTTTCTGCCCTCGTTTTCCTGGCCTCCCTCCTGTTTGAGGCCAACGAGCGGGCCAAGCGTATTGGCCTCATCACGGCACTCGGCTTACCGCTCCTAGCTCACGCGTTCGCCATCAGTTTCCATATCGGCTCGCCCGCGCTTTGGGCCTCTCTGTTGGTGCCCACGATTTTGTCGACCGTGAGTTTTTTCTTCTTTGCGCCGCGGCGTCGGCAGTTTCAGCACACGGCGGCAGCGATCTCCGTAGCAGCAGTCGGATTGTGGGCGGTTTACGAGCAGACGCGGGGCGACAGCTTGACTCCGATGGCCTTGTTTCTTGCCATCAGCTTCTGCCTCTGCGGCCTGCAATTCTGGAAGATCTATCGCCGCTCTTCGCTCGGCGTGATTACCACCACGATAGGATTCATTGCCTGGGGGGCGGAATACCCGCTGGCACTGGGGGTTCACGACCTGCTGACCACCATGCAAGTGAATCTGGATTTCTGGAATGTGCCGCGAATTTTGGTCGCGCTGGGCATGGTGCTGACGCTGCTGGAAGAGAAAACGAGAGTTCTCGAAGAAGCGCACTCACGCGCCCAAGCCGAAAGTTTATTGTTGCAACGTCTGTCCCAAATTACGTCGCGCCTGCTGGCTGGGAACGATCCGAGTGCGCTCGCTGGAGAGGTCGCCACCGCTATCACCGAAGCAAGTAGTTTTCAGCGTGCCGCACTCCTTCTGTTGGGTGAAAACCGCAAGTTCTATCTCGCGGGATTGAGCGGGTTCACACCGCAAGAGGCTGAAACACTCGAGATGCATTCCAGCAGCTACGCCATCGAAGCCATGAAGCGACGGCAACAGTCCACAGGCCCTGCCGACAAATCGTTCCGGATGTCAGAAACGGGAGATCTGATGTTGATTCCCATGGTCTCTTGGCGCGGGTCCGATGTGGGGTGTCTCTACGTGGCGGATTCCCGGTGGCCTGGCGGCCCGGATTCCCGCGAGATGGTCAATCTGGAGATCTTTGCGTCCGACTTGGCGGTGACCTTTGAAAACGTGCGGCTGCACCAGCAGCTGGTGCGCTCAGAAAAACTGGCGGGACTCGGACAGCTGGTCGCCGGGGTTGCGCACGAGCTCAACAATCCGCTTACGGGCATCATCGGCTATGCGGACCTGCTCGCAGAGGAGGTGCGCGAAGCAAACCCGCGCAAACGAGTGGAGAAGCTCGGGAATGAAGCGCGCCGCATGAAACGGATCCTCGATGGCCTGCTTCGTTTTGGCCGTCAGAACAGCTCGGCGGCGCGCTCGACGGCGCTCGAACCCGTGCTTCGCGATGTGGTCCAGCTCCGCGAGTATCACCTGCGTGTGCACGGCATATCGCTCGATATGCAGTTCGAGCCTGTACTGGCGCCGGTTGGAATTTCCGAAGACGAGTTGAAGCAGCTGTTGCTAAACATCTTGAACAACGCGATTGACGCGGTTGAAGAGAGCGCCAAGCGCGAAATCCGCATCCGGGCCTACAGCCAGTCGGGCCGCGCCATCATTCGCTTCGAAGATACGGGACCGGGCTTTCCCGACTTGGCCCGCGCGTTCGATCCCTTCTATACCACGAAGCCGGTGGGAAAAGGCACCGGCCTGGGGCTCAGCATCTGCTACGGGATCATGCAGGAGTGCAACGGAGAGATCACGCTCTCCAATCTCTCTCCCTACGGCGCGAGCGTCATTATCGATCTGCCGTTTGCCGTTCCCCAACCCGTCCTGATTGAGCAGGCCAGCGCCCTCTGGCGGTAGGTGTTGGCTGCTTCGCCTTCCCTCAGGAAGTCGACTGTTTCAAAACGTAGGAACGGTAGAGCGTATCGCGCTGGGCGGGAATGTAACCAGCTTCCGAGATAATGCGCCGAAGCTCCTGTTCGTTGGTGCGGTTGCGCACACCGGCGGCATAAACCACGTTCTCTTCAATCAAGATGCTGCCCACATCGTCGGCGCCGAATTGCAGCCCAACCTGGCAGATTTTGATTCCTGGCGTGAGCCAGCTGGACTGAATGTGATCGATGTTGTCGAGGTAAAGGCGGCTGATCGCCAGCGTCTTGAGGTAATCAAAGGCCGTTGTTTCCTGGACTCTCTTACCGAGCGGAGTGTTTTCCGGCGCGAAAATCCACGGGATGAACGCCGTGAAGCCTCCGGTGTCCTCCTGTAGGCGGCGAAGCCGCTCGAGGTGGTTCACGCGATGCCGGTATTCCTCACCGCAACCAAACATCATTGTCGCCGTCGTGCGCATCCCGAGCCGATGGGCCTCGCGGTGGACCGATTCCCATTCCTCCGATTTGCACTTCAACCGCGCGATGCGATGCCGGACCTCATCGTCGAGAATCTCAGCCCCCCCGCCAGGAATCGACTGCAATCCTCGATCTCGCAAGCGCGCGATCGTATCGCGGATCGAAAGCCCGGAAACTTCGGCGATGCACAGTATTTCGGGCGCGGAAAAGCAGTGCAGATGGACCTGCGGAAAGCGCTCGTGAATTGACTGCAACAGGTTCTCGTAGTAGTCGATTTTCAGGTCCGGGTGAAGTCCACCCTGAAGCAACACGCCCGTTCCGCCGAGCGCGAGCATTTCCTCAATCTTCGCGTAAATCGACTCGAGCGGCTGAATGTATCCCTCTGGGGAGCCCAACGGGCGATAGAAGGCGCAGAACGAGCAGTATTCGGTGCAGAAATTGGTGTAGTTGATATTGCGGTCGATCTGATAGGTCGCCACACGCGGATCGGTCTTCTGACGACGAACTTGGTTCGCCGCCATGCCGATGCCGATCAGGTCATCGGATTGGAAAAGGTCGAGAGCCTGTTGGGGTGTGATTCCCATCGTGGTCCTATTCTCGCACTAAAACAGGGATATCCGACCGCCCTACGCTTGAGCCTTCACGCGCCGCGCCTGACCGCCGAGCCCGAAGGTGCTGCGGCGAATTCGAGCGCACGGGCGCGGGGGATCAGCCCGTGTTCTGCGGCCTTTTCGAAGTAGAGCTCAAGACCCGAAAGGTTTTCTTCATCGAGATCGAATTGGATGTTCTCGGTCAGGTAGCGTTCCAGAGCCCGAGGCGGCAAATCGAGCTTGATCGATGCGGCTTCGCTGATCTCACGAATTCGTTCTACTCCGTACCTTTTTGACATCAAGAAATCAGCGACAACTTCCGTACTCACTGTGTCCTTCTTACCCGCCCAAATGGCCAAAACGGACGGCTTGTTGGTCATTTCGCGCCACTGGTGGGTAACATCGTAGACGAAGAGAGTCTCGAAGCCTGGCACGGGCATTTCCTCCGGATCACCCTCGCAGCAACCGCCGCCACCGCCCGGAGTTTTTCCCGCGAGCGCCTCCATCTTGAGCGAAATTCGAAGCGCGGGATCACCGATCACCAACGCCGCATCCGCGCCTTTCAGCATCTCGCCGGCGTCCGGGGCGGCGTCGACGAATTCTGGCTGAATGCCCCAATGTTCTTTCGCCAGAATACGGACGAGCCCAGCGGTGCTGCGCGAACTGGTATCAAGCGCAATCCGCTTGGCCATGTCGATGGGCCGCTTGGAGACAACGAGCAGGCTGCGGACCTCTCGGTTGGACGCGATGGCCATGCCCGGCAGCGCGACGATGCCTTCCATCCGTTGGTATTCAATGCTGGGGATAATCGCAATATCGGCATCGCCCCGGCGTAGAGCCTCGGCGCACTGCGAAGGTACGGTGAACGACAGGTCGTACTTTCCGGCCAATGGACCGTCGGTAAATCCCCACACAAGGGGCGCCGTGTTCAGGTACTCGACGATGGAGATGCGCAGCCTTTTCACCGTTTCACCCTAACCGAGCCCATGGTATCACAGCAACACAGTGAGCCAGGAGAATGTCCCGGCCCAGGAGGGACCTATCCATTTCCCCCTGAACGATTTAGGCTGGTGCCTCGCCTGCCGGCGGGGAACCAAGGCTGCCCCTGAAACAGATTGAGCCAACCGCACGTATTGTTGTCAAGACAGGCGGCTTGGTTAGAGGCCATGAAGATTTCGAAGCGAATTCTTTCCCTGTTGCTGTTTCTAGGGATCGCTCTCAGACCCGCTTGGAGAGCCAGCGCGGCAGAGGGGGAGATTCTTGCGTTGACTGGCGGGACGATCGATCCTTCCCCGACGGACGCACCGATTTCAAACGGGGTCTTGCTGATTCGGGACGGCAAGATTGTGGCGGTTGGCAGGGCCGGAAGCGTACGCATTCCCTCGAACGCGAAGCTAATCGACTGCACGGGACTGTTTATCACAGCAGGCTTCCAGAACAGCCATGTCCATTTCACCGAGCTAAAATGGGATGATGCCGCGCAACAAACCGCCGCGAAGCTATCGCAACAGCTAGAGGAGATGCTGACGCAGTACGGATTCACCTCTGTCGTGGATGCGGCTTCGACTCTGACGAACACAGTGGCGCTGAGGTCTCGGATCGAATCAGGAGAGGTTCAGGGCCCCCGCATTCGAACGGCTGGTTTACCTCTGTATGCCGCCCATGGCACACCGTTTTATCTGAAGGACACGCTTCCTCCCACAATCCTTACATTTATCGAGAGCAACCTTGAGCCCTCGGAGCCAGACGCCGCTCGGGCCGTTGTCCGCCAAGACATCGCGGGCGGCGCCGACGTGATCAAACTCTTTACCGGCTCCCTGGTTGCTCCCACAAAGGTGGTACCAATGGACCGGCGCGTGGCGGCGGCCGCTGTCGAAGAAGCCCATTCCCAAGGAAGACTGGTGTTCGCGCACCCCTCAAATCTAGAAGGACTCGAAATCGCACTCGAAGCGGGCGTGGATGTAGCGGCGCATACGACTCCCATGTCCGGGAGATGGGATGACAGCCTGATCGCCAGCATGACAAAACATCACATGTCTCTGATCCCAACCTTGAAACTGTGGATTTACGAGGCAAGTCGGGGCGGGGCCACGCCCGAGCAGGCACAGAGCTTTGCCGCGGAAGGTGTCGCGGAACTTCAACAATACAAACAGGCAGGCGGGCAAGTCCTGTTCGGTACCGACGTGGGCTATATGACGGATTACAATCCGACCCAGGAGTACGTCCTGATGGGACAGGCAGGGCTCACGGCGATGCAAATTCTGGATTCGCTGACGACCGCGCCTGCTGCGCGCTTCGGTGAAGCCGAGAGCCGGGGGCGCATTGCTCCCGGAATGGAAGCCGACATCGTCGTGCTTGGCGCCGATCCCAAGCGGGACGTTCGCAACTTCGCAACGGTCCGCTATACGATCCGGCACGGGCAAGTGGTTTATCCTATCGCTCGGAATTGAACCCTCGATCGGCTGCCTGCTCAAGCGCCTTCAGAAGACGGAGCTTCGAGCGACCCCAAACGCCCGAAGAGAATCGAATGCCCTAGCAACTGGTCTCTTTGTGGGTCTCGGCAAGCCCTGCCACACACCTGGCGCGGGATTCGGCCGCTTGAGTTCATGGCGCGCCCGAAAGTGACACAACCATCGGGCGCCTGACCGAATCCCTCCCAAGAGGGAAGTAAGATGGGTGAGAAAGCCAATGTCAGGACCGCCGAGTCGAATAACACGCCAGGGAAAGCACGTCTTACGCCGAGGGGGCAATTTGACTTAGGGCTCGAAGCCGTGGTACGCCAGTTACCGGGACAACAATTCTTGAAAGTCCTGTTGTAATTAAAGCCCGGACAAAAGGTTAGGATTGTAGGTCCGATTAAACGGGAGAGTAGTCGAAGGCCAGCAGAGTCAGGAAGGCCGCTTCGAGGGGGATATAGCAGAGAATGGCACGATCACTCGTAATTGTAGAGTCTCCGGCTAAGGCCAAGACAATCAATAAGTATCTCGGCCGGAACTACACGGTGAAGGCTTCCTATGGGCATGTCATGGACCTGCCCAAGAAGGACATCGGGATACTCCTGCCTGGCGAGCCAAACGGCAAGAAGAAGAAGGGCAAGCGAAAGGTGAGGGGCAAAGAAAAGAAGAAGGCCTCCAAGCCGATCGCGGTAACGTCGCAGAACATTTTCGAGCCCACGTACGAGGTGATCCCGGGAAAAATCAAGGTAATCGGAGACCTGCAGAAAGCCGCTCGGAACGCCGAAGCCGTCTATCTGGCGGGCGACCCGGACCGTGAGGGCGAGGCCATCTGCGCCCACCTGGCCGAGATTTTGGGCAATCCGAAACAATACGCCAAGATTGCCATCACCGAACCGACCAATGGGAATGGCAAGAAGCCCACCAAGCCGGCGAAGGTATCCGCCTCGGACGTCAAGCTGACGGCGCCTAAGATCTATCGCGTGATGTTCAATGAAATCACGCAGAAGGCGATTAAGGCGGCCTTTGAGAATCCCACCAAGGTAAATGAGAATCTCGTCGACGCGCAGCAGGCGCGACGCGTACTCGATCGACTGGTCGGATACAAAATTTCTCCACTCTTATGGGACAAGGTGCGTCGCGGTCTTTCCGCCGGGCGGGTGCAGACCGTGGCGTTGCGGCTGATCGTCGAGCGTGAGCGGGAAATCCGCGCCTTCGTTCCGAAGGAATATTGGACCATCCATGCACTGCTCGCCGCAGCCGATCCTCCTTCATTTGAGGCGAAGCTGATCAAGTACAACGGTGCGGAGATCGAAATCCCGGACGAAGCCGAGGCGCAACGAATCCTGGCCACTGTCGATCATGCGATCTGGCAGGTCGCGAGCGTCGCGCAGAAGGAAAAGCGCCGGTTTGCACCGCCGCCTTTCACGACCTCCAAGCTGCAGCAGGCGGCTTACAACCGACTGCGCTATACGGCGAAGCGGACCATGATGCTGGCTCAGCGTCTGTATGAGGGTGTCGAACTCGGCGACGAAGGTTCGGTGGCGCTGATCACCTACATGCGCACGGATTCGGTGAGGGTATCGAATGACGCGATCGCCCAAGTGCGCGACCACATCACCTCGAGCTACGGCCAGAGCTATTTGCCCGAGGCGCCAAACTTCTTCAAATCGAAGAAGGACGCCCAAGAGGCGCACGAGGCGATTCGCCCCACAGACGTGAGCCGCACGCCGGAAAGTGTGCGCCGCTATCTGGAAGATGACATGTTCAAGCTGTACCAGATGATTTGGCAGCGGTTTGTTGCGTCGCAAATGGTGCCCGCCGTATTCGATCAGACCACGATCGATGTGGAAGCAAGCGGATACACGTTTCGAGCGACCGGGTCAGTGATGAAGTTTGAGGGCTATCTGGCGGCCTATCAGGTTGTGAAAGAAGAAGAGGAGAAGGAAGACGAAGGGGATGCAGCGGGCAACCGGCTGCCCCGGGTTGCTGAAGGCGAGCAGCTCCGACTGGAAACGATTCGTCCCGAGCAGCACTTCACCGAGCCACCGCCACGATACACGGAAGCGACGCTGGTGAAGGAGCTCGAGGAAAAGGGCATCGGCCGGCCTTCCACCTATGCCGCTATCATCTCGACCATCGTCGAGCGCGAGTATGTGAAGAAGGATCAGGGGCGGTTTACACCGACCCTACTCGGCGAGAAGGTGAGTGATCTGCTGGTAAAAGCGTTCGAGGACATTTTCGACGTCAATTTCACTGCCCGCCTCGAGGATGAGCTCGATGAAATCGAGGAGGGAAAACTCGCCTGGCGTGCGTCGGTAAAGGAATTCTGGGATCGCTTCGAAGTGGATCTCGAAACGGCCGCCGGCGCGATGGAGTCCTACAAGGCCGGCATACCCACCGGAGAGAAGTGTGAAAAGTGCGGTCAGGGAGAGCTATTGGAGCGTATCAGCCGCCACGGATTTTTCCTCGGCTGCTCGCGCTATCCGGAGTGCGACTACACGCGCGACCTTTCGGATCACGGAAGCGACCAGGGCGACAGCGACGCTGGACCCCAATACTGTGACAATTGCGGCCGAGAGATGGCCATCAAGCGGGGGCGGTTCGGCGCCTTTCTTGCGTGCACGGGCTATCCGGATTGCAAGACCACGCGCCGGCTCGCGAGCGGCACGCGCCAGGCGCTGGAACCGGACGTCCGGCTGGATGAAAAATGCCCCACGTGCGGAGCGGGGTTGCTGCGGCGGCATGGCCGCTACGGCGAGTTCATCGGCTGTGAAAAATATCCGAATTGCAAATATACCCGGCCGGTCACGCTCGGCATCAAGTGCCCGAAGTGCCAGGAAGGAGAGTTTGTTCGACGCGGAACAGCAAAGGGACGCGGCCGAGGGCGGGTCTTCTATGGCTGCAGCCGTTATCCCGAATGCGACTTCACTACACCCTATACGCCGATCAACGAGCCGTGCCCGAAATGCGGTGCGCCGTTCGTCGTCGAAAAACGCAACAAGCAGGGAAAGTTCCGCGCATGCCTTCGGGAAAATTGCGATTGGGAAGTTCCCGCACCGGAACCTGCGCCGTTCGTGCATCCGCAAGCCGCGCCGGGTCCCGAGCCACAGCCTGTCGGCGCGGGCATACCCAGCAGAAGCTAATCGACCTCCGCTCCAGAAATCGAGAGCGCAGCGCCGGCTCACCTCTTACTACTGCTGGTTTTGCGTCGTCGGTGCCGCGGCACCCGGCATCGGAGCAGGCTGAGCGGGCATCGACGGCGGACCCGGCATCGGCACGGTGCCATCCAGCGTGAACGTATAGATCCGAGCCTTGCCGCCTCGACCCGCGAGAACGGAAACATACTGCTTTCCGTCGATCATGTACGTCGCCGGATTCGCGAGTCCAGGCATGAGCTTCGACGACCAGAGCTTCTCGCCCTTGTCCGCACTCAACGCGACAAATTCGCCGCTCCCGGATGCTCCGAAGACTAGGTTGCCGGCAGTCGTCACGGTACCACCGCCGTTCATTCCCACAGCCCGCCAGACCTCCTTTTCCGTCGCCGGATTCCAAGCTGTCAGAAAAGCCTGATTGGCAGGCGGCGCCGGTAGTTCTCCTGCAGCACCACCGGGCGGAGGTGGGGGCGGCCGGAAAACGATTCCCCAATTGTAAACACCGAGCTCGGGCTTGAATTCTGTCGTGGCGATGTATTTGAAGGTGCTATCGAGCGCAGGAATGTAAACAAGACCCGTGTTCGGGTTGTAGGACATCGCCTGCCAGGCATGACCTCCTGCGGGACCCGGCGAGGTTTCGATGGGCGCTTTTTCATAGCGCATGCCGGGCGCCTCGTGCGGACGGCCGGTTTTCGGATCAAGGCCGGTAGACCAAGTGACCTTTACGTACGGCGCACCGGAAATAAATTTTCCGGTCTTGCGATCGAGCACGTAGAAGTAGCCATTCTTGGGGGCCTGCATGATGACGTGCCGCATCTTTCCATCAATCTTGATATCGGCGAGCGTCATCTGTTGCACGGCATCGTAGTCCCACTCGTCGGCCGGCGTGGTTTGGAAATGCCAGACGTACTCTCCCGTATCAGCCTTCAGGGCGACGATCGAGCAGAGATACAAATTGTCCTTCTTCATGGGATCGCGAAAACCCTGGACCCACGGACCCCCCTGTCCAATCCCGATATAGACCATGTTGAGCTCGGGATCGTAGGTGATTCCATCCCAGACGTTTCCGCCTCCGCCGAGTTTCCACCATTCACCGGCCCACGTCTTCGCGGCAGCCTCCATGGCCTTGTTCTCAAAAGGCTTCGAGGGATCACCCGGCACGGTGTAGAAGCGCCAGATCTGCTTGCCAGTCTTGGCATCATAAGCCGTCGCAAAGCCGCGAACGCCATATTCGCCGCCGGCGTTGCCGATGATGACCTTGCCTTTGGCGATTCGGGGGGCGCCGGTAATGCTGTAGTCGGCATTCTTGTCTATGGTCTGAACTTCCCACACGACTTGGCCGGTTTCTTGATCGAGCGCGACGAGGCGCGAGTCGAGCGTGCCCACGTAGACTTTGCCGTCATAGATCGCAACGCCGCGGTTGGCGGGACCGCAGCAGACGCTAGGGCCTTCCCGGACCTTATTGGGGTTTCCTGCCGATCCTGGAGGAAAATTCATGTGGGGGATTTTCGGATCCCAGCGCCACTTTTCCTTGCCGGTACGCGCGTCCAAAGCGACGACAACGCTCCACGGAAGGGTCGCGTACATCACGCCGTTCGAAACGATGGGAGTGGTTTCGACGGTCCCGCGATCCGATCCCGTGTCGTAGTACCACGCGAGACCGAGCTTGCTGACATTCGACGTGTCGATTTGATTCAGCGGACTGTAACGCTGCTCGTTATAGTCGCGGCCGTTCATAAGCCATTCGTTCGTATTCTTGCCGGCATTCACCAACGCATGGTCATCCACGAGGCCAGCCTGCTGGGCTGCGGCGCTCCCAGCCCCCAACGCCACCGCCAGGGCAAACCAACACAGCTTACTTTTTTTGTGCATCCCCATTTTTCGTAATTTCCCCCGTCTTGGATAGCGTCCCGGCTCCCCGCCTCCGGTGGCGCTCGGACCACACATACTAAACCTGACGCACAATTTTTGCTTGCGGTTTCTTACATTCTTCGCGATTCCGGTAGTATGCTAGGCGCCACTCAAACGGGGGCTTCGCGTGGTTTTCTCGACAGGCCAGCAGTGCGCTTGGCGCGTGCAGATTTTAGCACTCCTTTTGATTCTGGCGGGAAATTCGCGGTTCTGTTTTGCTGGTCAGCCGCAGGATGCAAAAGCGATACAACTGGCTCCGGATCAGTTGGAGCGCGGCAAACAGACTTTCGAAGCGAGCTGTTCCGCCTGCCATGGACTGGACGGCGGCGGTGCGATGGGTCCGAACATTCAGGGCATTCCATTCCGCCTGGGCTTCGATCGCGTGGCGAATGTCATCAAGAACGGAATGCCCGGCGGGATGCCAGCATTTTCTGGGCAGCTCGACGCGAACGAAATCCAGCAGGTCGTCGGCTATCTTCTGACGCTTTCGCACAAGGACGAGAGCCCGGTGACGGGCAACGCGGCGGCGGGAAAGCAGGTGTACGACTCAAGCCACTGTGCCAGCTGCCACACCATTTCCGGCGAGGGCGGAGATCTCGGGCCTGAGTTGACGACGGTGGGTCAATCGCGGGGTCCCGCCTATTTGCGCAACACGATCTTGTATCCAGGCACGGATCTGCCGCAGGCAAGAATCTTTCTTGAAACCGGAGGACAGCTGCAATTTCTTTTCATCCGCCTCACCACCCAAGACGGGCGGACACTCGACGGCACGCGGGTGGCGGAAGATTCCTTTCACATCGTGGTCGAGGACGCCAAGGGCAATTTCCACTCCTTCCGCAAAGATCAGCTGCGTGAACTCGATAAGGAACCAGGCAAAAGCGCCATGCCCAGCATGAAAGGCAAACTCTCCGAGACGCAGGTGAACGATCTGGTCGCCTACCTCGCCGGCTTGAAGGGAACGCCATGAGAAAGGCCTGGTATATCTGTCCGATGGTGCTCAGCCTTCTTTGGACTCCCGTTCGTTCGTTTAGCCAAAATGTGCCGTATGAACGCATTTTGCATTCTCAAAACGAACCGCAGAGCTGGTTGACCTACAGCGGCAGCTACTTCTCGCAACAGTATTCGCTGCTGAAGCAGATTAATCGACAAAACGTAGCCAGTTTAAAGATCGCGTGGATGTATCAGCCTTCCCGGCCCGTCGCCAATCTGGAATCCTCTCCGATTGTGGCGGATGGAGTCATGTACATCACCGAGCCTCCGAGCACGGTGACCGCTCTCGACGTTCACTCGGGACTAAAGATATGGAGTTACACGCCGACTCTCCCGGAACATGTCGTCTCGATCGGTCTCTACGCGACCAGCCGGGGCGTGGCCATTCTCGACGATATGGTCTACATCGGCACGGCCGATGCACACCTGATCGCGCTCGACGTGAAGACGGGAGCGGTGCGCTGGAACGTACACGTCGCGGACAACATTATGGGCTATGCGATGACGGGTCCGCCCCTCGCACTCAACAACAAGATCGTTGTGGGCATCGCTGGAAGCGAAGCGGCCGTGCGCGGCTTTCTCGACGCCTACGATTCGAAGACGGGCAAGCGGCTTTGGCGCTTGTGGACAACGCCCAGGGTGGGGGACCCCGGTGCCGAGAGCTGGGGCAATGGCGCGGCCCAAAGCGCCGGCGCCACCACTTGGAACAATGGTTCCTACGATGCTGATCTGAACCTAATCTATTGGGGTACGGGAAATCCAGCTCCGGATTTCAATGACGACGACCGGCCAGGAGACAACCTCTACACCTGCTCTCTGTTGGCCGTGGATGCCGACACGGGAAAACTGAAGTGGTATTTTCAATTCTCACCGCACGAAGACCACGACTGGGATTCCGACGAGCCTCCCGTCCTGTTCGATACCACGATCGATGGGAAGTTGCGAAGACTGGTTGGTTTTGCCAACCGCAACGGCTTTTACTATGTGCTCGACCGCACCACGGGAAAGTTCCTCACAGGCGTTCCGTTTGTGAAGGAAACGTGGGCGAAGGGACTCGATGCCAATGGCCGTCCCATACCCGCGCCTCACCAGGAACCCACGCTGGGCGCTGGAACCTTGGTCTATCCCAGCATCACCGGCGGCGTAGACTGGACCAGTCCGTCCTACAGTCCGCAGACCGGATTGTTCTATGTGAGCGCCCATGAAACGGGGGCATATTTCATCAAGGGCACGGGCAAAATTGAGCCGGGCCCCCCGAAGGGGATCGTGGGCGGTGGGGGAATTCGGGCACTCGCCGGTGAGCAGTCCTACGGCGCGATCCGCGCACTCGAAGCCACCACCGGAAAGCTGAAGTGGCAGTTCAAACTGTTAGCGCCGGCCTGGGTGCCCGTCCTTTCCACGGCCGGGGGCTTGGTATTTAGCGGTAGCGACGAAGGCAATTTCTTCGCGCTTGATGCCGAGACCGGCAGACCGCTTTGGGATATCCAGATGGGCCATGCAGCTCGATCCAATCCCATCAGTTACGCCGTCGATGGCAAGCAGTACATCTTCGTCACGGCGGGCAACGCGTATATCGCATTCACGCTTGCTAGCCAGCCCAGCAAGCCCTAGCTTGGCCTCCCTCCGCGGTAGGAAGGGAAACTTCTGCTCCCGTCGCAACGTATCTCCCTTCAACAGGAGGGCTCCATGATACAAGGGCACGGCTTCATCTACAGTTGGCTACCCGCTCTGATCGTGCCAGCGGTTTTTCTAGGAGTCTTGGCTCGAGCGCCTGATCACGCTCTCGCGCAGGAGGAAGGTGGGGCGGGTCTGGTTGTGAGCGGTCAGGCAACCTCCAAAGATGTAGGTCTGCCCATTTATCCCGGCGCAAAGCCCCACAGGGATACCCATGACGACTCCGATGCGGCGCGTCTGGCCCTGTGGGGAGGTGGGTCAGGTTTCAAGTTGGCGGTCTTGAAGATGGAATCAAAAGATCCACCTGCACAGGTGGCCGATTTCTATCAGAAGGCTCTCGGAAAATACGGGAAAGTATTGGACTGCACCCATGGCGGGTCGGAGCAAGTGGGAAGGAACGACGCGCGGGTTCTTGGCTGCGACAATGACAAGGCGGAGAAGGACGGAAGGCTTTTCAAATCGGGGACGAAAGAAAAACAGCACATTGTCGCCATCGAGCCGTACGGAACAGGAACCACTTTCTCACTCATCTATCTCTGGGCGAAAGGCGACTGATCACCTCCACGGATGGATCAGCATGCTCATGACGGCAACCGCCTAAGTCCACTTGTCGATCGAAACGCTCAGGCGATAGCTCATGTTCGCGAGCTGATGATATGGATTCGTTTGTCCGCCGCAAACAACGAAGTTGTAAGCGTCCGCCTTTTGCCATTTCGGTATCACTGAGTCGTCGGTAAGACTGGCCGCCTCAGGACCTCTCGGCAGCCCGCTAAAAAGCATCGTCTTGACGTCTTTGACAGTGACCGTCGTGTTTTTCTGCAGCCAGTCGGCGATGGCTTCCTTGGTCTTAAAGCCCAGATCTCCCAGCCCATGGGCTACCAAGGGGTCTACGATGAACAGTGCGCCGAAAAGCGAGGCAAAGGGGGCAACATTGGCCGACATTGCCTCGTGGTAGTGAGGAATCGGTTTCATGCCGAGACCCTTGCCGCCCTGCCCTTGGGTGATATCGAACCCGAAGAAGAAGCTGATGACATTCTCCTCCGGCCTAAATCCCTTCTGCACGTGAAAGGGGGTCCAGGGGCTGTCCTTTTCATTCTCGGGAATGATTAGGTTGCTGTAGTTGATGACGTTCCCCTGCGAACCCATGTAGGTTTCACCGGCAACTCCGCCGCCATCCAGGTTTTTCGACATCAGGGTCCAGGCGCGGCCGATTACGGCGTTGGCCTGATTGAATGGGCCCATGGCGCCGATTCCGTAATTCATCTGGAGCTTGTCGCGAATCGGTCCGTTAATCACAGCTGCCGAAACGAGGGAGTTTGTGGAGCTGAACAAAGCGGAGATTCCCGTTGAGCTGATTGCCAGGATGATCGGGAAATACTCGGGTAAAGCACCGGCCATCACGGCGTTCACGGCCACCTGTTCGACAGTGTACGACCAGGCTGGAAACGCGCCCTGCGCCGGGGTCATCTTCCCGACGACTTCGTCCGGCTTGTGGCTTGTGGCCTTGAGCATCGCGTCTACTTTTTCTCGCGTCGGCAGGATGATCGGCATGAAGTCCGTCATCCCGTTGTCAAGGAACTGTTGCTGCAAGTTGTCCGCCGTACCCTTAAATGTGGGTTCGCCGGTGGGGGGAGTGATCGTACCTGATTTCGATTCATCGGGAGTAAGCGGGTCGGTGAGCGCACCGATCACTTCCTTCATCAGCGGCTTGCCGCTGACGGGATCGTTCCCTTCCAGATAGGTGTACATCTGCTCATCCGTTTTGCCCCACACCGGATGTGGAGTAAAGCAGATGCGCTCGTGCGGCATTCCACGCTTGGCGGCGTTGGTGAGCGCCAAATCCTTAAAGGCGATCGTCACCATGGGCGCCGTGGGAATTCCCATCTTTTCAATTTGTATGCAGTGACCGACGGTCGCTGGTGTGCAGGTGCTTCAATGACCAATGGCCATGATAACGGCGTTGCCTTTGTCCTTGATCTCCGCCATCAACTTGGGATCGTCATCGGCGAAACCGCCCGCCTTTAATCGGTACACGGTCGTGACCGAGGGCATATTCTTCTTGAACCAGATCGAGATCTGATTCAGGAAGGCATCCGCGCCGGGAAAGCCGTCCGACACAAGGTAGATGGTCTTACCATCGAGCGTGTCCAGGCGCTTGGCCATCGGAACGAGAGTGATCGGTGGCGGCATGCCCCGGGGATTAAGGACTTCGAGCATGGGGCCTGCGGGGGCCGCGCCCTTCTTCGTATCAGTTTTGTTCTCGCTCGCCGCAAGCGCCGGAATGCCGCCCAGCGCCACCGGAGACATTCCCAACAGTCCCAACAAGCTCCGTCTGTTCATCACTCCTCCCAGTCGATTCTGCCCCAAGTGCTAGTTTGAAACATCCCTGCTCACATCCATTTGTCGATTGAGACGCTCACTCCGTAGCTCAGGTTTCCAGCCTGCGGATAGGCGTTCGTCTGCCCGCCTGCGACGACGATATTGAAGTCAGAGGCTCTTGGGAAGTGCGGGATCACAGCATCGTCCGGCAGCTTGTACCACGTAGCCCAAGGCTCGTCGCCGCGCAGTGCCCGAGGATAGTCAAACAGATAGGCGTAATTTCTGCTCTTATAGTCTTTTACGGTTTGGGTTGTGTTCTTGTACAACCAGTCGATCAGCTTTTCCTTCGTGTCGTAGCCTTGCTCCTTCAGCCGCGCCGCCACGAGCGGATCAGCGATAATCAGCGCCCCGAAGAAGCCCGTGAAGGTGCTGAACAGATCGCTCATCTGGTAGTCGAACTGCACATTTTCATTCGCGCTGCTCCCGCGAGCCACCTGCCCCGGAACCACGCCTAATCCGCGGAACAGACTGACGACATTCTCTTCCTTCTTGAATCCCTTCTGCACGTGGAAGGGAACCCATGGGCTTGCATCTTCGTGCTCGGCGATCACAACATTGTTGTAATTCAGATTGTTTCCGAGCGAACCCATGTAGGTGTCTCCCGGAATGCCGCCGTTGCCGAGATTCTTCGACAGCAGGGTCCAGGCGCGCCCGATCGTCGCATTGGGCTGCGCGAACGGACCGAGGGCACCGATTCCGTAATTAAATTCCAGCTTGTCGCGAATTGGCCCGTTGATCACCATTGCGAAAGCGAACGAGTTCGTCGAGCTGAACAGCGAGGCCATACCCGATGAAGCGATCGCCAGGATGATAGGGAAATATTCCGGCCTGCACCCTGCCATCACCGCGCTCGCAGCCACTTGCCGAACGGTATAGCTCCACGGCGGATAGGCGCCCGCGGCCATCTTGCCAACCACTTCGTCTGGCTTATGGCTCGTCGCTCTCATCATCCGATCCACTTTTTCTTCCGTGGGCAAGATGATAGGAAGAAAGTCTGTGTATCCGTTGTTGAGATAAAGCTCTTGCAAGTTGTCCGCCGTGTCGGTAAACGTGGCGGGGCCCGTCGAGACACTCACGGTTCCCGATTTCTTGTCCTCCTCGCTGAGCGGAACAGTCAGTGCATCGACGACTTCCTTCATGAGCGGTTTGCCCGTCACCGGATCCGAGCCCTCCACGTACGCACGGACCTCCTCTGGGGTCTTGCCCCAGATGGGATGAGGCGTGAAGCAGATCCGCTCATGGGGCATACCTCTTTTGGCGGCGTTTAAAATGGCGAGGTCCTTAAACGCCTTGGTCACGAGTGGCGCGCTCGGAATGCCCATTTTTTCTGTTGTGATGCAGTGACCGACGGTCGCTGGCGTGCAGGTGCTTCAATGGCCTACGGCCATGATGACTGCGTTGCCTTGGGACTTGATTTCCTTCCACAGGACCGGGTCGTCTTCGGCGTACGGCCCAGCCTTTCGCTTGAAGACCGTCGTGGTGCCCGGCATGTTTGCGCTAAACCATGCCTCGATCTGGTGGAGAAGCACGTCGGAGCCGTGAAAACCTGTGTCGACCAGATAGACCTTCTTGCCGTCGAGGGAGTCCAAGCGGGGAGCCATGGGAATCAGTTGGATCGGAGGAGGGTTTCCCTTGGGATTAACCGCTGTGATCTTGCCTTCCTCTCTAGGAGCGCTGCCCTGGGAGCTCTTTACCGCCTGGCTCGTGGTTTGGCCCGCGTCCGTCGGAGCTGTTGCCAGCAGGGCTGGCGACATTCCGAGCAGTGACAACAACGTCCTTCTTTTCACCGATCCACCCCCGCCAATCGACCCTATTGTACGACGCTGCGCCGCCCTAGCTCGTTACATGGCTTCGCCTACTTGCTGCCGGCACTGACGCGCGGTGGACCATCGAGCGACGCCTATCGTTCGGTGAATTCGTCGCTGTGCGTGATGAACTCCGGATAGGCGCCCGCGCCCAGTTCGTAGAGGTCCATACCCTGCCGCTCTCCTTCGGCACTCACGCGTTGTGGATAGACAAGGTTGAGCAGCCAATTCAAGCAATACGTGAGCGGCAAAATGAAGCCGATCAGGGTCGCAACTCCCACCAGCTGCGCGAGCCATTGGCCCGGGTGAGGGACCATCGTTTCACCGGTTCGGCCCGACGCGGTCAGCCCAGCAAAAATCCCCACGGAGAGAACGCCCCACAATCCGCCCACGGCGTGCGCCGAGATGGATCCCCCTGGATCGTCCACCGACATGCGCAGCTCGACCCACTCGACCGCAAAAGTGACCAAAATCCCTGCGATCGCGCCGATCAACACCGCCTCGAGCGGTTCGACGAAGGCGCAGGCGCCACTGCTTGCTGCAAGTCCCCCAATCCAGCCGTTTGCGGTGAGCGAGGCATCCGGTTTACCAAACCGCGTGTGGGTAACCAGCGCCGCTGCCAACGCCGCCGACGCTGCCGACAAAATCGTGTTGATGGCAACCCGCACGACGACGCCCGCCTCGGCGCCGTTGAACAGAATCGCGCCAGATGAGTTGAGTCCCCACCATCCGGCCAGGGCTAGGACGCATCCGAACAAGACGAACACGGCATTGTGGCCCGGAATCGCGGTGGGCATTCCATCATGAGTGTACTTTCCCCGTCGGGGACCGAGGATCCAAGCGATGGCGAGCGCCGTCAAGCCACCCATGGCCTGAATCGTGCCCGCTCCACCCGAGTCGAGGAATCCATGCCCCAGGCCGTAGTTCGATCCGAGCTGAGCCAGCCAGCCTCCACCCCAGGCCCAATGCGCGAACAGAGGGTAGGTCCATCCCGCGAGCACGACGGTCGAGATCGAGCAGGCTCCCAGCCGCCAGCGGTCCGCTCCTGCACCGAGTGGTATCAGGGCTGCCAATCCGGCGCCAGCCATCCCTAGCAGCGCAGCCAACGACGCCGGTGAGCCGTCTAGGGCCAAATGATGCAGAAACAGATGACCATCCGCGAGCCAGCTCCAGGGCTTGCCACCGATCGTCAACCAGTGTGCCGGCTGGTCTGGCAGACCCTGGAAAGCAAAACCGCAGACAAAGTACGCGAGAGCCGCAATCGAGACCACACACAGCGACGACATCATGAGCTGCGCCGCGCTCCGCGAGCGTCCGAGGCCCGCGTTGATCAGCGCGAGTCCCGCGCCGGCAAGGGGGATGAGAAGAATGAAACTCGCAGTTGTGCCCGAGAGGTCGAAAGCAGAGCCAGACATTACTCGTGTTCACCTCGGCGGGCCGGATGCGCGCGGATCAGCAGCATGAGTCCGACGATTTCCACACCAATGCCAGCTAGAACAAAAACCGCACGCGGCACGTCCTCGATCAGCAGGGCTACCGCCGTCAGAACGATGGTCCAGCCCGACACCAGCAACACGAATCCCAGGATTTTCATGCGGCAAGCCCCTAGACCGGCGCGGCCAGGAGCCGCGCGGGCCATCCCAGCGACATTCGGACGTTCAGCGATTTGCTGGGTGAGACGGAAGGAACCTTGCTATCAGACTCCGCCCACGCGGCGTAAGCGTAGCATCAGCCGCCAGAACCAGCCAGTCGATTTTTTCGCAAAACCGCTCACCACGAGGGAACTTCGCCTCTCGCTTGCAAGCGAATTCGCGATACCTTGTTACTGGAAGGAGGAAGGCGATCGGGGCATCACCGTAACCGTTACAGGCTGCTCGAGTTGAAAATCCAGCACTGTTTCCGAGGGGATGCGCACTTGTTTGCCATGCGTGGCCCCCTGATAGACACCGCCACCGGCACCGCCCACCGTCGCGCCGATCGCGGCCCCCTTGCCGCCGCCCGCGAGCGCTCCGATGATCGCTCCCACCGCGGCACCGCCGCCTACTTTTTCCGCCGTATCCCTTCCCCGCGAGGCGCCGCTGAGCGAATACGTGCTGCTGACGAGTGAATAGGATCGTCCGCGCGATTCGAGCTTGATCAGCTCCAGATGCAGTTCACTTTTGCCAGCGAACTTCCCCGCAGAGCTCGCTGCGGCCAACCGCACGTAGACGTCTGCTCCTTCGGGTATGACAACTTCGTCGCCCACGACGATCGGGGTTTCCAGCGAGGCATGAAAAATTTCGCCGGGATGATTCACCGAAGAGTCCACACCGTCGATCATGCGAACCGTGAGCCTGGTGCCAGATGCAACTTCCACTTGCTTGGGTTCCGGAGGTCGTGGCGCTGGAGTGGGTGCGGGAGCTGGGGCTGGCGCCGGCACAGGTGCCGCCTCTGGCGATGGCTCCGGAGTAGCAGGAGGCAGGTTGTCGGCCGAGTTCGTCTCTGGCTCCAGCAATGTCTTTGCTTGCTTTGCCTGCGGTTCATGCGATCGCTTTGGTTCAGGTTTTGCCGCCGCAGTCGCTTGGGGCTGCTCGAGGGCGGGCGTTTCAACGACGATCTGGTCATCGACTTTGGCCACTCCGGGTGTCTGGGAAGCGATTTTGTAGGCGTCGAGGTGCGCGGAATCACTACCAACAGTTCCACGGAGAATGACTTCGCCTTTGTGTGAGCTGACTTGGAGACTCGCGTCTTTTAGCGACGGGTCGGAGAACATCTGCGACTGAATGCTCGTGACGATGGCCGCATCATCTGGTTTCTTCGCGCAGCCTGCCCCGCATGCGAGGGCGAGCGCCACGATCGAGAGAATCGATCTCTCGCGCATTACCACTTCTCCTTTTGTTCGGCCAACAAAGCCCCGGGGCTTGCTGCGACTCCCCCCAGAGTTCGTGCGTTCAGTCTACTACGAAGGCGAGCACCTCAAACCGCTGTTCGCACACCACCGTAGCCGAATCGCGAAATAGTCATGTCCCCCGGCGCGGGCCATACGCCACAACTTTTCCCACGGTGAGGTGTTCTACCAGGGGCAGTCGAAATGGGTGTTTAAGCCTTAGCAGTCACGTCATAGATATAAGGAGAAAGGGTATGCGGAATCTTAAAGCTACGGGTGTGTTCTTGACGATTTTAGCCGCGCTCGGACTTGCCAGCTGTGCAGGATCCTCCTCTGCTGGCGATCCGGGAAATTCCAGCGAAGCAAATGTGTTCACAGTCGGCACTGACGCGCCGCTGCCGAGCGTGATTTCCTGCCAGATCCTGGTGAGTGGAGTAACGCTGAACAACGGCACAACGAACGTGCCAGTGCTCACGAACCCTCAAGTCGTCGATTTTGCTCAATTGAGCGGCCTCCACCAGCTTCTGGACCTGAACGCGGTTCCGACGGGAAGCTACACGTCGGCGACGGTCACTTTAGCGAACCCAGTCATCGCGTTCATCGACACGACCCAGAATCCGCCGGCGATCAATACCATCAACGGCACACTGAGCCAGTCGACGGTCACGGTAAACCTTGCCAATCCCTTTGTGCTCAATGCGGCCGACCTGGTCGGACTACGCATGGAGTTTGATTTGGCCCAGTCGCTCTCCACCGACGCGAACGGGCAGATTACAGGAACCGTCAACCCGGTATTTCATATCCAGTTGCTCGACGCCACCGACCCGGAGGTCTCTATCGATGATTTTCCGGCGGGCGTTGTAGGTGTCACCGGCGACTCGTCGTTTGTCGTCCAGGGGCCCAAGGGCCGCCAGTGGACGGTGCAGACAAACAGCAGCACCGTCTTCGACGACCCGAGTGAGCCGATCAGCTCGTTCACAACGAACACAATCGTTCAGATTTCAGGTCAGATCGATCCGGTAAGTAAGGACATCGACGCGTCTGAAATCGAAGTCGTCTCGAACGACAAGTTCTTCCTGGGTGGGTTGTTCACGAGCATTCGCCCGCCATCGGGTCCGGCGACGCAGGCTGATTTGTACGTTCGCGCTGAGCTTCCCGACTTAAACGGCATCCAGGACGGTCAGATCACCACTCTTTCGCTAAATGGCAGCGAGACATACAAAATCGCCAACATCAACAACCCCATCACCACCCTGCTGTTCAATAACTCCTTGCTCGCGGCCGGGCAGTCGGTCGGGATTGGCGGATCTCTCGTCACCAACAACGGCGTCCCGACACTGACCGTTCATCGCGTAGTTCTGCGCCGCCAGGGCCAAGCCGGACCTTGGGTGCCCGGCTCCACCGTCGTCCAGACCGGGAACAACGGCAGCTTTCAGTTCACCGACAACTGGACGGCGGGAGTGCTACTGCCGAATCCGCTCACGGTGTATACGACGGATGCGACGAACTTCATCAACCTCAGCGGCCTATCCGCTCTGACCGGATCGCAGCCGATCCCCCTTCGTGTGGTCGGCTTTATCTTCATGGATTCCGCGACAAACAGTCCGGTCATGGTCGCACGCAGCGTAGAACAGGTCATCGACTAGATCCAAGCCTCGGCACAGGAAGGCCGCCGTCCGGCTTCGCTCGGAAGCGGGACGGCGGTCGCCTGTTTAGCAAGCTTGAGCGGTTGCGACGAACCAGAACTAGGGGAGACGTACCGCTATTCCATGCGAACCGCTACGAGGTGCTTGCTCTCAACGCGGACCTCGATGGCTATCGGGGGGCGAATGCCCGATCCCTGGACGACATCACCGCGCACTAGTCCGCCATCGGAAGAGCCGCCATAGCGCAGAAGATCGTAGACGGTGTGATTGCAGGTGTCGACCACCATGGGATGGGAGGCGCGAAAGTTATAGTCGGTGCGTAGTTTCTCAAGATCGGTCACGTAGTCCAGATCGCAGGTGCCAAAGGGCTCGCGCAAGGAAAATGCCCAGTAGCTGCCATCGGGCAGATGCACGATCATCGCTGGTACCGCCTCAGAGGTGACTGGGTCGGGAAATAAGAACCTCTTGCTCGCCCACGCTTTTGCCAGCTCCTCGACCGTGGCCACGGGTCCCGGTCCGACCGGCCAATTGGGAATGGGCTTCAGAGGCTGCGTCACAGCGGGCGCTGCGGCTTCGGTCGGTTCGGTTATCGGTCGGTCTGCTTGTGAGGAAGAACCTCGTTGCCAAAGAAAGAAAGCGCCTCCGCCGATACACACCGCCAGGGCGCCTGCCACGATCCAGGTCAAGTATTGCGAAGGGGCGAAGCGACGCGACGAACCCGTTGAGGCCGGCGTGTTTCGTGCGGTGACGGCCTCGATCCCAGGAATGCTAGGTTGGCGAGGCTTGAACGGGTCGATTCTCTGATCGTCGGACATGCGGACTATCTAGAATGACATCTTCAGATTGAATGGCCGATGCTCGAAATGCAAGAAGGCAATCGAGGTATCTGTTTACGTTTTTGACATGAGGGGTGGTCGGGCGCTTCGGCGGTTCGATCGATGGGTGTGTCGAGTTAGGCGGAACGGTCCAAACGCACGGAATGATGCGCTACATATTCGTGCAGGTTCGCCAACATCAACAGCAGATCCAGCATCCGTTCGCGCTGCTCGGGAACGGGATTACCCACTTCTTCCTCCAGATTCTTGACAATTAAAAGCGCGTCCGTCAGCAACCACTCTAAATCGGCAGCAGTCAGCGCGCTCTGTTCGCGGCACCGCGTAAAGGTATGATTGGTGCGAACGAAGGCCTCGTCGAGAAAATGATCGAGGCAGAGCTGTTCGCTCGCCAGCGCAGCGGGGATCGACTTTGCACACGGGGCCCTTCGGCAATGTCGCAAGACGCCAAGTTCCATGGCCACACCCCAATTGCCTCGAGAGTGTAATCATCGAGGCACGTGGCGCAGAGCGTATCACAGATTTTCCTGTTGTGTGGAAGTATCCAGGGATATGTCGTATCGGAAACGTGACGTTCGTGGTCGAAAAGCAGCGCGCCGATGTTAGAAAGCGGCAGAGGCCAGGGAAATTCCCTCAGGCCGCCGCGCCGTGGCACTTCTTGTATTTCTTGCCCGATCCGCACGGACAGGGGTCGTTCCTGCCGACTTTTGCCCCCGAACGCACCGGTTTGGGCGGTTCGGCCTGTGCCGGACCCGCCTGAAATTGGAGATTTCGCGTCTGGCGCTGCTGGCGCTGCTCGATTTGTTTCGCTTCCTCCTGTGGCTTCACCGGCTGCATCAGGAACAGGAACCGCACCGCTTCAGTGTCAATCCGATTCATCAGGTCATCAAAGAGCGTGAAGGCCTCCTTCTTAAACTCGACGAGTGGATCCTTCTGACCGTAGCCCCGCAGTCCAATGCCCTCTTTCAGGTGATCGAGGGTCAGCAGGTGATCCTTCCACTGTGCGTCGACGATATCGAGCAGGATATGCCGCTCGAGCCAGCGCAGCGTCGCAGGAGTGAAAGCCGTTTCTTTCGCTTGATACCGCTCTTGGACTTTTTGGTGCAATGCAGCCGACAGCTCATCATGATTCATCTGCCCGACATCCATCCCCGCCGTCTTGAGATCGATGCCAAACTGGTTGAGCACTTCGTTGGCGAACTGCGTTACGTTCCATTGATCCGGGTGTTGGTCGCGCGGGCAGTACATCTCCACAAGCTCGTCGGCAATCGCGGCCGCTCGCTCGAGCACGAACTCCTTCTGATCCCGACCCTCGAGAAACGACCGCCTCAGCGAGTAGATGGTCTCCCGCTGCTTGTTCATCACGTCGTCGTACTCGAGGAGGTGTTTGCGAGCCTCGAAGTTTTGGGCCTCGACGCTCTTCTGCGCGTGCTCGATTCGCTTGCTGATCATGCGCGATTCGATGGGAATGCCTTCTTTCATCCCCAGCGCGTACATCAATCCCTTTACGCGCTCTCCTCCGAAAATCCTCAGCAGATCGTCTTCAAGGGAAAGAAAGAATCGCGAGGAGCCCGGATCGCCCTGGCGTCCGGCGCGCCCGCGGAGTTGATTATCAATGCGCCGGGCCTCATGCCGCTCCGTGCCCAAAATATGCAATCCGCCCAGGGCCACCACCTCATCGTGCTCGGCGCGGCACTGCTCGGCAAATTGATCGAAAACGGGCTTCCATTGCTCGAGGGGCGCCTGAAAAATCTTGCCTTCTTGTTGGAAGAGCACCATGGGCACATTGCCGCTGCCGGCGGCTCCACCCGCACCGTTCGATCCGGGCCCGCCCGCTCCCGCCGGCTTGGGTGCAAGCGCTCGATCCGCTTCGGCGGGGGTTTCGCCACCGCCCTGCGGGCCGATCACGGAACCTGCCGGCGCGTACGGCATGGCAAGCTTGTTCTTCAGGCAAAACTCGCGGGTCATGGCCTCGGGATTACCGCCCAGGAGAATATCGGTCCCCCGGCCGGCCATATTTGTTGATACCGTGACGGCTCCCTTGCGGCCCGCCTGCGCGATGATCTTTGCTTCGCGCTCGTGCTGCTTCGCGTTGAGGACCTGGTGCGGGATTCCCGCCTTCTTCAGCAGCTCAGCGATCTTTTCCGACTTCTCGATCGAGATGCTGCCGACCAGGACAGGCTGGCCCCTTTCATGGTGTTGGCGGAGGCCACCGTCGTAGGTGCCATCCTCTTGCAGGATGCCATTGACCGCCGCTTCGAATTTTTCGGCTTCCGTGCGGTACACCACATCCGGATTCTCGATCCGAATCAAGGGCTTGTTCGTGGGTATGGCGACCACTTCGAGCTTGTAGATTTTCTCGAATTCTGGCGCTTCGGTTTCAGCCGTGCCCGTCATGCCTGCGAGCTTTTTGTACATGCGGAAGTAATTCTGGAACGTGACGGTTGCAAGCGTCTGATTCTCGCGTTCGATCTTCACGCCTTCTTTGGCCTCCACCGCCTGGTGCAAGCCATCGGACCATCTTCGACCCGGCATCTGTCGCCCCGTGAACTCGTCGACGATCACAACTTCGCCATCTTTCACCACGTAGTCGACGTCCCGCTCGAAAAGAGTGTGGGCGCGGAGTCCTTGGTAGACATGGTGGATGATCTCCATGTTCGACGGATCATAAAGATTTCCGAGATTGAGCAGTCGCTCCGCTTTCGACACGCCTTCCTCGGTCAGCGTCGCCGTGCGCATCTTTTCGTCAATGGTGTAGTCGATATCGCGGATCAGCTTGGGAATGACCTTGTCGATTTTGTAGTACTTGTCGGTCGACTCTTCGGCGGGACCGGAAATAATCAGCGGCGTGCGTGCCTCGTCAATCAAAATCGAGTCCACTTCATCCACGATGGCGAAGTGATGGCCGCGCTGTACGCACTGCGCGAGATCGTACTTCATGTTGTCGCGCAAATAGTCGAA
This sequence comes from uncultured Acidobacteriaceae bacterium, assembly GCA_964407845.1. Lineage (GTDB taxonomy): Bacteria > Acidobacteriota > Terriglobia > Acidiferrales > UBA7541 > Palsa-295. The sequence goes on along the minus strand of CAYOXF010000092.1, from coordinate 28,917 downwards.
GCCGAATTCATTGTTCGTGCCGTAGGTGACGTCCGCAGCGTAAGCAGCACGGCGCTGCGCATCGTCGAGATCGTGGACGATCACACCCACAGTGAGCCCCAGCAGCCGGTAAATCGGCGACATCCATTCCGCGTCGCGGCGCGCCAGATAATCGTTCACCGTGACGATGTGCACACCCTTACCCGCCAGGGCGTTCAAATACGCCGGCAGGGTGGCGACGAGCGTCTTGCCTTCACCCGTCTTCATCTCGGCGATTTTGCCCTCGTGCAGAACCACGCCGCCAATCAGTTGCACGTCGAAATGGCGCATGTTCAGCGTCCGGCGTCCCGCCTCGCGCACCAGCGCAGAGGCCTGCGGCAACGTCGGTTCGAGCGCCTCCTGCAGCTTGCGCTTGTAGTCGGGATCGTCGCGCTCCAGGTCCTTGACCCGCTCCTCGACCTCGCGCCGGAGCGCGACGGTACGTTCGCTAAAGTCTCGGTCAGAAAGCCTCTCCATCTCGGGCTCGAGCGCGTTGATTGCCGCGACGGCCGGCTGGATGCGCTTGATGTCGCGCTCATGCTTCGTGCCGATGAAGCGCGCGACGACGCTGTCGATAACCCTTTCAACGTTCATTTTGTGTCGCTGTCATTCTGAGCCCGACCGAGTGCCATCGGACGCGAGATCGCACGGCCAAAAACTCAGTTCTGAACAATTCGATGCTCCCTACCGCATTGTAGCACCCCGTGCTTTGATCCCGCTGGTCGCCCAAGCCTGAAAACGCGGGGCCTGAGCGTATAATCGCGCGAATGGCAACGGAAACGCTGGACCAAGCCAGCCGTGAAAAACGCCTCGCTACGCTCGCCTCGGTGGGCTCGGCGCTGGTGCTCGTCGCTTTGAAGGTGATTCTGGCAGCGGTGACAGGCAGTCTGGGCGTTTTGTCCGAAGCATTGCATTCCATTCTCGATCTTGTCGCCGCGGTCATCACGTATCTTTCCGTTCGCGTGGCCGATAAGCCGGCCGACGCGGAGCATCTCTATGGCCACGGCAAGGTAGAAAGCTTTTCCGCGTTTGTCGAGACAGCCCTGTTGGTCTTGACTGCGGTCTACATCATCTGGGAGGCGTTTGACCGGTTGCTGTTCAGCCAGGTACATATTCGCCCGAGCCTGGCGGCCATCGGCATCCTGTCGGTGTGCGTGGGGATCGACTTTGTGCGAGCGCGGGCGCTTCGGCGAGTGGCCCAAAAACATCCAAGCGAGGCGCTGGAAGCCGACGCGCTACATTTTTCAACTGATGTGTGGAGCACATTGGTGGTCATCGTGGGAATCACGGGAGCATGGTTCGGGATCAAGTTCCACATTCCTTGGCTCGGCATGCTCGACGCCGTCGCGGCGCTCGGCGTCGCGGCGGTGATTATCTGGATCGGCTCGCGGCTCGGCAAGCGCACGATTGAGGCGCTGCTCGATGTGGCCCCGCTGGGATTACGCGAGCAGATCCTCAGCGCGGTGGATGAAACCGAAGGCGTGCTGAAAACCGAACGGGTGCGCGTGCGTCGTGCGGGACAGCGCTATTTTGTGGATGTGACCATCAGCGTTCCCCGCTCGGCCAGCCTCGAACAGGCCCACGCCGCCAGCGATGCCGTCGAACAAAGCATCGAACGCATCATTCCCGCCGACGTGGTGGTCCACGTCGAGCCGCGGCGCCCGACCGACGAGCCGATTTTCGAAACCATTCGTGTGATCGCACAGCGGCGCGGCCTGCAGATTCATGAGCTCGATGCACACCTCTACGATGGTCGCCTGTTCGTCGAGCTGCACCTGGAAGTCAACGAAGATGCAAGCCTGCGCGAGGCGCATCGCCGCGCCACCGAGCTCGAGGAGGAAATCCATCGCGTGACGGGCGCAGGCACGCGGATCAACATCCACATCGAGCCACTCGGCGCGCGTGTGGCCGGCGCCGAGGAAATGAAGGAGCTATCACGCTCGGTACAGGACTTTCTGAATTCGCTTCCCGCCGGATATCACGAGCTAGCCGATTGCCACGAGGTAGTGGTCCGCAGCGTGGATCACCGGATTCTGGTCTCCTGCCATTGCGCGATGGATGGCAACTTGCCCATCACCCAAGTCCACGACCTGACCGCTGTTCTTGAAAATCGCGTCAAGGAACAGTTCCCACAGATCTACCGGCTTACGATTCATCCCGAACCTGTCGAGGAGAGTTGATCCGGGGCGCTGCGAAAAACCTGGGCAGCACACGCGATCACCGCAGGGAAACATTCTAGAACGTAGCGTGGTTCCGGCGTCTCGATGAACGCCGCAAAAAAAACCGTGCGCAAACAAACGAACAGGATTAGGGGAGCACAGCCCGGTCGGCCGCGCGCGATCCAAGCGCCCGCCAGTCCGAGAGCTACATAGGCGCCGTTCACAAGGCCGAGCAGCAGCGTGACGATCAGATCCACCCGGTCGTTCTCCCACTCGCTTCCGAACGGGAAGACGTGGCCGGAAAACGGCAGCAGTTCGATACGCGGTGTAAACCACATGGCGAGCGACCGCAGCAGGGGAATCTCGACGTAGGTGCGCAGCGGATGCCGTCGAGTGCGCTCCTGCGCGATGTCAGCGAAAAGACGGTCGTCGTTCGGCGTGAGGGTCAGCGTCGTATTATAACGCGCGAGCAAGGCACCGACCCGGTCATGCTCGTCGGGCGAATCGAACGCGCGCGCAGGGATGGTATCGAGGGGAATCACCTCCTCCTCGAGTTTCCAGAGGGTGAGGTAAACGTCACCGTAGCGCCAGAGCCAGGTCCCGGTCCACGCCTGGAAACCAAGCGGTACGATTTCTCCCGGCAAATTGGCGTAACGGGGCGCAAGGAACTGCACCTCGTTGAAGGAGCGCCAGTTTCTCGCGGCCCAGGGCACGAGCGGCAGTACCAACCCGATGGCCATCAGCCCGCCCGCGCGCGCGAGCTTTTGCCAATCGGCCCGTCGCCGCCATCGAATGAGAAGTACAACGCCAGCTGCTGCGAGCAGTAACGGCGTTTCCGGGCGCACGAGTGCGCCGAGCCCGCCGATGATTCCCGCGAGAAACCACGGACTGCTGAAGACGCTGCCTCCCTGTGGCAGGCGCGCCGCTGGCTCACCGGATGCCTCCAGAACGAGAAGCAGGCCGAGCGCGGTGAGGAATGTGACGAGCGTTTCGGTAAGAACGGCAGCGGTATAGTTGGCGGTGAACGGGCAGAGCGCGGCAAGCCACAAAGCGGCAAGTGCCGCAGGGCGGCGAGAACGTTCAGGAGCCAGCCGCGCCGCCATCAGCGCGATCACACAACACGTGGCGAGGTCCACGACAACCTGCCAGAGCATCACGGCGCGCGGTGAATTTCCCGTTGTGGCAAAAACAGCTGCCAGAAACGCTGGGTAGCCCGGCACGCGGGTATCCAAGGGCACCATCTGGGAGCCCATCTCGACGCCGTAGACGCCCTTCTTCAACCAATTCCAAGCCAGCTCGATGTAGAATGGGCTATCTCCTGAATTTTTGGCGGGGAATCTCAGTACAAAAAAAATTCGGAATGCGAGTCCGGCCAATACAGCGATAGCTACATTTACGCGCATCCAAGTTCGCGTGGTCATTGACAGCGTTCCGATGGATCGCTAGCTTGAGTTGTCCCGATGGCAGAAGGCAAGCCCATTTTCTACGACCAAGAACGCCGACGCTGGCGCCGAACGCGCCTGGCGCTGGAGGTGGCTGGCTCTTTCTTTACGCTTGTGCTCGTCATTTTCCTTGCCAACGTCGTGCGCAACCCGGAATTGCCGAACATCCTGCGCCCCGATACGCACGAAGGCCTGCACGCCCTCCCGAGCAAGCAGAGAGCAGGCGCGGCGAGGCGATCTAGGAAACGGAAGGTCGCGGCACTCGGCCATGTGCCACAGAATTATGATCCGCTGCGCGCGGCCTTTTACGTGAGCGATGACTACACGAGCCTCGCCTCGCTGCAGTTGCATTATCGCGACCTGGACTTGTTGATTCCAGAAGCGCTACACGCTGTATCGGCGGACGGCAAGCTGGTCGCGGACCAGGACCAGAACCTCGCCACATTTCTGCAGAGCCTGTCGAAGCGTACCCCGCCGGTCGAGCTGCCCGTGATGGCTATGGTGAACAACTATGACGCGGTTCTGAACCAGTGGTGCCCGCCCGGATTTCTGCATATGCTCACAAGTCCGGAGGCGCGTTCTCGCTTGGCGACGCAACTGGAGGATTATGCCGACGCCGAGCATCAATCCGGCATTGTGGTCGACTTCGAATCCCTGCCGGCGTCCAGTCAGAAGGATTTTCAGTCCTTTATCCACGACCTCGCGGTGGACCTGCACACCAAAAACTTGAAGCTGATGGTGGGCCTGCCAGCGGCAGACTGGAGCTACGACTATAGATATTTCGCCTCGCAAGCCGACGCCATCATTTTGATGAACTACGACTTCCGCTGGTCCTCCTCCGATCCCGGGCCCATTGCCCCGCAGGATTGGTTCGAGCGCAACATCGACAACATGGTGAAGCTCGTGCCACCAGAGAAATTGGTGATGGGCATCGCCAATTACGGCTATGACTGGCCGGCGAAAACCAAGCACGATCCGCATCCGCTGGCACAATCGGTGACGTTTCAGCAGGGCGTCATTACGGCTGTGGAATCGGGTGCCGATCTCACCTTTGACTCCGATTCTTTCAACCCGCACTACTCCTACGGTGACAAGAACAACCGTGTGCATACGGTATGGCTGACGGATGGAGTGACCGCCTACAACCAGTTGCGCGCGGCCGAACGTGCCGGCGTACAAGGCACGGCCTTGTGGCGTCTTGGCATGGAGGACCCATCCATCTGGTCGATCTGGGATGCGACGCATGCCGACGATGCCATGCGGGCCAAACTGGAAGATGTTCCACCGGGCTATGACTTGATTCGCGAGGGCGATGGTGACATCTGGAAGATCACGGCGACGCCGCAGAGTGGTCGGCGTTCGTTTGAATACGACGCCGAGTCCGACACCTTCGACGACGAAAGCTTCCAGACCTATCCGCTTTCCTGGCGCATTCAGCAGATGGGTGCCGCCCGGCACAAAATCGCGCTGAGCTTTGATGATGGACCGGACCCCGTCTGGACGCCGAAGGTTCTCGATATTTTGCAGCAGAAACAGGTGCCGGCCGCCTTCTTCGTCATCGGTGAGGCGGCCAACCAATATACGGACATCGTGAAGCGCGAATACGCCCAGGGCGACGAGGTCGGCAACCACACGTTCACGCATCCGGAATTCGATCTCGAGCGGCTTAGCCGGACCGAGCTTCAGGTTCAGCTCAATCTCACCGAACTACTGCTGGAAAGCTATCTCGGCGTGAAGACCACGCTGTTCCGCCCGCCCTATGGGATCGATCATCAGCCGGAAAATGCCGCAGAGGTCCAACTGCTGCCGATTCCGCAATCGATGGGATACATGATCGTCGGTGCCCGAATCGATCCGCACGATTGGGGTGAGCCGAACGGCAAACCACCTGCCCCGGTGAGCACGATCGTCGCCCGCGTTCTGACAGACGCCGAGGCGAATAAGGGCAATATCATCTTGCTGCACGACGGCGGTGGCGATCGCAGCCACACGATTGCGGCACTGCCACAAATCATCGACGGTTTGCGCGCGAAGGGCTATCAGTTCGTATCCGTCGCCAACCTGCTGGGCCAACAGCGCGCGCAAGTGATGGTGCCGCTGAGCCACCGGGAGTGGCTGCTGGCGCGGGCCGACGCGTTTATTTTCGAGGTCTTCCGCTGGTTGCGCTCCAGCATCGCCTTCATTTTTGCCGCCGGCATCTTGTTGGTCAGCGGTCGCGCATTGATTATCGGCATTTTGGCACTCGTAGAAAAGATGCGGCCTGCTCCCGAAGCCCATCCCGAGTATCAGCCGGGCGTCAGCATTCTTATCCCCGCCTATAACGAAGAGGCGATCATCGTCAACACGGTGCGCGCAGCGCTGAACTCAAACTATCCGAAACTTGAGGTCCTCGTTGTCAATGACGGCTCGACGGACCACACGGAAGAGCTCGTGCGCGCGAATTTCGGGCGTGAACGGAGGGTACGCCTGCTGATGCAGACGAACCACGGCAAGCCTTCGGCGCTCAACCACGGGCTAGCGGAGGCGGCCGGCGAGATTGTCGTCTCGATTGACGCCGATACAATCGTCGACCCCGAAGCGGTACCGCGGCTCATCCGCCATTTCGCGGATCCGACAGTAGGAGCCGTGGCCGGCAATGTAAAGGTGATGAACCGCAACCGCTGGATCACCCGCTGGCAGGCTCTTGAATACATCACCAGTCAGAATCTCGAAAAGAGGGCCTTCGACCTGCTTAACTGCATTCCCGTTGTTCCGGGTGCCGTGGGCGCGTGGCGCACAGACGTGCTCCGGAGCAACGGCGGTTTTTCCGGCGATACGGTTGCTGAGGATACCGACCTGACGCTGACCATCCGGCGCAACGGCTGGAAAATCCTGTATGACGAAGAGGCGATCGGGCGCACCGAAGCTCCCGAGAATGTGGACACACTGGTGCGGCAGCGATTCCGTTGGACGTTCGGGACGCTGCAGGCCGTCTGGAAGCATCGCGACACGGCGGGCAATCCGCGCTATGGCACCCTCGGCTGGATTGCAATTCCGAATATTTTCCTGTTCCAGATTGTCCTGCCGCTCGTTTCGCCTGTGATTGACCTGCTGTTTTTGATGTCACTCGGCCTCTGGGGTCTGGCGCAGCTTCGAATCGCGCGCCTGCCGCAGCTATGGACTTCTCAGGACGTCGAGCGCTCGCTGATTTTCTTCGCCATCTTTATGGTGATCGACCTGTTCACCTGCGTTGTGGCGTTCGCGCTGGAAAAAGACGAGGATTGGACTCTTCTCGCGCCACTGATCCTCCAGCGCTTCTACTATCGCCAGATGATGTATGTGGTACTTTTCAGCGCGCTCAAGGAGGCCGTGCGCGGACGGCCCGTTGGCTGGCGCGGGGTCGAACCGCAATTGCCCGCCACGCCGTCGCCACCTCCTGCTACCGTCGTGCGGGCATAAGGGCCGCGAGCGGCGCTCAGGACCGTTCGTGAACGGGGCGATTTCCTTTTAGAATACCAAGCGTAATTCTGCTACCATAACGCTGTTGCTGGGCTGCACCTCGAAATTGGGGGCGGCACCGGAGGATGACATGAGCGTTCGACCGCACGCGGGCAACGGGAAGGTTACCGTGCCCGACATCGTTTCCCGTAAGTCTCGTTTGCTTTCTCAGCTTCCCGAAAACCGCATCACCTGTGTCACTGCGTATGACTATCCGACCGCGCGCCTGTTGGACCAGACGGGTGTAGACATTCTGCTGGTCGGTGATTCGCTTGGCATGGTTGTGCTGGGCTATGACAGCACGCTGCCGGTCACACTCGATGACATGATTCATCACACGCGCGCGGTGAGCCGCGGCACCCGCCGCGCTCTCATCGTTACGGACATGCCCTACGGCAGTTTTCACGTCTCGCTCGAAGAATCGGTGCGCAATGCGGTGCGACTGGTGAAGGAGGGTGGCGCCGAGGCAGTGAAAGTGGAAGGTGGCGAACGGCGCATCGAGCTGATCGCACGGCTTGTCCAGGCCGAAATTCCTGTGATGGGCCACGTGGGCTTGACACCGCAATCGCTCAATGCCCTTGGCGGATTTCAAGTGCAGGGCAAGACCACTGATGCAGCTAGACAGGTCGAGCGAGATGCGCGCGCCGTGGAGGCCGCCGGCGCCTTTGCCGTGGTACTCGAATCGATGCCACGCGAGCTGGCCGCGCGCATCACGGAGCAGCTGCCCATACCCACGATCGGCATTGGCGCCGGACCGGACTGCGACGGGCAGGTGCTCGTGTTTCATGATTTGGTCGGATATGCGACCGAGCACAAGCCGAAGTTCGTGCGGGCTTATGCGGACCTCTCGACGGAAATCTCCCGCGCCGCGGCCAAATATTGTGAGGATGTGCGTAGCGGCCGCTTTCCTTCTGATGCTGAGTGCTATCACTCGGCGACGGAGGCGCGCGAACGGCTTTCTGCGCGCCAACCGACCGAATCCAGGTAAAATCGCACCGCGAACACGCCGTCGGGGGGGGGAATATGAATACCGAAGATCTTCGCACTCTCTATGACTACAATTCCTGGGCCAATCATCGCGCTCTTGAAGCCTGTGCGGCGGTGACGCCAGAGCAGTTCACGCGAGATCTTGGCTCGAGCTTCCGCTCGCTGCGAGACACGCTCGCACATATCTACGGTGCCGAGTGGGTTTGGCTCGAACGCTGGCATGGACGCATCCCCACCGGGCTTCCCTCGGCCACCGATTTTCCGGATCTTGAAACGACGCGCCGCCGATTCGCTGAAATGGATCGCAATCTGGTCGACTACGTCGCCTCGCTCACTGCGGGTGATCTTCAGCGCGTGCTGGAAATCAAAACAATGGCAGGTGTCGCGCACGCCCAGCCGCTCTGGCAAATGCTACAGCATCTGGTCAATCACAGCACCTATCACCGGGGCCAGGTCACCACTTTGCTCAGACAGCTCGGGGCCAAGGCCGTGAGCACCGATATGATTGGGTTTTATCGCGAGCGCGCTGCGCAGGCCAAGGCATGACGGCTCTCGCTCCCCCGCACCACCGCGAAACAATCTTCTGAAGCACCGCCTGCCGCCGCCCTCACCTTATGGAGACGATTCATACCGTCGCATGGATGAAACAAGTTGCAGCCCAGGCGTGCCGAGAGGATCGCGTGATCGGGCTGGTCCCGACGATGGGTGCTCTCCACGAGGGGCATCTTTCTCTTGTCCGCGCAGCCAAACAGCAGTGTTCGCCCGTAATTGTCTCCATCTTTGTAAACCCCAAGCAATTTGGGCCTGCCGAAGATTTTAAGAAATATCCCCGCACGCTCGAAGCCGACCGCGCGGCTCTTGAAAAATATGGCGTCGACTATCTGTTCAGTCCTTCGCCCGAGGAAATGTACCCGGCGGGATTTCGTACGGCCGTGTTTGTCGAGGGGATCAGCGAGCGCCTGGAAGGGCGTTTGCGCCCCGGCCATTTCCGCGGTGTTACAACCATCGTTCTGAAGCTGCTGGAAATCGCGCGGCCCCGACTGGCGTTTTTGGGCCGCAAAGACGCGCAGCAGGCTCGCATCATTCGACAGATGGCTATGGATTTGAATCTGGACTCAGAGATTGTGGTCTGCCCCATCGTGCGCGAGCCCGATGGACTGGCGCTTTCGTCCAGAAACGCCTATCTGCGGGGCGCCGAACGCCAGGTCGCAACAACCCTCTATCGGGCACTCGACGCCGTTCGCCGAGAAATTGCCGTGGGCGAACACGATCCGGCACGCCTACTGCTAGCTTTGCGCCAAGTCGTCGACTCCGAGCCGGCCGTGACGCTCGACTATGCGGAGATTGTGGATGCGGACACGTTTGAGCCGGTCCTACACTTGCGAAAAGTGTGCTACGTGCTGATCGCCGCGCGTGTTGGCGGAACGCGCCTGATCGACAACGCTCTCATCGAACCGACGGTCGAATCGTGGAACATAACCTTGTAAACACACCCGTCGACTCGCTCCGACCCGAACGGGCTCGACTCAGCCTTCCCGAATGGCAGCGAGCACTTCGGCGGCATGGCCCTTGGGCGTAACCTTCTCCCACACTTTTCGAATGATTCCGTCCGGTCCAATCCAGAAGGTCATCCGCACAATTCCTAAAAACGACTTCCCGAAAAAAGTCTTCATGCGGCGCGCGCCGAATGCGTCGATCACTTCGAATTCTGTATCGGCCAGAAGCGGGAACTTGATCTTGTGGCGTGTCTTGAATTTGGTCTGCGCCTCGACGGAATCGCCGCTGCAGCCCAAGACGGCCGTGTTAACGGCCTTGAATTGTTCGAGTGCGCTGCTGAATTCAACCGCCTCATGCGTACATCCGCTGGTGTTGGCCTTGGGATAGAAATAGAGGACGAGGTTTTGCCCTTTGTAATCGGCCAGGGAAATCTTCTCACCATCGTCGGCCGTGGTGTGGAATGTCGGCGCTCGGTCGCCTTCCTTGAGCATGGGATTTTCCTCTTCTCCCTAGAGCTATGCCGTGAGCAATCGCCTCAGAATTTCGTTGACGGCCTGTGGGTTGGCCTGGCCGCGCGTCTTCCGCATCACTTGTCCGACGAAAAACTTGAACACGCCTTCATTGCCGGAGCGGTACTTGGCAACGTTCTCGGAATTTTTTGCGATGAGGTCCCGAGCGATTTGTTCGATCGCGCTAGTGTCCATGATTTGCTGAAGCCCTTCGGCGGCGATAATGTCCGCCGGGCGCTTGGCGGTGTCGAACATGGTTTGAAAGACTTTCTTCCCGCTCGCAGCAGTGATCTCGCCCTTCTCGATCGTACGAAGCAGTTCCGCCAGCGCCAAAGGGGTGACGGAACAGTCGGAAATGTTCGCGGCATCTTTCAGCCGTCGAAGCAGCTCTACAGAAATCCAGTTTGCGGCGGCCTTCGGTGGAGCGCCCGACCGAACCACAGCCTCGAAATAATCGGCCAAGGCGCGGGTCGCGGTCAGCACGCCTGCGTCGTACGGCGTGATGCCGTACTCGCTGAGGAAGCGAGCGGTCTTGCGGTCCGGTAATTCCGGCATGAACCGACGCACCTGCTCTCGCATGGCAGTTCCGATGGAAACGGGAAGCAGATCGGGATCAGGGAAATAGCGGTAGTCGTGTGCGAATTCCTTCGAGCGCATCGGTTCGGTGCGTCCCAGGGCGACGTTCCACAGCCTGGTCTCCTGCACAACCGCCCCGCCTGACTCCAGCACGCCGATATGCCGCTCGATTTCATAGTCGAGCGCGTGAGCTAAGTAACGGAAGGAGTTCAGATTCTTTACTTCCACCTTGGTTCCGAATGTCGTCGCTCCACGCAGCCGCACACTGACGTTCGCGTCGCAACGCAACGACCCTTCTTCCATGTTGCAGTCGCTCACTTCGGTGTACTCAAGGATCTGCTTGAGCGTCGTCAGATAGGCATATGCCTCAGCGGGCGCGCGCAGATCAGGCTCGGAAACAATCTCGATGAGCGGAACTCCGCACCGGTTAAAATCGATATGGCTCCAGCGGTCCGAATCTGGGAATCCCTCGTGCAGGCTTTTCCCCGCGTCATCTTCCATGTGGAGACGAGTAATACCAATGCGCTTCTTTTCGCCTGCGACGTTCACTTCAATCATCCCGCCCGTCGCAAGCGGCAGTTCGTACATCGAGATTTGATACCCTTTGGGCAGGTCCGGGTAAAAGTAGTTCTTGCGCGCGAAACGGGAGCGCTCCTGAATCTTGCAGCCGAGCGCGAGCGAAGCCCGCATCGCCAGCTCGAGTGCCCGCTTGTTGAGCACCGGCAGAGCTCCAGGCAGCCCCAGGCATACGGGGCAAGTGTTCGAGTTCGGCGTGGCGCCGAATTTCGTCGAACAGCCGCAGAAGGCCTTGGTCAAGGTCTGCAACTGCGCGTGCACCTCTAGCCCGATGATGGCTTCATAGCGAGCTATCACTTCGGGCCCAAGGTGCGGCGTTTCTGTCGTCGCGCGAGCCATGGCGGATCGGAAATTATAGCATTCACGGCGTCCCGCTTCCGCCCCATCGGGCCGACTCCCCCCCGCCCCAGGTGTATTTCACTCCCACGCGGTAATTGTAGCCGAGTGCCGGATAGCCGACGGCGTCCTGATAGTGCTTGTCAAAGAGGTTTCCAATGTGGGCGATGGTCGAAAAACCGTGGCCCCAATCGATGCTGTTCGCGAAGTCCCAGCGCACGTAGCCGGGATTGCTCGTAATACACGGACTGAAGGGAGGATTGTACTGACAGACCCCGTTCACGTAAGTGCTAATGAAATCGCTGTCCGTTCTCCTCCCCACGTAATGCCCCGAGAGATTCCAGTTCATCCTTAGAAAATGGGCATTGGCAATCAGGTTGGCCGAATTGAGTGGTCGGCGGAATAGCCGGTTGCCCGCCTGAAAGGACGGATCGAATTCTGGTCCGGCCACGAGCACTTTGGAATCGTCGTAAGAGTAGTTCCCGGTGATGAGGAGCCAGCGTGTGACCCGCGCCTCGAACGATGAATTGGCACCTAATGCCCGCGCCTTCTCGGTGTTGAAAAAGCTCCCGTCGAAAGCCGGACAGTTCGGCACAGGGACGGGGGATGCGAAGCTGACGATATTGCGAAACTGGTTGTAAAAAACGGTGATGGAAAGGCGAACACGGTCGGATGAAAAATACTGATCGACTCCCCCATTGAGGGTGCGGCTTTCCTCCGGCTGGAGCTCGGGACTACAGTCGGCAGGCAAAATCATGGGTTCCTTGATTCCCTGTCCGTAGGAGGCGCGCAGGCGTGTGGCACCCCAGAAACCTTGACCGTCACGCAGCGCGTAGGAGGCGCCCAGGCGTGGCACCGTGCGGGTGCCGAAGAAACTGTTTGCCTCGACGCGAGCTCCGGCCACGGCGGTGAGGCGGCGGCCAAACTGGCGGCGCGCTTCGAGGTATCCGGCTTGATTGTGGCGCGTCGCCGTGGGGCCGATCTCGACTTCGTATTCGTACCCTACCGTGATCTCTCCCGGATGGAAGGAATAGGTGGATTGTTCATCGAATCCAGCACGGTTGTATTTGCTCACGAAGGCGGGTGGAAACAGCGGCGAAAAACTTACATCCTGAAAATGCCACTCGAAACCGTCCATCTGATTCTGCCAGTGGTCGTTGATCGAAACATTCCAGGAAAGGTTGGCCGTGAAATCGTGAATGTTGCTGTACTGGCCAAGGACCGTTTGATCGGGAAGCAGCGTCTGTCCCGGCTGCCCGGCGCCACTGGCGTTGTTGCGAACGCTCAGACGAAGTGAATCCGCATCGGAAAACTTCCAGCCGAAATTGCCCGAAAGAGTGGTGTCGCGAAAATAATTGCCCGGCCCCTGCCCACCGGTGGAAAAATAGCCAGCGCCAAGCGAATAATCGAACGCGCCAAGCAGGCCGCTGATTTGCCCACTCCCGTGGCCGGTGTCGAACGTGCCGCCGTCGCCTTGGACAATGATTTCAGGCACCGTCGACGTCCCGCGATGCGTGAAGATTTGGACGACACCATCCATCGCGTCCAAGCCGTGGAGGGCACTCGACGCGCCGTGCACGATTTCGATCTTGTCCACGCTTTCCAGCGTGAGGTTCGACAAATCGATCGCGCCGCCCGGCTCGTTCAACGAGGTGCCATCCACGAGAAACTTGGTGTAGTCGGAATCGCCACCATCCAAGAAAAAACTGGTGATTCCGCCGAATGGCCCGAGGCGACCATACGCCACCCCTTGCTGAGACCCCAGGATGTCCGTCAGCCAAATCTCCTGCTGCTGGTCGATCTGATCCCGGGTAATGACGTCCACCAGATCCGGTGTCGTTTGCGCGCTCTCGGGGGTCGCCGTGTCCGTTACAATGACGCGCGACGAGAGGGTTTCCAGGACCAGTTGCACGTCCCAGGTTCGGGCCTCGCCGCTTGTGAGCGTGAATTCCTGCTGCACGCGGGCAAACGACTCATGCGCCACCGTCACGCGGTAGCGGCCCGGCGCGAGGGTGAGGACGAATGTGCCTCCCGCATCGCTTTGAGCGCGCACGGCGGGGGCTCGAGAATCAAGCGCTTGAGCCTCAATCGCAGCGTTGGCTACGGCCGCGCCGGTTAGATCGGTGATATTTCCGCGAAGCGTTGCCTCGGGTTGTTGTGCGTGGGTCGTGGAGGAGGGAAGCAGAAAACCAAGGAGCAGCAAAAACCCATGGAGATGCGGCAGTCTCATGTTTCCTCCTCTCCCTCTCGCGCGGGAGTGGAAGGCAGCTCCGATTCCCTCGAAACAACCGCGGGAATAAGAGTCGAGACTCCGTCGGTCTCCTGGCTGGGCGGATTCCCCGATCGCTCGGGGCGAAGATGCGGCCTTCCCGGCAGCCCAGGAATCGCTTCGGACTCTCTGGCCGAACAGTGGCACGCAACGAAATACCCTCCGCCTTACAGTCGCGCGGCGGCGACGGTTTTTCACCGTCTTCCCGTGCACGGAGTCTTCAGGTGATTGTGAACGGTGCCGCCTTGAATGGCGTCGCCGCTTGCGAAGGCGCTGGCCTTCGCGAAGGCTGCGAAAGAAAATCAGCTTCCTTGCAAAATGACGCGCGGTCGCCCATTGGGCCGCATTTCGACTTCTAGCGGCGCTTCGAAAACTTCTTCCAGCAATGCACGCTCGTACACTTCGGCCGGCGTTCCCACGCGCAAACATCGACCCTTGTGCAACAACACGATTCGATCGCAAAACTCCGAAGCCAAATCCAGCTCGTGCGTAACCACCATCACCGCATAGCGATGGGCATCCGCCAGTCGTCTGAGGCGCCGGAGTAGCTCCACCTTGCCGCCGATATCAAGGTGCTGGGTCGGCTCATCCAGCAAAAGCAGCGAGGGTTGCTGTGCCAGAGCACGCGCCAAAATCACGCGCTGTTTTTCCCCTCCCGAAAGTTGGTCCATCCATCGGTCGCGCAACAGGTCCGCGCCGACTTGCGCCAATGCGTTCCCGGCGAAAAGGCAATCTTCATCCGACTCAAACCGGAGTCGCCGCTGGTATGGATAGCGACCCTGCAGAACGTATTCCCAAACGCGCAGCGGGAACAGCAGTTCGCTTTCCTGCTGTACCAACGCAATGCGCTGTGCGCGCACGCGTAGTTCGAGCTGACTGACTTCGTTTCCATCCACCTCGATGCGTCCTGAAAGCGGCTTGTTCAGCCCGGCCAATAGGGTCAGCAACGTCGATTTCCCGCTCGCATTGGGGCCGAGAATCGCCACCAGCTCCTGCCCGTGCGCCTCGAAACTCACTGGACCGAGCGTGAATGTTGGTGCGGAGCGGTCCGTCGCCAGATGAGCGTAGCTTGCTTGCTCGACTTTCAAGTGCACAATGGCTGTGCCAGGCGTTGCAGTGAGCCGCGGCGCCGCGCCGCTTCCTGCCGAGCTCATCGCACCCTCCGCCGCATCAGATAAATGAACACCGGTGCGCCGACAAGTGCGGTCATTGCACCGACTGGCAATTCTGTAGGAGCTACCACGGTGCGCGCCAGCAGGTCAGCTAAGACGATCAAAATGGCGCCGCCGAGCGCCGAAGTCGGAATCAGGAGGCGGTAATCGCTTCCAAACATCATCCGCATGAGATGAGGCACCAGCAGTCCCACATACCCGATTGCGCCACTTACCGAAACAGCCAGTCCGGTCAGCAAGGAGGCCGCCACATACACGACGATTTTCACGCGATTCACGTTCACGCCCAGATGTCGCGCTTCTTGCTCTCCGGTCAGGATCAAATTTAAGTCCGCCGATGTCGTGTAGATCGATCCCACTCCGATCACGAGCAACAGGTACAGCCAGTGCGAACTGATCGGAGGCGGTGACGCCAAATCCCCCATGAGCCAAAACGCCATGCCACGAAATTCGTGGCCCGGAAGCGTGGTCATCAAAAACATGATCACCGCAGAAAGAAACGAGACGGCGACGATCCCGGCCAGAAGTAGCGTAGCGGTATCCACGTGCCCGCCGCGGCGCCCTAAGAAGTAGACAGCCGCGATGGTCCCGCCCGCCCCCGCGAAGGCAGCAAACTGAATCATCCCCGCTGTTTGTGGTGCGATGGCCAGGCTGATGATCGCTCCCAGCGCAGCGCCGCTAGAAACGCCGAGCACATAGGGATCAGCGAGTGGATTCCTCAAAAGTGCCTGGAAACCTGCGCCCGCCGTTGACAGCGAGGCGCCCACGAGGATTCCAAGCGCGATCCGCGGCAAGCGGATTTCGTACACCACATTCCAGAAGTCGGGAGGAATCTCATTGCGGCGACCGATGAAGCGGTTCACCAGAGTCATCACGATCTCGGGAATCGAGATCGGATAGGCGCCCATACGCAGCGAGATCACCACGGCAACGAACAGCAGCGCTCCCAGCGCGGCGCAGATCAGTGCGAGACGCCGTGCCGTCAGCGGACGCATAGCATGGATTCCTCTCTGGCTTGTAACACGATCGGTCTTGGATCTTGGTTTCCAGCCGCGAACGCCTCGGGATGCACATTGTGCGCAAGCTGCTCGATGGCATCCACCAGTCCGGGCGACGGCCGGATCGCTTCCTCGTTGAGATTCACCACGTGGCCCAACTGGACGGCATCGAGATCGCGCCATACGGGACGGGCGCGCAGGTCAGCCAATTCCGTCGCGCCGCTCTCCTGGTGAGTACTCGCAAAGACGATATAGTCCGGCTGCAGTCGCACGACCTCCTCGATGCTGATTTGAGGCCAATTCTGCTTCGAGAGCACAACCGATTCGGCGCCGGCCCAGCGCAACGCGTCGGCAATAAAGGTGTTCTGTCCAATCGTGATCAAAGGGTCCAGCCAAACGACGAAGAGCACATGAACCATCGGCTTGTCCTCCAGCCGCGCGTGCAATTCATCGAGCCGGCGCCTCATTTGCGCGACGAGATTGGCGCCCTTCGTCTTTGCGAGCAACAGATCCGCCATCCGCTCAATGGAGTCGAGGATACCGAGGACCGTCTGCGCCTCTCCCTCGCTCGTGTAAACCGCAATGCCCAGCCGCTCCAGCGCGTCTGCGGTCTCGACGCGATTGATCGAGGTGGTCGCCAGCACGAGATCAGGATGTAGGGCAACGATCGCTTCGATGCTCGGATTTTGCGGCTCACCCACGTGCGGCTTCGACTTCGCCGCCGGCGGGTTGTCGCATTCATTGGTGTCACCCGCCAGTTTGTCGGCGAGACCAAGTGCATAAACGATCTCTGTTAGGTTCGGCGCGAGCGTCACAATGCGGTTGACCTCCAGCGGCATCTTCACCTGCCGGCCGACGTCATCGGTGACGATCCGGTCGCGTGACGTCATAGTAGGTCGCGAATTGTTTTGTCGAGCGGGTCCTGTATTGACTGATGCCTGAGCCACCGCGGATGAAAGCAGCGCTGCCGTAATCGCGATCCTAACCACGTTTTCCCAACCAGCCCGTTTCAATTCGGCATCTCCAACAAAAAAGCCTCGCGAGAGTCGCGAGGCTGGGCTGCACTCCTTCTCGCGAAGAGCGCGGCTTCGACTGGCTCGGGTATGTTCCTGACTCTCGGCCGCTTGACTCCGGAAGCCATCCGGCGGACCGTCGGAAGGGCATCTGAGCGGGCCGATCACAGTGGCGGGACCGTGGCCGATTTTCGCGGCCTTCCATTTTACCCAATCGAGAGGCCAACGGCCGACTCAAAGGGTATCCCGTGCCAGTTCAATTGTCTTTTGCGAGTCTATGGCTCGCTGGTAGTCGTGTCAACCCGTGTTCGTCCTACTCAGGACGTGGGCCGAAACCCCGCGGGAAAGGGCGAGGCGGCGACACAGGCTCCCGATAACTTACCGGTTCTTCCACTTCGGGGCGCGCTTTTCAACCAATGCGCGCAAGCCTTCCTGCGAGTCCTCGAGTTCAGCGAGCTCGTTGAGAAACACCTTCATCGAATTACGGACACCCTCGCGTAGCGGCAATCCGAGACTGCCCAGGATGGCCTTTTTCGCCATGGTCAGTACGGGGCCAGACTGCGCCGTCACCCTGGCGATTACTTCGTCCACCTTCTTTGGCAGTTCCACCTCGGACACCAGCCAGTTGACGAGCCCCAAATCGTGAGCGCGCTCGGCGGACATGGCCTCGCCTGTGAGCACGAGTTCCAGCGCCTGCTTCGGTCCCAGAATGTAGGGCAGTACGGCCGCTGCCAGAGGCGGGAAAACCCCCAGCTTGATTTCTGGCTGCGCGAATCGGGCTTTCGGCGTCGCGATCACGAGATCGCCCAGTGCCGCAAGCTCGGCACCGCCGCCAAACGCTGGTCCGTTGACCACCACCAACAAAGGTTTCGACGTATCGAGCATCGCCGCAAAGGCCCCGTGAAAAGCATCGAGCAATTGAAACACACGCCTCTGTGTGTATTCACCGATCTCAATTCCGCCGCAGAACGTTTTAACCGCGGAATCCAAGATCATCAGTTTGATTTCGTTTCGCTCGCCGAGCGTGTTGATGCCAGCCGCGACCTCCGCCAGCATGCGCTCGTTCAGAAGATTATGGTCGGGGCGATCCAGAGTGATCCGGGCGACTTCGCCCTCGACGCGCACCTTGACGAACTGAAAGTCTTCGATTTTCGGCGCAGCCAGCGCCAGTGTGCCGAGGACTTCTACGTTTCGCCCAGTAGGGGCCATGGAAATAGCTCCGGGACCTAAGACCTTCGAAAGGCTCCGTTCGAAAAGGTTAGACTGTTTCGATTTCAACTGCCACGCCCAATCCGCCGGACACACACAAAGTGGCAAGACCCCGCCGGCCTGTCCGCGGACTGTCCGTCTGGCCAGCGGCACCGGAAGGCTGGCGAAGCTCGTGAATGAGGGTTGTAAGAATGCGGCTGCCGGTCGCTGCGATGGGATGGCCGAGCGCGATCGCGCCTCCGTTCGGATTAAGCCGCTCGTGGTCGAAGTGCAGATTGCGATCACACGCAATCACTTGCGCCGCGAAGGCTTCGTTCAACTCAATCGCATCATATTCCTCGAGCCTGGTACCCGTCCGCTTGGTGAGACGGCGCACGGCAGGGACGGGGCCGATCCCCATCAAGCGCGGGTCGACAGCTGCGACGGTTGCATCCACGATCCGGGCAATCGGTTTCAGGTTGAGCTCCCGTACTCTTTCTTCACTCGCCAGTACCACGGCCGCCGCACCGTCGGTAATTCCGCTCGAATTGCCCGCCGTGATCGTACCCGACGCACTAAAAACGGGTGGCAACTTCGCCATAGCGTCCATCGAGGCGTCGGGACGCACGTGCTCGTCTGTTTCCATGCGCGTCCAATGTCCCTTCTTGTCTTGGATCTCGATCGGTGCGATCTCGGACTTAAAATGGCACTGCGCTGCCGCGCGCGAGGCTCGCCGGTGGCTTTCGACTGCAAACGCATCCTGCTCCTCGCGCGAAATCCTGTACTGCTCGGCGAGCAATTCGGCGGTTTCCCCCATGATCATTTTCGACAGCGGACACAGAAATCCATCGCGATACATCGCATCGATGAGCGGTTGGTTGCCCATCTTGAAACCCCAGCGCCCTTCGATCAAGTAGGGCACGCGGCTCATCGCTTCTGCCCCGCCCGCGACGATGATCTGTGCCTGTCCCGTGAGAATCTCCTGCCAGCCGAGGATCACCGCGCGCAAACCGGAGGCGCACGCCATGTTCACCGTGAAGGCCGGCACGTCATCGCCCAACCCGGCGCGCCAGGCCACCTGCCGAGCGGGGTTCGGCCCGACCCCCGCCGGACGCGCATTCCCGAAGATCACACCGTCGACGCGCCACGGCATTCCGCTTTGCCCAATTTGGCTTCCCTGTGGCCCCTCCCCTGTTCCTGAAGCGAGCGGTTGGTACCCGAATAGGCCCGGCGTCCTCTCGGCTGGCAACGGCAATCCGATGGAACGCTCAAGCGCTGCACGCACGGCGATCGTTCCCAAATCCGGATGCGTGAGATTCACCAGCATGCCGCCGAATTTCCCAATCGGCGTCCGCACCGCGCTAAGGATGTAAACTGCATTGGCCACGGCGCTTGGATGTTAGCACAGGGGGTTCGGTGCCAAATCGGCGGACGGCAAGACCCTTCGGCCTCAGGCGCTTGATTGCCTCAATCTGAAAACGCAGGTAATATCGCGCACTCGGTCCGCAAACGAAAGATACGATGTCCTTCGGAGGAACTATGCAGGCAGCAGCACGCTTCACGGCCGTGATCTTATTGGCTGCGGCGATTTCCGCGCCGGTTCGCGCGCAGCAGGCGAAAGCCGAAGACTACCCCCCGCCGAAACCTGCATTTCCCGGCCAGACGAATGCGCCCCCTCCTGCGAAAAAATCGCCGCCATTCAACGTTGACACGATCATCCAGCGATTCATGGCTCCCTGGTCGCTCGCATTTCTGCCCGACGGCAAGATGCTCGTCACCGAACGGTATGGATTTATGCGCGTCGCATCGATGAACGGATTCTACTCGGCACCCATCGCGGGCGTTCCCGACACTAAAATCGTGGCCGCCGAATCGCTCCACGATGTGGCCATCGACCCTGATTTCGCAAAGAATCGCCTCATCTATTTCACGTATTTCGCGCCGCCGCCCGGCGAGGACCCGGGCGTTTGGCCGCTCGATGTTTTCTACGGAAACGTCTGGAAAGCCTCTGTCTCGGAGCGCCGTACCATGCGAGTCGGAGAAGAACGCGTGGGGCGCGCACGGTTGAGCGAGGACGAAAAGAGACTTGAAAACGTTCAGGTCCTGCTCGAGGGTGTGAACCGCCGGATCGTTTTTGCTCCCGATGGTACCCTGTTCGTCACCGGCGCTGACCGCTTTCGCTTCTACGAACCGAGTTATGACGGCACCAACCATGAAATTACGGACCCTGATATTCTCCGTAATTTCACAGGGCGCGTCGTGCGCATCAATCGCGACGGTTCAATACCCAAGGACAATCCATTCCTCGATCAGCCGACCGTTTTGCCGGAGACATATTCCTACGGCCATCGTGATCCGGAGGGCGCCGCGATCAATCCGACCACGGGCAAGCTCTGGGTGATTGAGCACGGTCCGCTCGGCGGCGACGAAGTCAACATCATCAAGCCCGGCGGAAATTACGGCTGGCCCAACGTTAGTTACGGCCGTCGCTACAATGGCGATCCCATTGCAGGAACAGGCGCCACGGCGAAGGAAGGCACCGAGCAACCCATCTATTTCTGGTATCCGGATATCGCGCCGTGCGGAGTCCTGTTCTACACCGGCGAATTGTTCCCGGAATGGAAGGGCAATCTTTTCATTGCCGGGATGTTTGCGAGAAGTCTCATCCGCCTCGTGCTGGACGGCGACCGGGTGGTCGCCGAAGAACGACTCCTGCACGATCTGAACCAGCGGATTCGTGACGTGCGGCAGGGACCCGAGGGAGCTATCTATCTGCTCACCGACGACGGCAAGCTTTTGCGTCTGACACCGAAAAAATAGCGCATCGAGCCGAACGCGATCGCTCGATGGGGAGCATTCGGAGCGGTTGACTTCCAGTTTTGGCAAAGTAAGCTAGCAAGGTGGAAAGCGACGACGAGAAAAAGAGCAAGCGCCAAGGCGCGCGAGAAATGCGGATCGCCGGCCTGGTCATCACTTTGTCCATGGTCCTGGCACTGGTCGTTTCCGCATTGATCGTCATCTTCGGACACATCAAGCTTTTTTGATCTCCTCGGGCGGAGTCAACTGATGAAGGTGTACGAGATTCCCCCAGGCGCGAAGCGTGTGGAAGACCTTCGTGCGAGCGAGCGGCCTGAGCCGAAGCCAGGCCCGCATGACGTGGTGGTCCGTTTGCGCGCCGCCGCCCTGAACTATCGCGACCACGCGATTATCACCGGAAAATACCGGTACGATCTTACTCACGACACGATTCCTTGCTCCGATGGAGCGGGAGAAGTTGTGGATGTGGGAAGTGCCGTCACGCGCTTCCGACCGGGCGACCGCGTCGTTCCGACCTTCTTCCAGATTTGGATCGATGGCGCGCCGCCGAAAAACCGCGCCGCGCTCGGCGCGCCCCTCGACGGCACCCTTGCGGAATTTGTGTCTCTCCACGAGGATGGCTGGGTTGCCATCCCCAGCAGTCTGTCGTTTGAGCAAGCGGCGACACTTCCCTGCGCCGGTCCCACCGCTTGGAACGCGCTGTTTGGCGCGGGCACTCCGACGAAACCTGGGGACACAGTCCTTTGCCTAGGCACTGGCGGCGTCTCAATGTTCGCGTTGCAATTCGCACTGGCAGCCGGCGCCCGTGTGATTGTCACTTCATCGACCGACGAAAAAATCGGCCGCGCACGTAAACTGGGCGCCTTCGACGGCGTAAATTACAAAAGGCACCCCGATTGGGAGAAGGAGGTCCTGCTTCTGACTGGTGGTCGGGGCGTCGACTGCGTCATCGAAAACGGCGGCATCGGCACGCTCGCGCGCTCGTTTGAATGCGTCGGGTGGGGCGGAAAGGTCGCATTGATTGGCGTGCTCGCAGGCCGTGAGGGAAACGCGAATCCCCACGATCTGATGTTTAAGAGCGCCAGCCTACACGGCATTGGTGTCGGCAGTCGCGCCAGCCTTGAGAAACTGATTCAAGCGATCGAAATCAATCACATCCAACCGGTGATCGATCGCGTCTTTCCGTTCCATCAGGCCCCCGACGCCTTTGCGCTCCAAGCATCCGGCAGCTATTTCGGCAAAATCGCGATTACGTTCTGATCGTGCCTTTCCTGCCTCGAGTGCCAACGTGTTATCATCCGCGAAAATTTCCGTGCCACGAAACCAAGCCGACTCGAGCCGGAGGATCCTATGGACCGCACGCGCCGCAATTTTCTCTCCGCTACTGCCGCCGCCGTAACGCTCTCGACCACGCTTCCAGTGGCGCTGGCGCACGGCGACTCCGAGACCGTTGCCGAAAGCACGTACTCCGCGCCGACGGAAGTCAAATCCATAGATATCATCAATCTCCGCGAGCTGGAACCCGCCGCGCAAAAGCTAATTCCTCCAGGTGGCTTCGGCTATATTTCCAGCGCGGCCGGCGACGAGTGGACAAAACGCGAGAATCTAGCAGCCTTCAAGCGCATCACGATCGTCCCGCGGTACCTCACGGGCTATAAGTCTGCCGACCGCTCGACCACGCTGCTTGGCACGAAGGTCTCGATGCCAATCATCGTCTCCGCCATGGCCGCGCATGGCATGGCGCACGTCACTGCCGAAATCGGGTCCGCAAAGGGGACCGGCGAGGCCGGTGCCTTGTACACAGCCGCTTCCCTCTCTACGAATACGATGGAAGAAATCGCCGCGGCTAGTTCTGGACCGAAGTGGTTCCAAATCTATCTGCCTGCAGACCGCGGCCTAGCCCGCGAAATTCTGGACCGCGCCAAGGCGGCCGGCTACCGAGCGATCATCCTCACTATCGATACAGTCGTCCCCAGCAATCGTGAAACTGATCTGCGCAACCACTTCCGTTCGCCGTTGCCCATTGGAAATTTCCCTGGTGAAAGCGGTGCCTACGCCGCGGCCCCGACCAAGCGGGATCTCGACTGGGACGACGTCGAATTCATTGGGAAAACAACCGGACTCCCTGTATTGCTCAAAGGGGTTCTGTCTCCCCAGATGGCCGTCGCGGCGGTCGAGCACGGCTGCGCGGGGATCCAGGTGTCAAACCACGGCGGGCGACAGCTCGATGACGTGGCTGCTTCGATCACCGTGCTCCCGTCTATCGCTGAAGCCGTCCATGGCCGGGCGACGATCCTCCTCGATGGCGGTGTACGGCGCGGCCAAGACGTCTTCAAGGCACTCGCCCTGGGGGCCAATGCCGTCGCCATCGGGCGGCCTGTGCTCTATGGTCTAGCGCTTGGTGGATGGATGGGCGTTCAAGCTGTACTCCAGCATCTGGACGCCGAGCTCGAGATGACCATGCGTCTGGCCGGTGTGCGAACAATCGCCGAAATCTCTCGGTCCTACATCGCAGAGACTTCAGCTCGGAACGTCTGATCGACAGACGAACGTAAATCGTGTAGATGTAACCGCAGGCGGCTGACCTCGTTGCCGGGGTTCCCGATTCGGCCGTCAGTGTCCTGGTTTTTTAGAATGCCCTGTCGATCTGGCGGTCTGCCGTTCGACTAACCTGCAGGAGGAAGACCATGCAATATCTACTGCTGATTTACGGCCAAGAATCGGATTGGACGAATTTAACCCCCGCGCAGCACGCGGCGATGCAACAGGAATATGGCCAGTTCACTCGGGATATCTCTGAAAAGGGCAAGAATCTCGGGTCAAACCGGCTCCAGCCGGTAGCCACGGCCACAACGGTTCGTGTGCGAGACGGCAAGCGAGTTGTCACGGACGGTCCCTTCGCGGAAACCAAGGAACAATTGGGCGGGTACTATCTGATCGACGCCAAGGATCTCGACGAGGCCATCTCCATCGCCGCGCGCATTCCGGCCGCCCGCCACGGTTCGGTCGAAGTGCGGCCCGTCTTCGTCATGGAGCAGGCCGCCCGGACCTAAGGTCTTCGATTGATTGAAATCAGCGTAAGGTTGACACTGGCCTCCATCGCCGGGTGATGATCGGCTTTGTCTGTCATGGATTTCGAAAAGTTTCATCGCGAAGAGTCAGGCCGCATCGTGTCGACGCTCATCCGTCTCTTCGGCGATTTCGATCTCGCCGAGGAGATGTTGCAGGAGGCCTACGCCGCCGCGCTTCAAAAGTGGCCCGTTGAGGGTACTCCGGCGAATCCTCGTGCCTGGCTCATCACGACGGCGCGCCACAAAGCGATTGACCGCCTGCGACGCAGCAGCCGCTTCGAACTGAAGCGGGAGGAGCTGGCCCGAAATGCCGAGCAGGTCACAGCGCCCATGTATGAGTCCGCCGATGAGGACTTCCCCGACGACCGGCTCAAGTTGATCTTCACGTGCTGCCATCCGTCGCTTGCCTCTGACGCGCAAGTGGCCCTCACGCTTCACACCGTGTGCGGCATGAGTACGGAAGAAATCTCCCGGGCATTTCTGGTTCCCGTGACGACCATGGCGCAACGCCTGGTCCGCGCGAAGCGCAAGATTCGCGAAGCAGCGATCCCCTATCGCGTGCCGGCGTACGAAGATTTGCCCGATCGTCTCGACACCGTGCTTCTTGTGGTCTACCTGATTTTTAATGAGGGCTACCTCGCCACCCGCGGAGACGCGCTCGTCCGGCGCGAGCTTTGTGCCGAAGCCATTCGTCTCGGCCGTATTTTGTGCGGGCTTCTTGCGGGACAGCCCGAGGCGCAGGCGCTGCTCGGCTTGATGCTTCTCCACGATTCCCGCTCCGACGCCCGCGTCAACCTAGAGGGTGAGCTCGTCTTGCTCGAAGAGCAGAACCGCTGTCTTTGGCATCAAGATCAGATTGAGGAGGGTACCGCGCTTGCCAAATCGGCTGTCCGTGCCCGACCCAACGGTGTCTATGCTCTTCAGGCTTCGATCGCCGCCCTTCATGCAAATGCCAAAACGGCCGCGGAAACAGACTGGAGCCAGATCGTTCGGCTCTACGGCTCTTTGCTACAAGTCCAACTATCGCCCGTCATCGAAATCAATCGCGCCGTTGCGGTCGCCATGGCTAGCGGTTTCCAGCGCGGCCTCGCTCTGCTCGATGAGATCGAATCCCGCGGTCAGCTGAGCGATTTTCACCTACTCCCTGCCGCGCGGGCCGATCTCCTGCGGCGCCTCAAACGCCTGCCAGAAGCCGCAGAAGCCTATCGCCGCGCCCTTTCGCTCACAACCAACGACGTGGAACGCCGCTTCCTGCTCCGCCGCCTGGCGGACGTCACCAGTCGTTCGAGTCCCGTCAGTCCTTGAACGCATCTAAGCTTAAAGGAGCGGCCCCTCGATGCGACGACGTGTTGTTATCTTCCTGACCATTGTGCAGTCGATTCTGTTCCTGGGGCATTGGTTCGTGTACGAGACCTGGAGAGTCTTCCAGCCGGCACCTGCTTCCGGCCATTCCCATGGAATCCCGCTCCTGGCGTATGCGTTCGCTATTCTCTCGATCACCTTTCTCACGGCCTCGCTTCTCGCGCGCCGCTACGCAAATCCTCTGGTCCGCGCGTATTACTCGATCGCAGCGGTCTGGCTCGGCTTTTTCAGCTTCGCGTTTTTCGCAGCCGTCGCTGCCTGGATCATCCGGGGCGCCTCGGTGTTGTTCCGACTGGGATGGCCATCCGAATACATCGTCTTGCTGATGCTCGCCTTGGCCGCTTGCGCCAGTATTTACGGTCTTCTCAATTCCGCACATATGCGGGTACGGAGGGTTTCCGTCAAGCTGCCGAACTTGCCGGCCACCTGGCGCGGGCGCGTGGCCGCCCTTGTCACGGATACGCATCTGGGCCACGTCCGTGGCTACGCTTTCGCCAACCGCCTTGTCGCGCTCCTGTCCCGCTTTGCACCGGACATCATCCTGATCGGCGGAGACATGTATGACGGCACGGCCGCCGATGCGCGCTTGCTCGCCTCGCCCCTGGAGAGACTTTCGCCGCCGCTCGGAACCTACTTCATCGCCGGAAACCACGAAGATTTCGGCGATCGTGCGCAGTACCTAGAAGCCGTGCGCGACTCCGGCGTCCGTGTCTTGGACAACGAAAAAGTGGTCGTCGACGGTCTGCAACTCATCGGTGTGCATCACCGCGATTCTGTGCATCCGGAACGCTTCCGCGCGATCCTGCGCAACGCTAGCTTGGACCCTGGCACGGCCAGCATTCTCCTGACGCATTCGCCGGACCATCTGCCCATCGCTGCGGAGGAAAAAATCGGTCTCCAGCTCTCCGGCCACACACACGCGGGCCAATTCTTTCCCTTCACTTGGTTCACCTCACGCATCTACGGCCCCTTTGTTTACGGACTCAAGCGCCTCGGCGATCTGCTGGTGTACACCTCGTGCGGAGCAGGCACGTGGGGCCCTCCCATGCGCGTCGGCACCAGCCCGGAAATCGTTTTGATCGACTTCGAGTGAGGCCGCCGAGATCCTTCGTCACATTGCGTTCATATTTCACGGCGCAACTCTCATGCTAAGATGACGCGTTTCGCCTGACGGAAATAGGAGCGCAATGGATCGGAAACACTTTTTGTTCGTATCGCTCACGGGGCTGATCAGCGACATCGCCTGGCAGGTATCGAAGGAGGGCCACGACGTTCGCTACTTCATTGCTGACAAAAAAGAGCGCGATATCGCCGATGGGTTCGTCCCCAAGTCGAAGGACTGGGAGAAGGACATCGACTGGGCAGACGTCATCGTGTTTGATGACACGCTCGGCCAGGGCGAACGGGCGAAGGCGCTGCGCGAACAGGGCAAGAAGGTCATCGGCGGCACGCCGTACACCGATCGTCTGGAGGACGATCGCTCTTTCGGGCAGGAAGAGCTGAAGAAGGCTGGCGTCAGTATCATCCCCTACGCGGACTTTGTGTCGTTCGATGAAGCGATCGACCATGTCACACAAAACCCCGCCCGCTACGTCATCAAGCCCAGCGGCGAGGCGCAAAACGTGAAGCGGCGGCTGTTCGTGGGCGAGGAAGACGACGGGCAGGACGTAATCCGCATGCTGGAGGCGTACAAGAAGGCGCTGTCGGAAGAGATCAAAGTTTTTCAACTGCAGCGACGGGTGACAGGGGTGGAGGTCGCCGTGGGCGCCTTCTTCAATGGCAAGAGTTTTGTTTATCCCATCAATGTCAACTTCGAACACAAAAAACTCTTCCCCGGTGACATTGGCCCACCCACTGGCGAGATGGGAACGTCGATGTTCTGGAGTGGTGTCAATCAGCTGTTCACGCAGACTCTTTTGAAAATGGAAGCGGTGCTGGCCTCAGAGGGCTATGTCGGCTACATCGACCTGAACTGCATCGTCAACAACCATGGAATCTATCCCCTTGAATTCACCTCGCGGTTCGGATACCCGACCATCAGCATCCAGCAGGCCGGCATGTTGACGCCCATCGGCCAACTCTTCTGGGATTTGGCGAACGGCGAGGATCCCAAGCTGAAAACGCGCAGTGGCTTTCAGATCGGAGTCCGCATCGTCGTGCCACCGTTTCCGTTTGATGACGACGAAACGTTCGATTCCTTCTCGAAAAACTCCGTGATTGTTTTCAAGAAGCCGCCGCAGGATGAGATCCACATTGAGGATGTGAAACAGGTCAACGGTCAGTGGCTCGTTGCCGGAACCTCCGGGGTCATCCTGATTGTGGTCGGGCTGGGCCCGACGATGAAGCAGGCTCAGGCACAAGTCTACTCGCGCATCAAGAATATCTTGATCCCGAATATGTATTACCGCACGGATATCGGTGACCGCTGGGTTGAGGACAGCGACCGTCTTCATAACTGGGGCTACCTCCGCCAGTAAAGCCGCGGCCCCACGCGAGCTATATTCGACAGTCCTACTGCCTATTCCATTGGCATTCCCATTGGTCTATAACCAACACAGAGGTGCCGCCATGTCTCCCAGTGATCGCCATGGGTCGCACGATCTGAGGCCCACGACAAAAATTCTTACCGAGGGGTTTGACCCGAACCTTTCCGTCGGCTCGGCTCGCCCCGCCGTCTTTCGCAGCTCCACCTATGTCTTCTCGAGCCCGGAGGCTGCCGAACGCGCCTTCGATGTGGCGTCGGGCCGCGCCCGAGCCAGCGAAGGAGAGTCTCCCGACCTGATCTACGCGCGCTTGAATCATCCCAACGCCGAAATTCTGGAGGATCAGATTGTAAATCTCGAAACCGGCGCCACGGCCGCCCTGGCGTTCAATTCCGGTATGGCCGCGATCATGACATCGCTCCTTGCGTTTCTACGCCCCGGCCAATCCATCGTCCACAACGTCCCGCTTTATGGCGGCACACAGCATTTCATTCAGGATTACCTCTCGATGTGGGGCATCACGGGCGTGCCGGAGCCGTCGGGCCACAGCGATCTGCTCGTGAGCGCGATCCGTTCGGCGCAGCATCTCGGCGCCGTGCTGATCGAAACGCCGGCCAACCCCACACTGGTCATGACCAACATTCGTAGTGTCTGTGAAGCCGTCGCGTCGCGAAAGTCCCATAAGAGCGAAGCGCGGCCGGTCGTCATCGTTGACAACACGCTGCTCGGCCCCGCCTTCCAGCATCCGCTGAACCACGGGGCAGATTTGGTGATTTACTCGGCGACCAAGTTCCTGGGAGGCTTCAGCGACTTGCTTGCCGGAGCGGTTCTGACGGCGGATGAGGATCTCATTCAGAACCTTACCGGTGTGCGCGCGCTGCTGGGCAATATCCTGCAAGCGGACGAATGCTGGATTCTCGACTCGCGCCTTTCGACCGTGACATTGCGGATGAACCGGCAGAGCAAG